>JBAZYX010000137.1:0-7985 GCA_041659105.1 Acidimicrobiia bacterium
CTCGACCGGGAGGCGAGCGCTGCGCCATTCCGGGAATCCGTCCTCGAGGCGGCGCGCGATTCGACCCCGTCGCCGGAGCAGGCGTACGGCGTCGTCGGCGAAGACGCAGTAGGGACCGCGGCAGTAGGCGACGACCTCTACGTCCGCGGGAAGCGTGGAGAGCTCGCGAGCCAGTCGGTTCGCAGGGATCGATCGTGCGCCGCGGATGTGGCCGGCGGCGTACTCGGCGCCGGGCCGCACATCGACGATGATGATCTCGCCGACGTCGATGCGCGCGGCGAGCTCGTCACGTGTGATCGCGTCGAGCTGGTCGCGGCGTCCCAGGTAGGCGTTCGCGAGGGAGTCGATCTCGGCGTGGTGCGCGGCCGCCACATCACGCAACGCGGCCCAGAGATCGCCGACGCGCTCCGATGCGAGGCGGTAGTAGATCCGGGTCCCGTCCCGCCGCGTCATCACCAGCCCCGCGCCGGCGAGCACGCGCAGGTGGAACGAGGTGTTCGCCACGGTCTGACCGATCTCGGCCGCGAGCTCGTCGACATGACGCTCGGCCTGGGCGAGGACGTCGATCAGCTCGGCCCGGCGGCCGTTGCCCATCGCTTTGGCCACCTCCGCGAACCCGTCGAACAGGTCGTCCTTCGCTCTCCGATCACCCATCCCGTCCCCATCTTCAAGCGACTTCTTGACAACCTAGCGAACCGGGCGCGAGTGTTCAAGAACTTCTTTGAGGATTGCGAGGATGATGCGGGTCCACGCGTTCGTGGACGAGGGCCTCGGCCACTCGTCGTACCTGGTCGATCTCGGCGACGGTTCCGCCGCGCTCGTCGATCCCCCGCGCTTCCCCGACGTCCAGGAGCAGCTCGCCGACCGGCTCGGGCTTCGTCTCGCCTGGACCGTCGACACGCACTCGCACGCCGACTACGTGACCGGGAGCCCGGGCCTGGTCCGTCGCCGCAACGTCGTGTTCCTCGCGCCCGCGGCGTCTCGGCTCGCGTCGCCGCACCGGCCCCTCACCGACGGCGCCCACGTCGAGCTCGCCCCGGGGATCGAGCTGATCGCAGTTGCGACTCCGGGTCATACGCCCGACCACCACGCCTACCTCGTGAACGAGCGCGACGCCCCCGCCGCGTTGTTCTCGGGCGGCTCGCTGATGGTGGGCGCGGTCGGCCGCACTGACCTGTGCGGAGCGGAGCTCGCCGAGCCCCTGGCGCACGAGATGTTCCGCGGGCTCCGCCGCTTCGACGCACTCCCCGACGAGCTGGCCGTCTATCCCACGCACGGTGCCGGCTCGTTCTGCTCTGCCCCCGGATCGGCGGACCGAACCAGCACCCTCGGCCAGGAGCGTCGGACGAACGCACTGTTCCGCCTGACCGACGAAGACGAGTTCGTCGCGCGCCTGCTCGCCGGCTTCGGCACGTTCCCCACGTACGTTCGCCCGCCTGCCCGAGGTCAACCGGCGCGGACCCGCCCCCTACGACTCGCTCCCCACCCTCGCCGAGCTCACGCCCGAGGACGTCGATGCGATGGTCGCCGCAGGGGCCGTCGTCGTCGACGGCCGGAGCATCGAGCGGTTCTCCGAAGGGCATCTCCCGGGTTCCATCTCCAACGTGTTGCGGCCCACCTTCGCGACGTGGGTCGGTTGGCTCGTCGAGCCCACTCGACCGATCGTGTTCGTGCTCGACGACGACCAACCGCGCGACGAGGCGGTCCGCCAGTGTCTCGACGTCGGCCAGGAGAACCTGGCCGGCATCCTCACCGGCGGGGTCGAGGCGTGGCGGGCCTCCGGTCGCGAGACCCGCCGAATCGAGCTCGTCGGACCCTCGGACGTGCGCGCCGATCTCGTCGACGTCCGCCAGGCGAACGAGTTCGCGGCCGGGCACGTCCCCGGGGCGGTGAACGTCGAGCTCGGGTCGATCGCGAAGACCGATGTCGGGCCGGTTCCCGTCACGGTGATGTGCGGTCACGGTGAACGAGCGATGACCGCAGCGAGCCTCCTCGCGGCCCTCGGCGACGCGGCTGACGTCCTCGACGGCGGGCCCGACACCTGGAGCAGGGCACGAGGCCTGCCCTTGCAGACCGGCTGATGAACAGCACCGATCCGTCGTCGACGCCGAAGGCACCGCCGCGGCTGGGCCTGCGGGAGAACCTGGCGCAGTTCGTGCTGCTCGTAGCCGTGAACGCCCTCGTCGGCGGCATGATCGGCCAGGAACGCACCGTGCTCCCGCTCCTCGCCGAGCGCGAGTTCGGGCTCACCGCGTTCTCGTCCACGCTGACGTTCATCGTGGCGTTCGGCATCGTCAAGGCCGCGACCAACTTCTTCGCCGGCACGCTCTCGGACCGCTTCGGCAGGAAGCCGGTCCTCGTCGCCGGATGGCTCGTCGCCATCCCGATCCCGCTGATCCTCATCTGGGCGCCGTCGTGGAGCTGGGTGATCTTCGCCAACGTCCTGCTCGGGGTGAACCAGGGGCTCACCTGGTCGACGACCGTGATCATGAAGATCGACCTCGTCGGCCCTGCGAAGCGGGGTCTCGCGATGGGGTTCAACGAAGCCGCGGGCTACGGCGCGGTGGCGGTCACGGCGCTGGCCACCGGCTTCCTGGCTTCGCGCTACGGCCTCCGCCCCGAGCCGTTCTACCTCGGCATCGCCTACGCCGCGCTCGGCCTCGGTCTCTCGACCATGTTCGTGCACGAGACCAAGGGCCATGCAGAGCACGAAGCCGCCATGCACCGAACCCGCGATGGCCAGCTCCACGGCGACCTCACCACCCGCGAGGTCTTCGCGCTCACCTCGTTCCACGAGAAGGCGCTGTCGGCGTGCTCCCAGGCCGGGCTCGTCAACAACCTCAACGACGGCCTCGCCTGGGGCCTCTTCCCCCTGTACTTCGCGGCCGCGGGACTGTCGATCGCGCGCATCGGGATCCTCGCCGCGCTCTACCCCGCCGTCTGGGGCCTCGGCCAGCTCGTCACCGGCG
Source organism: Acidimicrobiia bacterium (assembly GCA_041659105.1). GTDB lineage: Bacteria > Actinomycetota > Acidimicrobiia > IMCC26256 > PALSA-555 > CAIUKV01. Next base: position 2,970 of record JBAZYX010000137.1, read on the forward strand.
GGCTCTCCGACCGCATCGGACGCAAGCCGTTCATCGTGGGCGGCATGCTCCTCCAGGCCGCCGCCATCGGCCTCATCGCCGCGACCCACGGCTTCGCGATCTGGGCGCTCGGAGCGATCCTGCTCGGCGCCGGGACCGCCATGGTGTACCCGACGCTCCTCGCCGCGATCGGCGACGTCGCCCACCCCTCCTGGCGGGCGCGCTCCGTCGGCATCTACCGGCTCTGGCGCGATGCGGGCTTCGCCGTCGGTGCCCTCCTCGCCGGGTTCCTCGCCGATGCCTTCGACATCCGGTTCGCGATCTGGGCGGTCGCCGCGATAACCGCCGCGTCGGGCGTCGTCGTCCTCGTTCGGATGTACGAGACGCACACGCCCGGAGCGCCGACCCCGACTGCCGACGAGATCGAGGTCGACCTCGAGAGCTGACGAGCGCCGCTACCAGAACACGTGGTGCCCGTCGTCGGGGTCGGCCGGCGGGCGGACTCCGAACCGGGCCCGGACCGCTGCGAGCGGGAGTGGGGCGAGCGCGAAGTGGTCGACGAAGGCGAAGTCGCCCGTCGTGGCGGCGCCGCGGGCGAGTGAACGGCCGAGCAGCTCCGCGGCGTACGGACGCGCCAGCGTTCCGGCGGTCTTCTCGACCGTGTCGATCCCCGCGAACCCGGCCTCGTGCACGATGAGCGGCGACAGGAAGGCGAACGAGTTGGTGGGGTTGTCGTCCATCGCGACCTGGAACCCGCCGAGCGCGATCTCGGCCTCCCCGGTCGGGGCGAAGCCGGCGATGACGTGGATCATGTCGTGCGCCACGTACAGCGGATCGAGCGGCGAGCCCTCGACGCCGGGCAACGTGATCCCGTTCCGCCGGTAGAACTCGACGAACGACCAGCCCAACGAGCCCTCGGGGAGCTCGTGGAGCGCGTCGAGTCGGGCAACCAGCGCGGGATCGGGTGCCGGCTCGTGGTCGGTCATGCTCCGCAGGCTCGGCTCGGAGCGGGCCGGGATCATGTCGTCGAAGAAGCGGCTGAAGTCGGCCGCGGCCCGGGCCGCCCCGCGCTCGACGAGATCGCGGAACATCACGAGGTCGGCGCCCCCCACGCCGAGGGCAGCCGCGTACGCCTCCACCCGATCGACCTGGGTCCGGGTCATCGGATGACGGCACATCTCGATCGCGAACATCACCTCGTGGAAGCGCCGACGGGTGCCCGCGTCGGTCAGCGCCGCCGCGGTCTCGTCGGGCCCGAGCGGGACGACGACCGCGGGGTCGAGGTCGGGTCGCTCCCACAGGTGGACGGTCACCGCCCGCAGCACCGCGAGCTGCTCGTCGGTCGGGGCACCGTCGACGTCGACCGATCCGACGAGCCCGCGCACCACCGGCTCCACGAGGTCGGGCGGCAGGACGCGCGGCATGCGTCCGACCATATCTCCGACCCCGTCCCGGCCCGAGCGCCATGTACTTGCAAAGATAGTAAGGAAAGAATACAAAGGGGCCCGTGTCCGGTCTGGCCGCGCGCTGCTCGTCCCGAACCGAGGCCGTGCGCGACGTCGTGACGCCCGCCGAGCGGCGCGCCGCGTACGAGCGGGACGGGCACTGGCGCACCGAGACGCTCGCCGCCCGGGTCGCGCGCTGGGCCGCGGCCCGCCCCGGCGACGTGGCCGTCGTCGACGCACGGGGCACCTACACCTACGCGCGGCTCAACGACGACGCGCTCCGGCTCGCCGGCTTCCTGCGCGCCGCCGCCGTGACCCCGGGCACGGTCGTGTCCGTGCAGCTCCCCAACCGGTACGAAGCCGCCGTCGCCGCGGTCGCGGTCCAGGCGCTCGGCGCCGTGGTGAACCCGCTGCTCCCCAACTACCGGGCCCGCGAGCTCACCGACGTCTTCCGGCGGGCGGAACCGCGCGTGATCGTGACTCCCGCCGAGTACCGGGGCTTCGACCACTGCGCGCTGGTCGACGAGGTGCGCGAGCGCACCGGGGTCGCGGCGCTCCACCTCGTCGTCGACGACGGCGACGGCGGAGGCGACGCCCGCTTCGTCGACGCGCTGGCCGAGGCTCCCGGACCGCCCGCAGCCGCGGTCCCCGGCGCCGTCTCCGAGCTGATCTTCACCTCGGGTACGGAGGCCAGCCCCAAGGCGATCATGCACACGGAGCAGACCGTCGGGTTCAGCCTGCGCGTGGCGTACGCCGATCTCGGCCTCGGCCCCGACGACGTGGTGTGGATGCCCTCGCCGGTGGGTCACTCGACCGGGTTCAACTACGGGCTGCGGTTCGCGCTGTTCCACGGGCTCCGGCTCGTGCTCCAGGACATCTGGAACGGCGACGACGCCGCCGCGCTCGTGGCCCGCGAGCGCTGCACCTACACGCTCGCGGCGACGACGTTCCTCCAGGACCTCGTCGGCGTCGCCGATCGCCGCGGCATGCGGCTCGACTCGCTTCGTGCCTTCGGCTGCGGCGGTGCTCCCGTACCCCCCGACCTCGTGGCGGCGGCCGAGGCCCACGGGATCGGCGTCCTGCGGCTGTACGGCTCGACGGAGGTCCTGGTCGCGACGTGGAACCGGCCGTCGTCCCCCGCGGCCAAGCGCCTCCACACCGACGGGATGGCCATGAGCGGAGTCGAGCTGGCGCTCCGCGACGAGGACGCCAGCCCACCGGCGCCGGGCGAACCGGGCGAGCTCCTCGTCCGCGGGCCGAACACGTGCGTCGGCTACTTCGCCGACCCCGAGCGCACCGCCGACACCTTCGGTCCGGACGGCTGGGTGCGATCGGGGGACATCGTCACCCTGGACCCCGGCGGCTACGTCACCGTCGTCGGGCGCAAGAAGGAGATCCTGATCCGTGGCGGCATCAACATCGCGCCGCGGGAGATCGAGGAGATGTTGATGGCCCTCCCCGAAGTGGAGCGCGCCGCCGTGGTGGGGCTCCCGGATCCACGCCTCGGCGAGCGGGCCTGCGCGTGTGTCGTGCTCCGCCCCGGTGCAGCACTCGATCTCGACACCGCCACCGCGCGCCTGCGCGCGGCCGGGCTCGCGACCTACAAGCTGCCCGAGCGCCTCGAGGTCATGGACGCGCTCCCCACGACCGCGTCGGGCAAGGTGCAGAAGCACGAGCTCCTGCGCGGCCTCGTCCCCGAGGACCGGTCATGAGTCGAGACGCCGAGGTGCTCGTCACGCGCGAGGCGCTCGTCGACGACGCGCCGCACCGCGCGGCGGTGATCCGACTCAACCGTCCGGAGAAGCTCAACCCGATCGACGGCGAGACCATCCGCGCGCTGGACCGGGCGATCGACGACATCGTCGCCGACTCCGACGTGCGGTGCGTGCTCGTCACCGGAACCGGCCGCGCCTTCAGCGCAGGCGGCGACCTCGAGCGCTACCTGACGCTGCAGCGCGACCCCGTGGCGTTTCCCCGATTCGTCGAGGACCTCCACACCACGTTCGGACGGCTCCGGCAGCTCCCCGTGCCGGTGATCGCACTCGTGAACGGCGTCACCGTCGCCGGTGGGCTGGAGCTCCTCCTCAGCTGCGACTTCGCGATCGCGGCGCGATCGGCGCGGATCGGCGACGGCCACCTGAACTTCGGGCAGATGGGCGGCGGCGGCGTGCTCACCCTGCTCCCCCGCACCATCGGACGCGAGCGCGCCGCCGAGCTGATCTTCACCGGTCGCCTGCTCGACGCCGACGAGGCCGCGGCCTGGGGCCTCGTCAACCGCGTCGTCGCCGACGAAGCGCTGCTCGTGACGGGCCTCGAGCTGGCCCGGTCGATCGCGGGCAAGAGTCCGCTCGGCCTCGCGAACGCGAAGGAGGTCCTCCAGTCCGTGTGGACCGACAACGGCCCCGAGAGCGCCGGGCTCCGCTTCGAGCGGGACCGCAACAACGTCTACTGCCTGACGTCCGCCGATGCCCGCGAAGGTCTCCAGGCGTTCGCCGAGAAGCGCCCGCCGCGCTTCACCGGACGATGACCGGCGCCGGGGTGCCCACCCCTCCGGGTGTGGCGGCCGACGACCCGAGCGTCGAGTACTGGCGCGCCCTCGCCGAGCGCCGGATCCGCCTCGAGCAGTGCGGCGCGTGCGGTCGCCACCGCGTCGTCCCGATGCCGTCGTGCCCGTGGTGCGGTGATCCCGCCACGACGATCGTCGACGCGGTCGGGACCGGCCAGGTGTACTCGTGGATCACGGTCCACCGCGCCTTCGACGACCGCCACGCCGGCGACGTGCCGTACACGGTCGCCACGGTCGAGCTGACCGAGTCGTGCCGGGTCTTCGCCCGGCTGGAGGCCGACCCCGCGGCGGTGACGATCGGCCTCGCCCTCGCCGCCCGATACGTCGACCACGACGGATGGACCGAGCTCCGCTTCGCGCCCGCGGAGTCCGCACGATGATCGATGCCGCCATCGCCGGTGTGGGCTATACGCCCTTCTCGCGTGCCTCGGGCCGCAGCGTGCTGTCGCTCGCGCGCGAGGCGTGCCTCGGGGCGATCGACGACGCCGGCCTGAACGTCGAGGACGTCGACGGGATCGTCAGCTTCAGCCTCCTGCACGACTCCGTCCCGTGCCTGGCCGTGGCGACCGCGCTCGCGCTGGCGGAGCTGCGCCTCGCGATCGACCTCGATCTCGGTGGCCAGGCGCCCTGCCACATGGTCGGCCTCGCCGCCGCGGCGGTCCAGACGGGCCGGGCCGCCAACGTGCTGGTGTACCGGGCGCTGAACGGGCGCAGCGGGAGCCGCGTGGGCGCGATGCAGTTCGCGGGGAGCGGTGGCCCGTTCCGGTACCCGATCGGGTACGACGCCTACCTCATGTACGTGGCGATGTGGGCCCGGCGGTTCCTCGCCGAGACCGGGCAGGACGCGTCGGACCTCGCTGCGGTCGTCATGGCCCAGCGCGCGTACGCCACGGCGAACCCGCGCGCCGCCCGGGCGCGCCCCCTCACGCTGGAGGAGTACCTCGCCGCGCCGTTCGTCGTCGAGCCGTTCCGCGCTGCCGACTGCACCATCGAGGTCGACGGCGAGTGCGCAGTGCTCGTGACGTC
>JBAZYX010000138.1:0-7660 GCA_041659105.1 Acidimicrobiia bacterium
TCCCGGGCGGGCTGTTCGTGTCCAACGACCGGGGCGACTCGTGGTCGCTCGTGCGGTCGCTGTGGGACGACCCGAGCCGCACGTCCTGGAGCGGCGGCGGCTACGACTACGCGGGCATCCACTCCGTGTGCGTCGACCCGCGCGACGCAGGCACGCTCCTCGTCGGCGTCTCGATCGGCGGGGCCTGGCGCAGCGACGACGCGGGCGCGTCGTGGACCGTCGGCACCGGGATGCGCAACGAGTACATGCCGCCCGGACAGGAGCTCGAGCCGGTCGCGCAGGACCCGCACCGTCTCGCCCGCTGCCCCAGCGCGCCCGACGTCGTGTGGTGCCAGCACCACAACGGCATGTTCCGGTCGGTCGACGGCGGCTCGACCTGGACGGAGATCACCGACGTCGCGCCGTCGGTGTTCGGCTTCGCGGTGGCCGCCCATCCGCACGACGCGCAGACCGCGTGGTTCGTGCCGGCGCAGAAGGACGAGATGCGCATCCCCGTCGACGGCCGGATGGTCGTCACCCGCACCCGGGACGGCGGCGAGTCGTTCGCGGTGCTCGACCGCGGACTCCCCGACCGGCACGCGTACCACCTCGTGTACCGGCACGCCCTCGACGTGGACGCCGACGGCGACCGCCTCGCGCTCGGGAGCACCACCGGGTCGCTGTGGGCGAGCGACGACGCCGGCGACGCGTGGAGCCTCGTCAGCTCCGACCTCCCGCCGATCGCCTGCGTACGCTGGGCGGAGTGACGAGCGAGGCACCACCGCGGCGCTGGCCGTTCGGGATCGCCCAGACCCTCGTCCTCGCGCTCGTCCTGTGCCTCGCGGCGGGCGCGGTCGGCTGGCACCTCGGCCAGCGCGACGGCGCCGAGAGCTTCAACGACGCGGACGCCGGGTTCCTCGCCGACATGACCGTCCATCACAACGGCGCGGTGTCGCTCGGTCTCGACTACCTGGCCGTCCAGCACGACCTCCTCGTGTCGCACTACGCCCGCGAGATCGTCACCGGGCAGTCGGCCGAGATGGCGATGATGAACCTGCTCATCGACGACGCGGGCTCGCCGGCCATCGCGACCGACGACGTGGTGATGGAGTGGATGGGCATGCCCACGGACGTGGCCGACATGCCCGGCATGGCCACCGAGGCGGACTTCACCGCACTCCGCGCGGCCCGCGGGGTCGCGGCCGACGACGTGTTCACCCGGCTGATGATCGTGCACCACGCGGCCGGCATCGCGATGGCCGAGCAGGCGATGGTCGACGGCAGGAACCCGCGCGTGCACCGGCTCGCGTCCACGATCGCGACCGTCCAGCGGACGGAGATCGCGCAGATGAACCGCCGGCGGGTGGAGCTCGGGCTCCCGACCGTCGACTGGTCCGACACGTCCGGCGCGATGACCCAGCCCATGGCCCACGGGCACTGACCCGGGGCCGACGCGGGTCAGGTCGTGGACGTGACCCCGGAGGCGGACCCGCCGCTGCGGGCGGCGGCTCGGGCCGCGCTCCGGCGGCGGTCGCGGAGGTAGGCGAAGGCCAGCGGGAGCACGATCAGCAGCACCGGCGCCAGCACGAGGAGGAAGAACGCGACCTGCATCTGCACCCCGCGACCGTACCGCCGTGGGGCGCCCGCGCCCGCCTCGGCTCGGGCCCGCGCCGCGGGGCTACGTGGCGGCGGGGGCGAGCCGGGAGATGAGGCCGTCGTAGCGCTGGTGGCGGTAGGGCCAGAGCCAGTCGCCCGGCACGGTGCCCACGATCGTGCCGGTCTGGGTCTGGTGGTTCTCGGTGAAGACCACGCTCACCACCGAGCGCACGGGCAGGTCGGCCACCGGGTCGAACGCCGAGTCGCGGAGCGTGACCGTGCCCTCGACCCGCTCGGCGAGCCGGTCCTCCTGCGTGCGGCGCACGTGCACGAACGTCGGGTCGTGGTCGAAGCCGCCGCCCTGGGGGTCGAGCATGAACTTGTAGTAGAAGGCGAAGCGCTCCTGGACCGGCCCGGGCGCGAGCACCTCGGCCACCGCGCCGCGGATCTCGACGATGTCCACGCCCTTGCGCTGCATCACCCCGACGATCTCCGCGCCCACGCCCTCCCCGCGCCGTTCGAGCGAGATGCGGCCGATCTTCTTGGGCTCGCCGAACGTCTCGCGCCCGCCCACCACCGCGCTCTCGGTGCTCATGAGCATCAGCAGGTCGTAGTAGCCGTGCAGCTCACCGTGGCGGCACGCGACCGAGAACGTGCCGGCCTCGAGCGGCTCGGCCATCCCCGGCATGTCGACGCGCGCCATGTTGACACGCACGAGCGGCTCGGTCGGCTCCAGCGGTTGCGGGAGCACCGAGGCGATCACGTCCGGGTCCGTCTCGTAGAAGGCGACGAGGTTGTTGGACCACATCTTCGGGCCATCGGGGCCGAGGTCGACCGGCTCGGGCTCCTGGGTGAGGGCGGAGTAGCGAATCATGACGGGACCTCCGGGGACGAGACGGTTGACGCGGGAACGGAGCCGGCTCAGAAGACGCGGGTGGTCTTCGTGCCGACGGGGACGGCCTCGACGCGGCTGACCCACGGCCGCCCGGCCTCGCGCAGGTCGCTCCACCTCTCGCGCGCGGCGACGGCGTCCGGGGTGGTCTGCCCGAGGTCGTCGGGAGTGGGACCGATGCGATCGGCGATCGGCTGGAGCGCGGGGACGTCGAACCCGTAGAACTCCCCGGCCGCGAGCCCGAGCATCCGCGCCGTCTCGTCGACGGGGATGTCCCAGAACGCGCTGCGCAGGAACTCGGCCGTGTGGGGCCAGGTCCCTTCGGGGTGCGGGAAGTCGTTGCCCCACATGATGTTGTCGATGCCGATCTCGTAGCGGCGGGTGAGGTCGCGCCGGCGGGTGTTGGCCGCGCCGAGGCCGCAGTTGCGGTCGAAGTACTCGCTCGGGCGCATCGTGAGGTCGCCGAACGCGTCGCGCGCGAGCTTCTTGGTGCCGTGGTCGCCGTCGTAGACCATGTCCATCAGCCAGAGCAGGTCGGCGGCCCAGAACGCGCCGCACTCGGTGACCGCGAACCGCAGCCCGGGGAACCGCTCGAACACGCCGGAGAACATCATGAAGTGGATCGGGCGCGCGGCCCAGAAGCGCACCTCGGTCGTGTACATCCCCACGAACCCGGGACCGCTGCCATACGCGTCGCGGTCGGCCGCGCCCGAGTGCGTGTGCACCGGCATGTGCAGCTCCTCGCACACCGCCCACACCGGGTCGTAGCGGCGGTCGTGGTACGGCGGGTTGTCGCCCCACATCGACGCGATGAGGATCCCGCCCCGCAGCCCCGAGTCGTGGGCACGCCGGATCTCGGCGACCGCGGCGTCGACCCCGTGGTGGATCGGGACGAGGGCCACGCCCCGGCGCCGCTCCGGGCTGGCGTTGCAGAGCTCGGCCAGCCAGCGGTTGTGCGCCCGCGCGCCCGCCATCAGCAGCTCCGGGTCGGCCTGGCTGCTCATGCCCAGCCCGGCCCCGAACGGCGCCGACGCGCCCCCGAGCACGGCGTCGGCGTCCGGGAAGATCACCTCGCCGACCACGCCGTCGGCGTCGAGCTCCTTGTCGCGCCGTTCGGCGTCCCAGCCGCCGCGCAGCCCCTCCTCGTTCTCGGAGAACCACTCCTCCTCGAACTCCTTGTTGCCCATGATCTGGAACTGCTGGCGGGCCAGCTCGCGCTCGGCGAGGAAGGCGTCGAACGCGTCACGGTGCTGCGGGTCGAGGTAGGGGCGGTACTCCTCGTTCGGCAGGCCGGCGTGACAGTCCGACGAGATGATCATGTAGCGGTCCGACATGCGGCGGCCCTCCGTGGTCTCTACTTCTTGGGCACGTTCCAGGGCGACGGGGCGGCGAGGTACTCGGGCGGGAGCGCGTCGCGCATCGACGCCGCGCGTGCGTCGACGGTCGCCCGCGACCGGTCGCTCGGGAGGTAGATCCAGAACTGGTCGGCGAGGATCCCCTCGAGCGCGATGTCGGCGACCTCTTCGAGCGGCGCGAAGACCAGCTCCTGGCCGTGCTGCTCGAGCTGCTCGACGAACGGGGTGAGCGCGTCGCGACCCTCGACCGGCGCCTGGCCCGGGCGCGCGTACCGCTCGGGCCGGTTGCGCCCCGGCCGCCAGATCCCGGTGTCGAGCGCGCCCGGCGTGCGCGTGGACGGCAGCAGCAACGACGCCTGCACCGGCGCGTCGATCGCGCGCAGCTGCCCCCACAGGCACTCCGTGATCGTGGTCACCGCCGCCTTCGTGGTGGCGTACACCGCGCTGTTGGACAGCGGCGCGAACGTGCCGTTGGACGACGACGTGTTCACCACGTGCCCTTCGCCCTGCGCGAGCAGCACGGGCACGAAGGTGTTGATGCCGTTGACCACCCCGAGCACGTTCACGTCGAGCGCCCAGCGCCAGTCGTTCACGTGGTGCTCCCACAACGCGCCGTCGGAGCCCGACGGGATCCCCGCGTTGTTGCACACGAGGTGCGCGGTGCCGAACGCGTCGATCGTGGCGTCGCGCAGCCGTTCGACCGACTCGAGCTGCGCGACGTCGCTCGGCACACCGACCACCGCGTCGCCGTAGCGCCCGGTGAGCTCGGCGACGGTGCCCGCCAGCAACGGCTCGTCGATGTCGGAGAGGACGACCTGCATGCCCTCCGCGAGGAACCGCTCGCCCAGGGCGCGCCCGATGCCCCCGCCACCACCGGTGACGACGGCGACCTTCCCCCCGAGGTCCTGCACGGGGGTACGGTAACCCAATGGTGACCAATGCGACATCGCCCACCCCGAGTGGCCGCTACGTCGTCATCTCGGCCGACTGCCACGCGGGCGCCGACCTGCGCGACTACCGCCCGTTCCTCGAGGCGCGCCACCTCGACGAGTTCGACGCGTGGGCCGATTCCTACGTGAGCCCGTACGGCGATCTCGTCAAGCCCGACGCCGACCGCAACTGGGACAGCACGCGTCGCATGCGCGACCTCGAGGCCGACGGCGTCGTGGCCGAGGTGCTCTACCCCAACACCGTCCCGCCGTTCTTCCCCAAGGGCGGGCTCACCTCGCTCGCGCCCTCGCCGAACGAGTTCGCGCTGCGCCTCGCCGGCCTCCGCGCGCACAACCGGTGGCTCGCGGCGTGGTGCGCCGAGTTCCCCGAGCAGCGCGCGGGGATCGGCCAGATCCTCCTCAACGACATCGACGAGGCGATCGCCGACGTCCACTGGATCGCCGACCACGGCCTGCGGGGCGGCGTGCTGCTCCCCGGCATCCCGCCCGGCGCTCCCCTGCCCCCCATGCACGCGCCGGTGTACGACCCCGTGTGGCAGGCGTGCGCGGAGCGGGGCGTGGTCGTGAACGCGCACGCGGGCAGCCACTCGCCCGACTACGGGGAGCACCCGGCCTCGCTCTCGATGTGGCTGATGGAGACCTCGTGGTTCTCCCACCGGCCGCTGTGGACCTTCATCATGAGCGGGGTCTTCGACCGCTTCCCCGCGCTGCGGCTGGTGCTCGCCGAACAGGGCAGCGGCTGGATCCGGCAGGCGCTGATGACGATGGACGGCTTCTACGCCCAGATCGCGGCGGGCAACGTCGGGGAGCTGCGGTTCCAGCAGCCGCAGCTGCTCGAGCGGATGCCGAGCGAGTACTGGGAGTCCAACTGCGCGGTCGCGGCGAGCTTCCTGCACCGCGACGACTGCCGGCGACGTGAGGGGATCGGCGTCGACAAGATCATGTGGGGCAGCGACTACCCGCACCTCGAGGGAACCGCGCCCTTCTCCGAGGAGGCGATCCGGATGACCTTCGCGGACGTCCCCACCGAGGAGGTGGCGGCGATGCTCGGCGCCAACGCGGCCCGGGTGTACGGGTTCGACCTCGACGCCCTCGCCCCGCTCGCCGCCGCGTGCGGGCCCGAGGTCGCGGCCGTGGCCGCCGGTCTCGACCGCGTGCCCGAGGGCGCGCGCAGCATGGCGTTCCGCCAGACCGTGATCTCGAACGTCTAGCGCGAGCGCGGGTGCTACACCTCGCTACGGCGCCCAGCTCGTCGGCGGGATGTTCTGGTTCTGGCGGAAGAGGTTCTCGGGATCCCAGGCGTCCTTGATCGCCTGGAGCCGCGCGTACTTCTCGGCACCGAACCCGGCCTTCACGCGGTCGTAGCCCTCGTCGCCGATGTAGTTCAGGTACACCGCACCGGTGGTCCACGGCTTCATCGCGGCCGCGAGGCCGCGCGTGTACGCGATGTTCGTCTCGTCGTCGGCCGGATCGGCCCACATCGACAGGTAGTGCACGTTGAACTTCGCGTGGCGTTCGCCGAACGCGTCGGCGTCGTCGGGGACGCGGGCGATCGCCCCGCCGCCGGGCGCGAGGAGGATCTGGGTGAGCGGCGACACCGGGTTCGTGGCGTGCGCCACCAACGTCGCGATCGCGTCGCCCGGCAGGTCGGCGAGGAAGTCCGCGCTCCAGTAGTTGCGCATCCCGTGCGGGTTGGCCTCCGAGATGATCTGTTGCAGGGCGACGTACGGCATCGGCGCCACCACGTCGACCACCGGCCCGAGGGCGCGCATCGGCGCGATCGCCTGCTCGCCCTCCGCCAGGTCGCCCGACCAGCACACGACCATTCCGAGCACGGGGTGGCCGCGAGCCTCCTCGGGCACGAAGTCGGCGGGCGGGGCCGTGATGAACGCGAGCGCGGTGCCCAGCTCGTCGGGCGCGTCGGCCATGAAGTCGCGCCACGCGGGCACGATGTCGGCGGCCATGAAGCCCGGCCACGCCAGCAACCCGCCGAGCACGAGCGGGCCCACCGCGTGGAGGCGGAGGTGGAACGCGGTCACGATGCCGAAGTTGCCGCCGCCCCCGCGCAGCCCCCAGAACAGCTCGGGGTTCTCGTCGGCGGACGCGACGACCCTGCGTCCGTCGGCGGTCACCACCTCCGCCCGCACCAGGTTGTCGCAGGTGAAGCCGCACCGGCGTTCGAGCCAGCCGCTGCCGCTGCCCAGCGCGAGCCCCGCGATCCCGGTCGTGGGAACGCGTCCGCCCGTCACTGCGAGACCGTGCTCCTGGGTCGCGGCGTCGAACTCGCCCCAGGTGAGGCCGGCCTCGGCCACCGCGATCCGCGCGTCGGGATCGACCGTGATCCCCTTCATCCCGCGCATGTCGCACACGATGCCGCCGTCCACGACGGCCGACCCGGTGACCGCGTGACCGCCGCCGTAGACGGAGAGCGGGAGGCCGGCGGCGCGTGCGTGGTTCACCACGGCCACGACGTCGTCGGCGCTCGTGCACCGGAGGATCACCGCCGGGCGGCGGTCGATCATCCCGTTGAACACCGCGCGGGCCTCGTCGTAGGCGGGATCGCCGGGCAGGATCTCGATACCAGTGAAGCCGGGAACGGACATGGTCACCTCCGAGTGCAGCGGGTGCCGGTGCGCGGCGGGGTCGTGCGAGTCTCTCAGTCCCAGAGACCCTCGCGGTACGGGCCCGCGATGTGGCCGCCGTCGATCACGAACGGCGCGCCGGTGCAGTACGAGCTCTCGTCGGACGCGAGGAACAGCGCCAGGTTCGCCACCTCCTCGGGCGTGCCCATCCGCGGGATCGGCTGCTGGGCCATGAGTCGCTCGAGCCGGGCCAGCACCGCGGGCGGCGCCTGCTCCACCAGCGGCGACGAGATGACGCCGGGGTGG
>JBAZYX010000139.1:0-7606 GCA_041659105.1 Acidimicrobiia bacterium
GAGCGGACCGACCCGAAGACAGGAGGGTAGCGAGCGTCCCATGGCGAATGGCCGTCGAATCGCGAAGCGAGCGGACCGACCCGAAGACAGGAGGGCAGCGAGCGTCCCATGGCGAATGGCCGTCGATTACGGCGTGGCGATCGGGCGGGTGAGATCCACGCCGACGAGCGCGCCGAGGTCGCACAGGGCCTGCGGCGCGCTGGGGTCGGACCCACCCGAGAGCACCGCGGACGCGAGGTCGTCGAGCGCCTCGAGCGCCTTCGGGGCATCGAGGTCGTCGTCGAGGGCAGCTCGCACGCGCTCGGCGAACGGGCGCGGGTCGGGCCCACTCGGCGCGCTCGCCGCGGCGTGGAGCCGGTGCAGGAGGGCGACGCCTTCGTCGAGGTCGGTGTCGTACCACTCGAAGCCGGCGCGGTAGTGGTGCCGCATCAGCGCGAGGCGGATCGCGCGCGGGTCGGCCACCTGGAGCAGGTCGCTGACGAACACGAGGTTGCCGAGCGACTTGCTCATCTTCTCGCCCTCGTACGAGACCATCGCCGAGTGCATCCAGTGCTTGCAGAACGGCTGGCCCGAGACGCTCTCGCTCTGCGCGATCTCGCACTCGTGGTGCGGGAAGATCAGGTCGGTGCCGCCGCCGTGGAGGTCGAGCGTGCTGCCGAGGTTCTCCATCGACATCACCGAGCACTCCACGTGCCAGCCCGGCCGGCCCACCCCGAACGGAGCGCGCCACGCGGGCTCGTCGGCCAGGGACGGCTGCCAGAGCACGAAGTCGAGCGGGTCGCGGCGGTGCGGGTCGTCGGGCTTGCCCCCGCGGGCGCGGGCGAGCCGCACCATGTGCTCGGCCGAGTAGTGGGACAGCTCGCCGAAGCGCGGGAACGTCGACACGTCGAAGTACACGGTGCCCGCGGTGAGGTAGGCGTGGCCGGAGTCGAGCAGCTGGCCGACCATCTCGACGATGCCGGGGATCGCCTCGGTGGCGCGGGGCTCGGCCACCGGCGGGCGCATCTCGAGCGCCTCCATGTCGGAGTGGAACCGCGCCAGCTCCGCCTCGGCCAGCTCGAGGTACGGGATCCCGAGCTCGCGCGCCTTCGGCAGGATGGAGTCGTCGACGTCGGTCACGTTGCGCACCATGCGCACCTCGTGACCGAGGTCCTCGAGCCGGCGGATGAGCAGGTCGTACGCGAGGTACGTGGCCGCGTGGCCGAGGTGGGTGGAGTCGTACGGGGTGATGCCGCACACGTACATGCGCACCACGGGACCCGGCTCGAACGGGACGAGCTTGCGGTGCGCCGTGTCGAACAACCGCATGGTCACGGCTGCCAGCCCTCCAGGCCCAGGAGCCGGAGCGTGCCCTTGCCCTTGTGGCGGAGGTTGAGCGTGAGCAGGAGCGCGGCGAACGCCTCGATGCCGACCGCGTTGACGAGGGAGCCGCCGTCGAAGGCCCGCAGGTCGGGGATCCCGGCGACGAGGTCGAGCACGACGGTGCGGGCCGGAGTGTCGTCGCCTACCACGATCACGTCGCTCTCGAGCGCGGTGTCGAGGTCGGCGAGGGCGGCCGCGGGGACGAGGTGGAACGCGGCGATCACGTGCGCGGCGGGCGCCGCCGCCTGGATCGCCTGCGAGATCGAGCCCTCGGGCGGGAGGATCGCGTGGAACTCGCGCCCCACCTTCTCGAGGCCGTTCGCCATCGCGATGACGGGCTTGCCCGCGAGCGCGTCGGCGTGCTCGGCCGCGGTGGCCACGGCGCCTTCCCAGGTGGTCGCGACCACGACGAGGTCCGGGGCCGCGGCGGCATCGGCGTTCGTGCCCGCCGAGAGGGCGTCGACCCGCGGTCCCCACTCGTCGCGCAGCTCCGACACGACGGCCTCGGCCCGGCTCTCTTCACGCGACCCGGCCACCACGGTGTGGCCCACGGACGCGAGCCGGGACGCGATGCCCCGTCCGGCCGGGCCTGTGGCGCCCAGGACTCCGATCTGCATCACCATGGTTCGCTCACTCCGCCGTTCGCGGCGCACGAGAGCCGCCATGTCGTTCGCTCACGGGCCGCAGTCTGGCATGCCGGCAGCCTCACGTACGCAGCCGTGGACGGGCTCGCCACGTCGACGGTCAGGCGATGCAGTCGGCGCCGAGGAGGATCCGCAGCTCGGCGAAGAGCCCGTTGGTCGGGTCGACGCAGAACTCCTCGCCGAGGCGCAGCACCGTGACCTTGTCGTTGCTCTCGAGCTGGACGAACACCTGGCTCTCGCCGGGGTGCTCGGTGAGGAGCGCCTTGAGCCGGGCGATCCGCTCCTCGCTCAGCGCCCCCGGCTTCGTGCGCAGGCGCACCGGCGGGCCGCCGTCGAGCACGAGATCGGGGCGGGTGACCTCCATGGCGATCATCTTCGGCGCGTCGTCGCGCTGGTCGAGGCGCCCCCGAACGCACACGATGGCGTCGTCCTCCAGCGTGTGGCCGTAGTCGGTCATCGTGCGCGGGAAGACCATCACCTCCATCGCGGAGCCGAGGTCCTCCAGCACGAACGTGGCCATGAGGTCACCCCGCTTGGTGTACTTCCGGGACAGGGCGGTGACGATGCCGCCCACCACCCGCATCTCGCCCTCGCGCGCCTCCTTCAGCTCGGAGAGCGTGGAGTCGGTGTAGCGGCGCAGCGCGCGCTCGGCACCCATGAGCGGGTGGTCGGAGACGTAGAGCCCGAGCATCTCCTTCTCGAACGCGAGCCGCATCGACTTCGGGAACTCGGTCTCCGGGATCGGCGTGCGCATGACGTCACCGAGGTCGGTGTCGCCACCGCCCCCGTCGCCGAAGAGGCTCATGATCCCGGCGTCGCGCTCACGACGGCGGGCCACGGTCTGGTCGATGATCTGCTCGAACACGAGCAGGAGGCCCTGGCGCGCGTAGCCGAGGGAGTCGAAGCCGCCGGCCTTGATCAGCGACTCGATCGTGCGCTTGTTGAGGGCGCCGGGGTCGACGCGCTCGCAGAAGTCGTAGAAGTCGGTGAACGGTCCGCTCTCCTCGCGCGCCTGTACGACGAGCCCGACCACGCCCTCGCCGACGTTGCGCACCGCCGACATGCCGAACCGGATCGCGCCGATCTCGGTGGTCTTGCGGCGCGGGACCTCGGAGCCGTCGGTCGCGAGTGCGGCGGCCTGCGCCGCCGGGGAGCCGCCCGGGCGCACCGAGAAGTCGGACTCCGACTCGTTGACGTCGGGGACGAGCACCGCGATGCCCATCTGCCGGCACTCGTTGAGGAAGACCGCGGTCTGGTCCTTGTTGGACTTGACGCTCGTGAGCAGCGCGGCGAGGTACTCGACCGGGTGGTTCGCCTTGAGGTAGGCCGTCTGATAGGCGAGGTAGCCGTAGCCGACCGAGTGCGACTTGTTGAACGAGTAGTCGGCGAACGGCTCGATCGTGTCGAAGATGGCCTCGCCGAACGCGCGGTCGTGGCCCTGCGCGACGCAGCCGTCGACGAACTTCGACCGCTCCTTGACGATCATCGCCCGGATCTTCTTGCCGGTGGCCTTGCGCAGGTTGTCGGCCTCTTCGAGCGAGTACCCGGCCAGCCGCTGCGCGACGCGCATCAGCTGCTCCTGATAGATCATCAGCCCGTAGGTGGGCGCGAGCACCTCTTCGAGGTCGGGGTGCGGGTACGCGATCGGCTTGCGGCCGTTCTTGCGGTCGGCGTACTCGGTGTGCCAGTTCTGGGCCATCGGGCCCGGCCGGTACAGCGCCACGAGCGCGGCGATGTCCTCGAACTGCGTGGGGTTGAGCGAGCGCAGCAGCGAGCGGACCGGCCCGCCTTCCAGCTGGAACACGCCCACGGTGTCGCCCTTGCGGAGCAGGTCGAACGTCTTGGCGTCTTCCAGGTCGACGTGGTCGATGTCGGGGCGGAAGCCCTCGCTGCGCTCGACGAGATCGAGGGTGATCTCGATGACGTCGAGGTTGCGCAGGCCCAGGAAGTCCATCTTGAGGAGGCCGAGGTCCTCCACGCCGTGCATCTCGTACTGGGTGACGATCGGCGCGTCGGCGAGGTTTCCGCCGGGCTCGGGCTTGCGCTGGATCGGCAGGTACTCGGTGAGCGGGTCGCGGGAGATGACCACCGCGGCGGCGTGGATGCCGTCCTGGCGGCGCAGTCCCTCGAGCCCGCGCGCGACGTCGATGACCCGCTTCGCGTCGGGGTCGACGCCGTAGAGCTCGCGCAGCTCCGACGCCATCTTGTAGCCGTCTTCCTGGCCCGGCACCGGCTCGAGGCACGCCTTCAGCGGCGTGTCGCGGCCCATGATGAGCGGCGGCATGAGCTTGGCGATCTTGTCGCCCACCGCGTACGGGTAGCCGAGCACGCGGGCGGCGTCGCGAACCGCGGCCCGCGCCTTGATCGTGGAGAACGTGACGATCTGCGCGACGTGGTCCTCCCCGTAGCGCGCCGCCGCGTACTTGATCATCTCCCCCCGGTACCGGGAGTCGAAGTCCATGTCGATGTCGGGCATCTGCTTGCGGCCCGGGTTGAGGAACCGCTCGAACAGCAGGTCGTAGCGGATGGGGTCGATGTCGACGATGCCGAGGCAGTACGCCACGCACGAGCCCGCCGCGCTGCCCCGGCCCGGACCGACACGGATCCCGCGCTCTCGCGCGTAGCGGACGAGGTCCCACACCACGAGGAAGTACGCCGAGAAGCCCATCGTCTTCATGACGCCGAGCTCGTAGTCGATGCGCTCGATCACGTGCGGCGCCGGCGAGCGGCCGTAGCGCTCCTTCGCGCCCTCGATCACGAGCTCGCGCAGGAAGGAGTCCTCGTCGTGGCCGGCGGGCGTGGGGAACGACGGCAGCACCGCGTTGTCGAACGTGATCTCGACGTCGGCGCGCTCCGCGATCCACAGCGTGTTGTCGCAGGCTTCCTCGTAGTCGCGGAAGAGGTGGCGCATCTCCGACGCGGACTTCAGGTAGAACTCGTCGGCGTCGAACTTGAACCGGTTCGGGTCGTCGAGGGTCGATCCGGTCTGCACGCAGAGCAGCGCCGCGTGCGACTCGGCGTCGTCGCGGCGGGTGTAGTGGCTGTCGTTGGTGGCGAGGAGCGGCGCCCCGAGCTCGCGCGCGATGCGCAGCAGGTGGACGTTGACGCGGTGCTGCTCGGGCAGACCGTGGTCCTGCATCTCGATGAAGAAGTTGTCGCGGCCCATGACCTCCTGGAACCGCGCGGCGGTCTCGAGTGCGCCCTTGTAGTCGTCCTTGAGGAGCCGCTGGCAGACCGCGCTGCCGAGGCAGCCCGAGGTGCCGACGAGGCCCTCGTGGTAGCGCTCGAGCAGCTCGAAGTCGGCGCGGGGCTTGTAGAAGAATCCGTCGATGTACGCGCCCGACGAGACCTTGATGAGGTTCTTGTAGCCCTGGCTGTTCAGCGCCAGGAGCGTGAGGTGGTAGATCTCGTGCTCGGAGCGGCGCGGACGGTCGAACCGGCTGGTGTCGACGAAGTACGCCTCCATGCCGAGGATCGGCTTCACGTCGGCGTCGCGGGCGGCCTGGTAGAAGTCGAGGACGCCGTACATGTTCCCGTGGTCGGTGATGCCCACCGCGGGTTGACCGTCGGCGGCCGCCGTGGCCACCACGTCCTGGATCCGCGCGGCGCCGTCGAGCATCGAGTACTCGGTGTGCAGGTGGAGATGGACGAACGAGCTGCTCACGACTTCCCGATCACGCTTCGCGGTTCTACCGATTCAACCGGTGCTGCTCCAGGTGGTCTTGCCCCCGAACGGCGTCTTCCACAGACCTGTGGATGGCCTTGTGGACAAATCACACGCGTGTGATTCGCCGACGTTACCTGATCGACGGCCGTCACGCACCCCCTCGCGCGGCGACCAGCGGCACCAGCATCTCGGCCGCGGTGAGCGACCCGTGGGCCGACACGAGGTGGCTCTCGCGGGGCATCGCGGGGTCGACGAAGGCCACGCCGCCGTGCGCGGCGAGCACGACGTCGCCCACGCGGCGGCGGGTCGCCGGCGACGGGTCGGGGCCGAGCCAGCCGCCGTCGAGCAGCTCGTCGCGCGAGAACACCCAGGCCTCGGCACCGAACTCGTCGCGCGCGGCCTCGACCAGCTCCGCTCCCCCGCCGCGGCGCGCGTGCAGGTAGCGGAAGCGCGCGTCGCCCGAGCCGAACGCGACGTAGTCGGCGACACGGCCGAGCGGCCGCCAGCCGTCGGGGCCGACGTGGCTCTGACCGTGGTCGGCGGTGACGACGAGCGCGGCGTCTTCGGGCAACGCGGCGAGCACGTCGCCCACGAGCCGGTCGGCCGCGTGCAGCTCGGCGGCGTAGAAGCCGTCGTGCAGGCCGTACGCGTGCGCGACCTCGTCGATCCCCGGGTAGTACGCGTACACGAACTTGTCGTCGCCCCGGGCGATCAGACGCAGGTGCTCGACGAGCGTCGACTCGGCGCGGTAGCCCACGTAGCGCGCGTCGCGCATGTGCACCTTGGTGAAGCCGGAGTCGCGGAACCCCGCGCCGCTGACGACCACCGCCGGGCGGCCGAGGAACGGCGCGTGGCGCTGCACGGTGAACGGGTCGGGCGCACGCTTGCTCTTGGCCAGCTGGTAGCCGAGGACGTTGAGCACGTCGCCGTCGATCGCGACCCGGTAGCCGATGACACCGTGCACCGACGGAGGCAGCCCGGTGGTGATCGACGTGAGCGCCGCCGCCGTGGTGGACGGCACCACCGTGGTGATCGGCCCACCGGCCATCGCCGACAGGTGCGGCATGTGGACGGGGTGGGAGTGCAACGCGTCCCAGCCGAGGCCGTCGAGGACGAGGAGCACCACGACCCGGGCGGCGTGGACGGCCTCGGGGAGCCAGGCCGGCTGCTCGCCCCGCAGGATCGCGGGGACCACCGACGCCACGCACGCGCCCCCGTACTGCGCCCGCGTCGGCTCGGGGGGCGAGGGCGGCGTCACGGGGTCGAGGGTATCGGCAGGCCGAGGTGTCGCCGGGTTGGGTGGTGTCGCCGGGTTGGCGGATCACATGCGACGATGGGTGACTCATGAAGGTGTCCACCCGAGGCGACTACGCGGCCCGAGCCCTGCTCTCGCTCGCGCTCCACTGCTCCGACCGGCCCACGTCGGTCAAGGAGATCGCGGAGCGGACCGGGCTGCCCCAGCCCTACCTCGAGCAGATCCTGCTCGCGGTGAAGGGGGCCGGGCTCGTGCGGTCGAAGCGGGGGGTGGGCGGCGGGTACGTGCTGGCTCGCCCGCCCGAGGAGATCTCCCTCGCCGACATCCTCGCCGCGGTCGACGGACCGCTCACCCAGCTGATGGACGAGCACGACCACTGCGAGGGGCACTGTGTGCTCCAGGAGGTGTGGGTCGGCGTCTCCGACGAGATGCGCCGCTACCTCGAGGGCTACACCCTCGCCGACCTCGTCGAGAGCACCAAGGTCGGCCACCCCGACGTCGTCTGAGGGCGTCGTCCACCACGCACGCCGGGCCGCACCGGCCGCGCGACATCACGCTCGGGTGTCGTCGCGGCACGGATCTCGAGCAGTCAGGATGTGCTTGTGGTGGAACGGGTCAGCGGGACGATCGACCTGTGCGACGGCTGGTGTCTCCAGCTGCCGAACGAGAGGATGTCAG
>JBAZYX010000140.1:0-7405 GCA_041659105.1 Acidimicrobiia bacterium
GCTCGATTCGCTCGAGCGGCACCTGCAGCGCACTGCCACACCGATCCCCCCGAGCGCAAAGGAACCCTGATGAGCGACCGCACCCCTTCTCCCTACGACGGCACGTTGGAGCGCACCGCCGCCGGCGGCGTCATCCGATTCGAACGGCATCTCGCCTATCCGATCCGCGAGGTTTGGGACGCGATCACGAGCCCGGCGCGGTTGGCGGACTGGTGGCTGCCCTTCGACGCGGACATCACCGTCGACCTCCGTGAAGGCGGCCAGTTGGTGTTCGCCGCCACCGGTGACGAGCCGGTCACGATCACGTCCACGATCCTTCGCGTCGAGCCACCGATGCTCCTCGAACACACCCACGTGGACCCCGGCTCGTACATGCGTTGGGAGCTCGAACCGGTCGACACCGGATGTGTGCTGCGGCTGAGCCACTTCGTCACCGACACCGCCGCCGCGATCGACAGCTGCTACGTCGTTGGACTGCACGCCTCGCTGGCCCGGCTCGCACCATCCCTCGCCGGTCGCCCCGTCGCCTGGGATTGGGATGAGTTCGCGGACGCTCAGGCGCACTACGCCAGGGTCGGTCTCGCACCTCCCGTGAGCGCTCCGTGACGTCGTCCCCGCCGAGGAAGGACCGAGAAGTGTCCCAGCTGCTGCGGGTGCACTGCTTCAGCGTGTCGATGGACGGGTTCGGCGCCGGTGAAGGTCAGAGCCTCGAACAGCCCTTCGGGCACGCCAACCCGGCTGGCCTCTTCTCGTGGGCCGGCGCCACCGCGAGCTGGGTCAACCGAGGCGACCCCGGTGGTACCCGAGGGCTCGACGACTACTTCACCCGCGACATGACGCGCAACATCGGCGCCGAGATCATGGGGCGGAACAAGTTCGGACCCCAGCGCGGGCCGTGGGAGAACCACGACTGGAAGGGATGGTGGGGCGACGATCCACCCTTCCACACGCCGGTGTTCGTGCTCACCCACCACGAGCGCCCCTCGTTCACGCTTGGCGAAACAACGTTCCACTTCGTCGACACCACATCCGCCGAGGCCTTGCGGCAAGCGCGAGAAGCCGCGGGCGGCAAGGACGTGCGCCTCGGTGGCGGCGTGGCGACCATCCGCGAGTTCCTCGATGCCGATCTCGTCGACACGATGCACATCGCTGTCTCGCCGACCGAGCTCGGTCGCGGCGAACGTCTCTGGAGCTCCCACCGCGAACTGCTCGATCGCTTCCACCTGGACACAGTGCCCAGCCCCAGCGGCGTGACGCACCTGCTGTTCTGGCGGCGGTGACCACCGACGTCGCTCCGGGTCAGGTGGCCACGATCGTTGCCGCGAAACGTCTCAGGAGATCACGGACCTGGTACAACAGCCCTCGACAACATCGGACGGACCCGTCGGGAACGCTGCGGGCCCGAGGGTGGCGCCGCAGGTTCGATGTCACAGCCGGGCACTACAAACGGCCCCATGGTGAACCACGACCGCCAATCGCCGTCCGACGTGCTCGCGACGGTGCGAGCACTCCTGGCCAAGGCGGAGTCGACGCCCTTCGACGCGGAGGCAGAAGCTCTGACGGCGAAGGCTCAGGAGCTCATGGCCCGCCACCGGATCGAGCAGGCGATGCTCGATGCAGGAGGCCGGACCGATCGACACCAGCCGATGTCGTGTCAGATCCGGATCGACGATCCGTACGCCGACGCGAAGGCGCTGCTGCTCGCCACCGTCGCCGAGGCGAACGGATGTCGCACGGTGTGGTCGAAGGCGTTGCGGTGCGCCACGGTGTTCGGGTTCGCCGGCGAGCTGGCCGGAGTGGAGCTCCTGTTCACGTCCTTGCTGGTGCAGTCGGCGGCCGCTGTGCATCGCGCGGGGCCCCGATACGACCGGTACGGGCGTAGCCGCACGACCCGTTTCCGGCGCTCGTTCCTGATTGCATTCGCCGTGCGCGTCGGTGAACGGCTTCGCTCGGCAGTCGACGCCATGGTCGACGACGAGCGCGAGGCGACGGGAACCGAGCTCGTTCCGCTGTTCGCACGACGCGAGGCCGAGGTCGAGGCCGTCGCCCGAGCGGCGTTCCCCCGCACGCGGCGCATGTCCGCCTCGGTGAGCGATGCCGACGGATGGCATGCCGGTACGGCGTTCGGCGATCAGGCCGATCTGGGGACTGTGCGGAGGGGTCGCCTCCGCGCGTGAGGCTCCATCCGTGACAGTGGCAGCGACCTGAGCGCGGCCTCCGATCTGCGCTACACAGGCAACACCAACGAGGAAGGCGCGGCTGATGGCGTTCACGGGGTGGCCGGTCGAGGCGATCGAGTTCTACGAGGGCCTCGAGGCCGACAACACGAAGGTGTACTGGCAGGAGCACAAGTCGACCTACGAGCGGTGCGTGAAGGCGCCGATGGAGGCGCTGCTCGCCGAGCTGGCCGACGACTTCGGCGCCGGTCGCATCTTCCGACCCAACCGCGACGTCCGCTTCAGCAACGACAAGTCGCCCTACAAGGTCAACTGCGCCGCGCAGATGCCGGGCGGGTACGTCTCGTTCTCGGCCGACGGACTGTTCGTGGGCAGCGGCCTCTACATGCCCGCGCCCGACCAGCTCCGGCGGTTCCGGGAGGCGGTCGCCGACCCGAAGTCCGGTGCGGCGCTGGAGGCGGTCGTCGCGGCGCTGCGAAAGGGCGGCTACGAGGTGTACGCCCATGACACCCTCAAGACGGCGCCCAAGGGCTATCCGACGGACCACCCCCGCATCGAGCTGCTCCGCCTCAAGGGCATCGTCATGTCCACCTCGTGGCCGGTCGCGGCCTGGCTTGGGACCCGGAAGGCCAAGGACCGGGTGGTCGGCTGCCTGGAGGATGCCCGCCCCCTCAACGCCTGGCTCGCGCGCACCGTCGGCTGACGCGAACCTGACCCCGCTCGACCGGGGGATGGGTCCCGGCTCGGGGGCGTGAAGTAGCGTCCAAGGCCGTCCCCCGCGCCCGCCCAACCCCCCTGGAAGCGTCATGTCGAGCCAACGCCACACCATCATCTACACCCACACCGACGAGGCTCCGGCCCTCGCCACCCGATCGCTCCTCCCGGTGATCAGCGCCTTCACCAACGTGGCCGGGGTCGAGGTCGAGGTGCGCGACATCTCCCTCGCGGGCCGTGTGCTCGCCGCCTTCCCCGAGGCGCTCACGCCCGAGCAGCGGGTCACCGACGACCTCGCCGAGCTGGGCCAGCTGGTCAACCGGCCCGAGGCCAACGTCATCAAGCTCCCCAACGTCTCGGCGTCGATCCCGCAGCTGAAGGCCGCGATCGAGGAGCTGCGGGCCAAGGGCTTCATGGTGCCGGAGTTCCCCGACGAGCCCTCCACCCCCGAGGAGCGCGACGCCGCGGCCCGCTACGACAAGATCAAGGGCTCGGCCGTGAACCCGGTGCTGCGCGAAGGCAACTCCGACCGCCGCGCCCCGCTCTCGGTGAAGAACTACGCCAAGTCGCACCCGCACTCGATGGGCGCGTGGTCCCCCGACTCGAAGACCCATGTCGCCACGATGGGCGCGAACGACTTCTACGCCAACGAGCAGTCGGTCACGTTCGCGGCGCCCGACGACCTGCGGGTCGAGCTCGTGGGTGCCGACGGCACCACGACGGTGCTCAAGGAGTCGCTCCCGGTGCTCGCCGGCGAGATCGTCGACGCGACGTTCATGAGCGCGAAGGCGCTCGACGCGTTCCTGGCCGAGCAGATCGCCGACGCCAAGGCGAAGGACGTGCTGTTCTCCGTCCACCTCAAGGCCACGATGATGAAGGTCTCCGACCCCGTCCTCTTCGGCCACGCGGTGAAGACCTTCTTCGCCGAAGTGTTCGCGAAGCACGCCGCCGCGCTCGAGCGCGTCGGCGCCAACCCCAACGACGGCCTGGCGGACGTCCTCGCCCGGGTGGCCACCCTGCCCGACGCCGAGCGCGCGGCCATCGAGACCGACGTCGCGGCGGCGATCGCGGCGGGCCCGGCCATCGCCATGGTCGACTCCGACAAGGGGATCACCAACCTGCACGTGCCGAGCGACATCATCGTCGACGCCTCCATGCCGGCGATGATCCGTGACTCGGGGAAGATGTGGAACGCCGCGAACGAGCGCCAGGACCCGAAGGCGGTCATCCCCGACTCGTCGTACGCGGGTGTGTACGCCGCGGTGATCGACGACTGCCGCACGCACGGCGCGTTCGACCCGTCGACCATGGGCTCGGTGCCCAACGTCGGGCTCATGGCCCAGCAGGCCGAGGAGTACGGCTCGCACGACAAGACCTTCGAGATCCCCGCCGACGGCACGGTGCGCGTGGTCAACCGCGCTGGTGACGTCGTGATGCAGCACGCGGTGGAGCAGGGCGACGTGTGGCGTGCTTGCCAGGTGAAGGACGCGCCCGTGCGCGACTGGGTGCGCCTCGCGGCGCTGCGCGGCCGGATCACCGGCGCGCACGTCGTGTTCTGGCTCGACGAGAACCGCGCGCACGACGCGCAGGTCATCGCGAAGGTGCGCGAGTACCTGCCCGAGCACGACACCGCTGGTCTGACCATCGAGATCTTGGCGCCCGAGGCCGCGTGCAAGTACTCCCTCGAGCGCATCCGGCGCGGCGAGGACACCATCTCGGTCACCGGCAACGTGCTGCGCGACTACCTCACCGACCTCTTCCCGATCATGGAGCTCGGCACCAGCGCGAAGATGCTGTCGATCGTGCCGCTCATGAACGGCGGGGGGCTCTTCGAGACCGGCGCGGGCGGCTCGGCCCCCAAGCACGTGCAGCAGTTCGTGAAGGAGAACCACCTGCGCTGGGACTCGCTCGGCGAGTTCCTCGCGCTCGCCGCGTCACTCGAGCACCTCGCGCAGACGGCCGGCAACAAGACCGCCCAGGTGCTCGCCGACACCCTCGACCGGGCCACCGGCTCGGTGCTGAACGAGAACCGGTCGCCGTCGCGCAAGGTCAACGAGCTCGACAACCGGGGCAGCCACTTCTACCTGGCGATGTACTGGGCCCAGGAGCTCGCCGCCCAGACCGACGATCCCGACCTCGCGGCCCAGTTCGCCCCGATCGCCGACGCGCTCACCGGGAACGAGACGACGATCGTCGACGAGCTCAACGCCGTGCAGGGGCACCCGGCCGACATCGGGGGCTACTACTTCCCCGACGACGACAAGGTCATCCCCGCCATGCGTCCGAGCCCGACGTTCAACGCGATCATCGACGCCATCTGAACCCTGATCGCGCGCGCGGCACACGCCGACCGCGCGCGGTCGGTCAGGCGACGCGGGACCCCGAGGAGCCGGGCCCGAAGAGCGATCCCACGGCTGCGCCCAGGCCGAGCGCGGTCGCGTTGGCACAAACCAGTGCGAGCACGAGCGGTTCGAACCGCGTCTCGGGTGCGAACCGAGCCCGCTCGGCCCACGCGCGGCGCGGCACGTGCACGATCCCCCAGATCGCCTGGCGAGCGCGCTCCGACCACGATCGGCCCCGCTGGGCGTAGCCGTAGCCGGCCCGCGCGGCATGGAACGCGTTGGCCAGCGACCAGGCCGGCCCGTGGTCCTGGTAGTGGTCCACCACGACGGAGGCGTCACCGACCATCTCGCCGTCGGTGAACAGCCGGGGCACGACCTCGGTCTCGAGCTCGCCGAGCCGGATCGGGGCATCGCCGAGCACGCGGCGCTTGAAGGTGAGCGCGGAGAGGGGCGGTGGGCCGGCCGGCCGGGCGCGCGTCGGGTCGATCGACTGGGCCGCGAACGTGAGGAAGTTGGCGCGTCCCGAACGTGTCGCAGCGGTCGCGTTCACGAGGCAGCCGGCGATGGCCGCAACGTCGGGTTGGTCGCGGTGGGCGCGGATCACGCTCGCGCACCAGTCCGGGCGCGGGACGGCGTGGTCCTCGGCGATCGCGACGATCTCGCCCCGAGCGCACTCCAGTCCGGCCTGGCGCATCCGGAAGAGGTCGGTCTCCGTGGTCGGCACGACCCGGACCCACTCCGGCAGGGGGATGTCGGTGAGCCCCACCACGATCACCTCGGAACCGGTGGCGCGGGCCTGGGGAAGGACCGACGCGACCGCGGCCCGGGCCTCGGGCGTGGCGTGCCGGATGGGCAGCACGATCGACAGCGGGGGACGCTCCGGCACCCCGCCACTGTGCCGTGTCCGAACCCGTTCCACACACCCTGCGTGGTCAGCGGGCACGGCGCGCCAGCCGGATCACCGTGGTCTGACCGCCCGCTCCGGCGGTGGAGACGAAGGTGCGCGCCACCTCGGCGCCGGGTGGCACGGTCGGTTCCACGATCCCCGGGAAGCTGGTGTCGACGGACCAGCGGGGCGGCGCCACGGGATCGCGCGTGCTCAGCGGGCAGGTCTCCTTGATCGGGTTGTCGAGCGCGCCGTACGCGATCCAGCCGAAGCAGGTCTCGATCACGTCGTGTTCGCGCGCAACCGTTCCGAGGTACACGCCGGCGTCTCGCCGGGTTGCCTCGAAGGCCTCGTAGTCGTCGACGGTATGGCCGTGGGCGACCTTGCGGATCGCCTGACCGATGCCGCCGAAGCGGTCGCTCGTGAGGCCGACGGCGGCGACGGCCGTGGCCACCACGAGCGCGATCGTCACGGGGCGCGCCGCCCCGGACGTGGCCTGCACGACGAGCGCGAGGATCGTGGCCGCCGCGATCGCCATGGGCGGATAGAGCACCGTCCGGTACCACGGATACTGGTCGCCCAGGTCGATGACCGAGAAGACGACGGCATGAGCAAGCGGCCACGCGACGCACGCGGCCAGGGCCACCGCGCGGTGACGGCTCGACCGGGCGAGCACCGGGACGGCAGCGAGGGACGCGAGCGCGAGGACGGCCACCAGGGTCGAACCGTCTGTGCGCAGCATGTCGACGATCCACGACCGGTCCCACGGCGCGTCCGGTGACGCGACCGTTCCGCCGACCTTCTGGGTCATGCTGTACGGCAGCACGGAGCCGAAGTACACGAGGGAGAAGACGAGCCAGGGCGCCAGGACGGCTGCGGCACACCCGATCGTGCGCCACGGAACCTTGCGCATGATCAGCAGGAACGCCACCACCACCGCCACCGCGAGCATCCCCGCGTCGAGCTTGTCGAGCAAGGCCAGTCCGAGCGCGATGCCCGACCACCCTTCGAGTCCTTCGAGCATCAACGCGATCGCGATCAGGCCCAGCACCGCGGCGAAGCCCGCCTCGAGGCCGCTCAGCGCCTGGAGCCGGTAGTCGGCGCTGGCCACGAGGAAGAGCGGAGCGAGGGCCGCGCCGACCGGGCCGGCCAGGCGGCCCGCGATCAGCGCGACGAGGCCCGCGCTCGCGGCGTAGCACAGGATCCCGACGAGCTTCGCGGCGGTCTCGAGTGACATCCCGATCCAGCTCGCGGCCGCGAGGAGCATCGTGTACAGCGGGGGGCTG
>JBAZYX010000141.1:0-7345 GCA_041659105.1 Acidimicrobiia bacterium
CCGCCCGGTCGCGCGATGGCTCGATGCGCTCGCGGTCCGGAACGACCCCGGGTGAGGAGTGAAGGACCGCCCGGTCGCGCGATGGCTCGATGCGCTCGCGGTCCGGAACGACCCCGGGTGAGGGATGAAGGCTGACGTGCGCGTCAGTTCTTTGCCCCGACTCCGCATCCGTGCGGGCGTCTGATATACCGTCAGATCACTCGGACATGTCGGGGGGACGAACCGGGTGTCAACGGTCGAGCAGGTGCCCACGGGCGCGCCGGAAGTGGATGGGTCGGGTGCGCCCGCGCTCGCGCTCGACGGCGTGAGCGTTCGCTTCGGTGGCATCCGCGCGCTCAACGACGTCTCGTTCTCGGTGCCGCCCGGCGAGGTAATGGGACTGATCGGTCCCAACGGCGCGGGCAAGACCACGCTCTTCGACGCGATCTCCGGTGTGCGCCTCCCCGACGACGGCCGCGTCTTCCTCGGCGGCAAGGACATGACGAAGGCCAACGCCGTGGCCCGGGCCCGCTGGGGCCTGCGGCGCACGTTCCAGCGGGTCCAGACCTTCGGCTGGTTGACCGTGGAGGACAACGTGCAGAGCGCGGTCGAGTGGGAGGGTGGGGGCGGCGGGATCATGGCCGACCTGGTGGCCTTCCCCACGCGCCGGTCGCGCGAGAAGCGCCGGCGCGCGCGTGTCGACGACGTGCTCGAGCAGTGCGGCCTGAGCTCGGTGCGCACCGATTCGGCCGGCTCGCTGCCGATCGGACTCGCCCGCATGGTCGAGGTCGCGCGGGCGCTCGTCGCCGATCCGAAGGTCCTGATGCTCGACGAGCCGTCGTCCGGGCTCGACGAGGCCGAGGCCGAGCGCCTCGGTGAGCGCATCCAGGCACTCAAGGCGGAGGGTGGGTGCGCGATCGTCCTGGTGGAGCACGACGTCGGCTTCGTGATGGAGCAGTGCGACCGCATCGTGGTGCTCGACCTCGGTGAGGTGCTCGCCACCGGCACCCCCGACGAGATCCAGAAGAACATGGCCGTGCGCGCCGCCTACCTCGGCGACGCGTGAGGCGCAATCGAAGATGTCCGTACCAAACCACAAGGGGGAATCCGTGAAGCGAACCAGGAAGGCGATCGTCGTAGCCGTTGCGGCCGCGACCGTCGCGTTGGCGAGCGTCGCTGCGGCCGGCACCAGCGCCGGCGCTCAGAGCAGCGTGCGTGGCGTCACCGACTCCGAGATCAAGGTCGGCGGCCTCGGGTACTCGGCGTTCTACGAATCTGCCGGGCTGGCTGCCAAGGCCCGCTTCGAACAGGCGAACAAGAACGGCGAGATCCCCGGCGGACGCAAGATCAACTACATCGGCTTCTCCGACGACAAGTCGACCGCCGACGTGAACCTCTCCGAGGGCCGGCGGCTCGTCGACCAGGAGAAGGTGTTCGCGGTCGTCCCGACGATCACACCGTTCCTCCAGGCCGGCACGTACTTCAACCAGCAGAAGGTCCCGACGCTCGGCTGGGGCATCTCGGCGGCGTTCTGCGACCCGGCGAACAAGTACATCTTCGGCTTCACGGGCTGCCTCGTGCCGAACCCGCCCACGTACCCCGGCAACACCTGGGGTGAGCTGGTCAACAAGCAGCTCCAGGCGCAGGGCAAGGGTGGCGCCAAGGGCAAGGCCGCAGCCGTCATCGCCGACAACAACGACTCCGGCAAGTCCGGCGTCGAGGTCATCTCGGCCACCGCCGAGGCCGTGGGCATGAAGGTCACGTACCGGCAGGCAGCGCTGCCGCCGCCCCCGGCGACGGTCACCGACTACTCGCCGTACGTGCAGGCGATCATGACCTCGAACGGCGGCCAGCCGCCCGACGTGGTGTTCCTCGTCGTGGCCCAGAGCAACGTGTTCGGCCTCGGCCGGGCGCTCGCCCAGGCCGGCTTCAAGGGCATCCAGACGAACGCGGTGTCGTACGCGCCGCAGCTGACGTCGCTGGCCAACGGCTGGTCGGCGTTCACGCAGTTCGCCACGCCCGAGTCGTCCTCGACGAACATGCAGAAGATCGTCGCCACGCTGAACGCGGGTGGGATCGAGACGAAGGACATCGGCCAGCCCGCACTCGGCGGCTACTTCGCGGCGGACCAGTTCGTCCAGATCCTGAAGAAGGTCGGGAAGAACCTCACGCCCGAGCGCTTCCAGAAGGTGGCGGCGAAGTTCAAGTACGAGATCCCCGACGTGATCGGCCCGACCTACTACCCGGCGGGCTTCAAGGCCGGTGCTCCGTGCGGCCAGCTCGCCACGAGCAACGGCACGGCGTGGTCGGTCACTGCGCCGTTCGCCTGCTACAACCTGCTCACCAAGAAGGGCAACAAGTTCGTGCAGGTGCCCTACCCCTCGGGTGTGAAGTAGGCGAAGCCAGCTCCACCGAAGACGCGCGTGACGGCCGGGTCCACGGGGCCCGGCCGTCCGTCGTCGGCAACATCATCTCGTTCCCCAACGACCCGACGTCGAGGTAGTCCGTGCAGAAGTTCCTGAACCTGGTGATCTCCGGCATGGTCACCGGCGCCATCTACTCCATCATGGCGTCGGGTCTGGTGCTCACGTACCAGACGTCGGGCGTGTTCAACTTCTCCCACGCGGCGGTGGCGTTCACCTCCGCGTACTTCTACTTCCAGCTCAACACGGGCCAACACATCCCGATCGTCCCGTCGCTGCTCATCACGGTGTTCGTCTTCGCGCCGCTTCTCGGGCTCGCGCTCGACCGCATCGTGCTCGGGCGCCTGAGCACCGCGCCGATCTATGCCCGCATCGTCGGCACCATCGGTCTCCTCGTGGCCCTGCCCGCCTTCGTGCAGTGGATGGTCGACGCCGTGTTCGTCGACTGGCTCGGTCTCAACCTCGCCAAGCTCAGTGACTACGGCGCGGACGTGGGGTTCATCCCGCCCGGCATCGGGCCCACGCCCTCGAAGGTGTACCGCCTCACCTGGCTCGGGCTCGACAACGTGAACCTCAACTCGGACCAGCTGGCGGTGTTCGTCGTCGCTGCGCTGGTGGCGGTGCTGCTCTACGTGGTCCTCCGCCGCACGCGGGTCGGGCTCGAGATGCGGGCCCAGGTCGACCGCGAGTCGCTCGCGGCGCTTCGGGGCATCAGCCCCCGGCGCACGTCCGGCATCGCGTGGATGCTCTCGATGACGCTCGCCGGCCTCGGCGGGGTGCTCATCGCCCCGCTCTTCCAGCTCAACGACACCACCTACCTCTTCGTGGTGCTCGCGTCGATCGCCGCGGTCGCGATCGCGGGCATGCGCTCGATCCCCCTCGCCTTCGCCGCGGGCCTCGGGCTCGGCATCCTCCAGAACCTCGTCGGCGGCTACAAGACCGACGTCCTCCCGAACTTCTTGAGCACGCTCTCGGGGCTCGATGCCGCGGTGCCGTACCTGGTGCTGCTGATCGCGCTCTTCGTCGTCGGTCGCGACCGGGGCCGGGCCGCGGGGTCCGTGTCCGACGAGAAGCCCGCTCCCGACCATCGGGCCGGTCTGCCGTCGTGGCGGCGCAAGCTGCCGTGGGCGATCTTCACTGCGGTGCTCATCCTCTACACCCTCGGCGCGCTCCCGTGGCCCAACAACCCCAGCTTCGTGCGGTCGAACATCCTCGCCCCGGGCCTCGCGCTCGCGATCGTGTTCCTGTCGTTCGTGGTCGTCACCGGCATCGGCGGCATGGTGAGCCTGGCCCAGGCCACCTTCGTGACCGCGGGCGGCTACATGGCCGGCTGGGCGCTCCAGACGGCCGACGCCACCCACCCGCCGCCGTGGGCGAGCTGGTCGTTCGACATCCCGTTCATCGTGCACAACGGCCAGCTGAACTTCCTCGTCGCGTGCCTGCTCGGTGCACTCGCCGCCGGCGCGATGGGAGCGCTGGTCGCGTTCCCCGTGCGTCGGATGGGCGCGCTCGCGCTGGCGCTCGCGACCTTCGCGCTGTCGTGGGTGATGTACTTCATCGTCTACCAGAACGACGACATCGGGAACGGCACGTTCGGCTACTCGTTCCGCTTCCCGACGTTCGACCCGTTCGGGCTGCACAAGTTCGACTTCTCCAAGTCGTCGCAGCTCGTGTGCGCGCTGCTGATCATCTTCGGGGTCGTCACGCTGCTGATCCACAACCTGCAGAAGTCGGCTTCGGGCCGCGCGATGTTCGCGGTGCGCAGCTCGTCCGTGGCCGCGCAGACGTCGGGCATCTCGCCCGCCAAGGCCCAGGTCGCGCTGTTCGCGCTGTCGGCCGGGATCGCGGGCTTCGGCGGCGCGATGTACGGCCTCACCTCGTTCTCGATCACGCGCGACAGCGTGCCGCCGCTCATCGGCCTCATCTGGATCGCCGTCGCGGTGACGTTCGGTGTGCGCCGCCCCGGTGGTGCGCTGCTGGCCGGCCTGGCCTACACCGCGGCGCCGGTGGTCTGGAAGGAGGTCGCCGGGTTCTCGTTCGTGCCCAACTTCCTCGCTGCGCTGATCACGTCCACCTACTTCACCGTGATGTTGTTCGGCCTCGGCGCGATCAACCTCGCGAAGCAGCCCGACGGCCTCCTCGCGATGATCGGCCACGGCCGGCTCGAGAAGCGTCGCGAGAAGGAGCGCGCGAAGGAGCGCGAGGCGCGGGTGAAGGCCGCGGAGATCGAGCTGCACCAGGGCGCGGAACCGGAGCTGCCGGCTGCCGTCCCGGGGGAGCACGTGATCGAGGTGGTGACCGCGGCCGCGGCCGCGTCCGACGGCGCGCCGCCGCTGATCCTGCTCGAGAACGTGGTCGCGGGCTACGGCGACGTCGAGGTGCTCCACGGCGTCACCGTCGCGGTGGAGCCGAGCCAGGTCGTCGCGTTGCTCGGCGCGAACGGCGCCGGCAAGAGCACGCTCTGCAACGTCGCCGCGGGCATGGTCCCCGTCACCAGCGGGCGCGTGCTCGTGGGCGGGGAGGACGTGTCGGAGATCTCGGCGTTCGCGCGTGCCCGCAAGGGCCTGCTGCTCGTGCCCGAGGCGCGGGGCATCTTCCCCGGCCTCACGGTGGAGGAGAACCTCCAGGTCCTCCTGCGCGACCCCGCGCTCCGGACCAAGGCGTACGAGCGCTTCCCGATCCTCGGCGAACGGCGCAAGCAGGTGGCCGGGCTGCTCTCGGGCGGCGAGCAGC
Organism: Acidimicrobiia bacterium; assembly: GCA_041659105.1. GTDB lineage: Bacteria > Actinomycetota > Acidimicrobiia > IMCC26256 > PALSA-555 > CAIUKV01. The sequence goes on from JBAZYX010000141.1 coordinate 5,136, forward strand.
AGATGCTGTCACTCGCGCCGGCGCTGGCCGACCCGCCGCTCGCGCTGGTGGCCGACGAGCCCACGCTCGGGCTCGCGCCGCTCGCGTCCGAGGTCGTGATCGAGGCGCTCCGCGAGCTGCGCGAGCTCGGCACCGCGATCCTCCTGGTGGAGGAGAAGGCGAGCGAGGTGATGAAGGTCGCCGACATCGTGGCCTTCATCGAGCTCGGCCGGGTGGTGTGGATGGGACCGCGCGAGGAGGCCGACGAGGAGCGCCTCGCCGCGGCCTACCTCGGGGGTCAGAAGCACAACCCGGACGCCTGAGCGTGGACGCCGCCGAGTACCGGTCCTCCGACGCGCTCGGCCTGGCCGGGCTCGTGGCCGCGGGCGAGGTGAGCGCGGCCGAGGTGCTCGACGCCGCGATCGCGTCGATCGACGCCCGCAACCCGGAGCTCAACGCGGTCGTGTCGCGCTGCGACGAGGTGGCTCGTGACGAGGTAGCCCGGGGGCTTCCGGCCGGACCGTTCACGGGCGTGCCGTACCTGATCAAGGACCTCAACGCGCACGTCGCCGGGCTGCCGAGCACACAGGGCGTGCGGCTGTTCGCCGACGTGGTCGCCGAGCACGACAGCGAGTTCGTCGCGCGGCTGCGGCGAGCGGGCATGGTGATCCTGGGCAAGACCAACACGCCGGGCTTCGGGTCGAGCACGAGCACCGAGCCGGGCTTCTTCGGCCGGTGCCACAACCCGTGGAACCTCGAGCGCGTGGCGGGGGGATCGAGCGGCGGCGCAGCATCGGCGGTCGCGGGCGGGATCGTGCCGGCCGCCCACGCGACCGACGGCGGCGGCTCGATCCGCATCCCCGCGTCGTGCTGCGGCCTGTTCGGCCTGAAGGTCACCCGCGGTCGCGTCACCCACGCGCCGTACGCGGGGGAGGGCTGGAACGGGATGTCGGTTGGCCACGCCGTCACCCGGTCGGTGCGCGACAGCGCCGCCATCCTCGACGCCACCTGCACGCCGTTCCCCGGCGACCCGTACGTCGCGCCCTCGCCGGCGCGTCCGTACCTCGACGAGGTGACCACGGAGCCGGGCCGACTGCGCGTGGGTCTGCTCGACCGCCAGCCGGGCACCGGACTCGAGCCCGACGCCGACTGCCGCGCCGGGTTGGAGGCGGCGGCCCGTCTGCTCGACACGCTCGGCCACCATGTGGAGCCGGTGGAGTGGCCGGAGCTGCCGATGGCGCCCGCGGCGATCACGGGCACGATCTCGTCGACCCACATCGCCAACGCGGTCGACCGCCGGCTCGAGGCGCTCGGGCGCGAGCTGCGCGACGACGACCTCGACCAGTGGATCCGGCTCATCGTGGAGCGCGGCCGGGACGTCACCGGCGAGGTCTACGTCCAGGCGGTGGCCGCGATGCACGCGACCGGTCGCACCGTCGCCGCCATGATGGCCGGCTACGACGTGCTGTGCACGCCCACGCTCGCGATCGTCCCGCCCGAGCTGGGGATCCTCGACCCGAACGGCGACTTCGTCGCCGCGCTCCCGTACCTCGGCGCGATGAGCGGCTTCCTCTCGATCGCGAACATCACCGGTCAGCCCGCGATGAGCGTGCCGCTGCACCGGTCGGCCGACGGCCTCCCCGTGGGCGTCCACTTCATGGGCCGCTTCGGCGACGAGGCCAGCCTGTTCCGCCTCGCCGGCCAGCTCGAGCGCGCCGCCCCCTGGCCCGCCCTCGCCCCCGCCGCTTCCTCCTGAGCCCTGGCCCCCTCAGAGGAGGGCGGAGGCGAGCTCCCGCCAGGCGCGGCGGACGTCGGTCGCGTCGGCGTAGGGGAGGACCTGGAGGCAGACGTGGTCGGCGCCCGCGTCGTGGTGCGCCTGCACCCGGGCGCGGATCGCGTCGAGGTCGCCCCAGGCGACGATCGCGTCCACCAGCCGGTCGGTGCACTGCTCGACGTCGTCCGTCGTGTAGCCCAGGCGCAGCAGGTTGTTGACGTAGTTGGGCAGGCGCAGGTAGCCCGAGATGTTGGCCCGGGCGATCTCGCGCGCCGTCGTCGGATCGGTCTCGAGCACGACCTTCTGCTCCGGCGCGAGCAGCGCGTCGGGTCCCATCACCTCGCGGGCGAACGCGGTGTGCTCGGGCGGCACGTAGTACGGGTGCGCGCCGCGCGTCCGCTCGGCGGCCAGCGCCAGCATCCTCGGGCCGAGCGCGGCGAGACAGCGCTCCGGCTCC
>JBAZYX010000142.1:0-7265 GCA_041659105.1 Acidimicrobiia bacterium
CCGATCCGCCCAACGCCGATCCCGCCCCCGCCGCCGGCGAGGTGCTGGTCCATTCGCTCGCGGTGCTCGCGCCCGTGATCGTGCCGGCCCTCGAGTGCGCCGGGGCCCGGCGGCTGGTGGAGGTCGGCGTGGAAGGCGGGGGCATGACGGCGGTGCTGCGCGAGTACGTGGCCCGGGTCGACGGCGCCGTCACGGGGATCGACCCGTTCCCGAGCGCGACGGCGCGGGCGGCCTACGCCGCCGACGGCCGGCTGACCCTGGTGGAGGAGCGCAGCCCGGGCGCGCTGGCGCGGATCGAAGCCGCCGACGCCTATCTGTTCGACGGTGACCACAACCACTGGACCGTGCTCGGGGAGCTGCGGGCCGTGGCCGCGGCCGCGGGCGACGGACATCCGCTGGTGTTCGTGCACGACGTGGGCTGGCCCGCGGGCCGGCGCGACCAGTACTACGACCCCGCGGCCCTCCCGGCCGAGGCAGTACACCCGTACACCTACGCGCAGGGCGTGCGCATGGGCTCGTCCGCCACCATCGACGGCGGCTTCCGGGGCGAGGGCGCGTTCGCGTGGGCGATCGAGGAGGGCGGCCCGAACAACGGCGTGCGGACCGCGGTGGAGGACTTCGTCGCCGAGACGGCGCGCTACCGCTGGGCGTTCGTGCCGAGCGTGTTCGGGCTCGCGGTGGTGTCCACGGTCGACGCGCCCTTCGCCGCGGCGCTCGACGACGTGCTCCAGGGGTGGGTCGACAACCCGGTGTTCGGTGCGCTCGAGCGCAACCGGCTGGAGCTCTACGACCGCGTGCTCCTGCTCCAGGACCTGCTCGCGGTCTCGGGGGACGCCGGGCCGCGCCTGCGCAACGAGAACGCGCGCCTGCGTGCGCACGTCGCCGAGCTCGAGGCGCGCCTCGCCACCATCCGGGGCGAGGTCGAGGCCATGGGCTTCCTCAAGGCGCTGCGCGCGGTCGACGCCGTGGAGCGGCCGGCCCGGCGCATGCGGCCCGGCGCCACCCTGCGGGCCCGGCTCGCCGAGGTGGGCAACACGGCGACGGTGCCGAGCAGCACGACCGCCGACGACGGTGCTCCATGACCCGGCTCGCCGAGTACCGCCAGAGCCGCGAGCTCACCGTCAACCTCGTGCTGCGCGAGCTGCGCAGCCGGTACAAGCGCACCGCGCTCGGCTACGGCTGGTCGCTGCTGAGCCCGCTGGCATCGGTGGCGATCTACGGGGTCGTGTTCTCGGTGTTCCTGAAGGTCGAGCCACCTGTCGGTGACCCGAGCGGCCTGCACAGCTTCGTGCTCTTCCTCGTGTGTGGACTGCTGCCCTGGAACTACTTCTCCAACTGCTCCAACGCGTCGCTCGACGCGCTCCTCGCCAACGCGAACCTCATCCGCAAGGTGTACTTCCCGCGCGAGCTCCTGGTGGTTTCGGCCACCGGCGCGCTGCTCGTGACGTATCTGATCGAGCTCGGTGTCCTGTGCGTGATCCTGGTCGCGGTCGGGTCGATGGTGCTGCCGTGGATACCGGTGCTGCTCGTGCTCGTCGCGCTGCAGGCGGTCTTGGTGCTCGGGGTCGGGCTCGCGCTGAGCGTCCTCAACGTGTACTTCCGCGACGTCAAGCACTTCATGATCCTGGTGCTGATGGCGCTCTTCTACTCCGTGCCGGTGGTGTACCCCGTCACGCTCGTTCCCGTGGAGCGGACGATCCTCGGGGTGGACGTGCCGATCCGGTTCATCTACGAGCTGAACCCGCTCGTGCGCATGATCGAGTGCTACCGAGCCGTGCTCTACGACCTGCGCTTCCCCCCGCTCGGCTCGTTCCTGTACTTCGCCGCGTCGGCCGTGGTCTTCCTCGTCGCCGGCCTCGTCCTGTTCAGCCGCATGGACGGTCGCCTCGCGGAGGAAGTGTGAGTGGCCCCGCGGTGGTGGTGGACCACGTGTCCAAGCGCTACCGCCTCTACCACGAGCGCAACCAGTCGCTGAAGGCCACCGTGCTGCGGCGCCGGCGCGCGCGGTACGAGGAGTTCTGGGCGCTCACCGACGTCTCCTTCGAGATCGGCACGGGCAAGACGTTCGGGCTCATCGGGGAGAACGGCTCGGGCAAGAGCACCCTGCTCAAGTGCCTCGCTCGCATCCTGCGTCCCGAGACGGGGAGCATCCGGGTCGACGGCCGGCTCTCCGCGCTGCTCGAGCTGGGGGCCGGGTTCCACCCGGAGCTCTCCGGCCGCGAGAACGTGTACCTCAACGGCGCGATCCTCGGGCTCTCGAAGCGCGACATCGACGCCCGCTTCGACGACATCGTGGCGTTCAGCGGGCTCGAGCACTTCATCGACACGCCCGTCAAGGGCTACTCGAGCGGCATGTACGTGCGGCTCGGCTTCGCGGTGGCGATCAACGTCGAGCCCGACGTGCTGCTGATCGACGAGGTCCTCGCGGTGGGCGACGCCGAGTTCCAGCAGCGGTGCGCGGAGAAGTTCGATGAGCTCCGGCGGGCCGGACGCACGATCGTGATCGTGACGCACGCGCTCGACTCGATCCGCAACCTCTGCGACGAAGTGGCCTTGCTCGAGCACGGTGTGCTGCAGGATCTCGGCCCCGCGGTCTCGGTGATCAACGACTACGAGGAGCGCGTCCACGAGAACCGGCGCACCGACGGCGCCGGATGGCGCTGGGGCTCCGGCGAGGCCGAGGTCGAACAGGTGGAGTTCCTCGACGTCGCCGGCAACCCCACGACCCGCGTCCGCACCGGCGACCCGCTCGTGTTCCGCGTCCACCTCGTGGCGCACGAGCCCATCGAGCGACCCGTCCTCGGCATCGGCGTGCACACGCTCGACGGGGTGGAGGTCACCGGCCCCAACATCCGTGAGGCCGGCAAGGTCCCCGAGCGGTTCTCGGGGCGGGGCTTCATCGACTACCGGGTCGAGCGGATGCCGCTGCTCCCGGGCACCTACGACTTCAGCGCGTTGCTCTACAACTACACGATCACGCATCCCTACGACGCCCGCATCCGCGCCTTCCGCTTCGACGTCGACCACGGCGAGCCGGCCGAGGAGCACGGCATGATCACGCTCGGCGGCGCGTGGGACCTCGACGGACTGGCGACGCCTTCGTGATGTCCCGCGCGCGTCCCGGCGCCCGGCCCGTGCGCACGGGCGGCGTGAGCGTGGTGGTCGCGGAGCTCGACGGCGACGGTGCCGCGTTGGACGCCGTGGCCGACCTCGACCTCCCCGGCGAGGGCCATGAGCTGGTGATCGCGGTGCGCAGCCCGGGGCGCGCGCCGCACCGGGTGGGGAGCCTGCCGGTCCGTGAGGTCCGCGTCGTCGTCGGGGCGTCGCTCGCCGAGGTGCGCAACGCGGCGGCGGCCGCGGCCCGCGGCGAGTTCCTGGCCTTCCTCGGACCGGGCGCCGCACCCGCGCCGCGCTGGGTCACCGCCGCGCTCGCCGCGTTCCGGGCCGACGCCCGGGTCGCCGCGGTGGCGGCGCGCCCCCGAGCGGGCGCCGGGACGGGGGAGCCCGACCCCGCCGCGGTCTGCCCGGTGCTGTTCGGTGCACCCGCCGGGCTCGTGGTGGAGACCCGCGCGTTCCACTGGGTCGGCGGGTACCCGGCTGGGCCGGGCGCCGCGGCGGCCGAGGCCGACCTCGGGTGGCGGCTCTGGAGCGCGGGCATGGTGGTCGTGACGGCACCCGGGTCGGTCGTCGCCGCGCCCGGGACGACCGACGATGCCGACGCCGCGGAGGTCGGCGCGTTGCTGGCCGCGCGGGTCGCCGCCGCGGACGCCGACGCGGCCGACGAGCGTGAGCACGCCGTGGTGCGCGTCACCGAGCTCGCGCCCCTCCTCGGTGATCTCGCAGTCCCGGCGCCCCGTGTGCTCGTGGTCACACCCGACGTGCTCGCCCCGCAGATGGCCGGGCCCGCGATCCGAGCGTTCGAGCTCAGCCGCGTCCTCGACACGGCCCCGGGCATCGGCGCGGTCGAGCTGGTGTCGACGGTGCGGTGCGATCTCGCCGACGGGCCGTTCCCGGTCCGTGCGGCCGACGACCGCGGCCTGCGTGAGGCCGTCGCCCGGGCCGACGTCGTGGTGGTCCAGGGCCACGTGCTCGATCACCACCCGTGGCTCGTCGACACCGATCGGGTGGTCGTGGTCGACGCATACGACCCGATCCAGCTCGAGGTGCTCGAGCAGGCGCGCGACCTGCCGGCGGGCCAACGGCGCATGGCCGTCCGCCACGCGGGCGATACGACGAGCCGGCTCCTCGGCCGGGGTGACCGCTTCCTGGTCGCGAGCGCGAAGCAGCGCGACCTCCTCGTCGGGCAGCTCGCCGCCGCCGGTCGGCTCAACGTCGCGACCTACGACGGCGACGAGGGGCTGCACCGGCTGATCGGCGTGGTTCCGTTCGGCATCCCCGACGAGCCGCCGGTCGCCGCCGCCCCCGCGCTCCGGGGCGTGGTCCCCGGGATCGGGCCCCACGACCCGCTGATCCTGTGGGGCGGTGGCGTCTACAACTGGTTCGACCCGCTCACGCTGCTCCGGGCGGTCGACCGGCTGCGCGCCCGACTGCCCGACGTACGGCTGTTCTTCATGGGGATGCACCACCCCCACCCCGAGGTGCCCGAGATGGAGATGGCGCGCCGCACCCGTGTCCTCGCCGCCGAGCTCGGGCTCGTGGGCTCGCACGTGTTCTTCAACGAGGGATGGGTCGCATACGACGCGCGCGCGGGGTTCCTGCTGGAGGCCGACGTGGGGGTGAGCACGCACCTGGACCACGTGGAGACCGCGTTCTCGTACCGCACGCGCATCCTCGACTACCTGTGGGCCGCGCTCCCCGTGGTCGCTACCGGTGGCGACGCGATGGCCGATCTCGTCGCGGCGCGCGGCTTCGGGACCGTGGTGCCCGCGGCCGACGTCGAGGCCCTGGAGCGCGCGTTGCACGACCTGCTCGCCGACCGCGACCGCAACCGCGCGTGCCGGGACGCGATCACGGCCGCCCGCGACGAGCTGGTGTGGACCCACGCGGCGGCCGACCTGGTGACGATGTGTGAACGGCCGCGGCGCGCGGCCGACCTCGTCGACCCGCGGGAGCGGGCGGTGCGGGGCGACCGCGCCGCCGCGGCGGTGTGGGGGGTCGGCTGGGAGGCCAGCGCCCGGGGCGCCCTCGCGCACGTGCGTCGGGGCGAGTGGGACGACCTCTCGCGCAAGGCCCGTGCTCGATGGGCAGGGCGCGGACGATGAGCCTGCGGACCCGGGCCCACGCCCTCGTCCCCGACGCAGACGAACGCCGCGCGGCCCGGACCTGGCTCTTCCCGTGGGCCGACCACCGAGGTTGGTGGCGGGTCATGGCGTGGTTGACCCTCGGGCTCGCGGGCCTGCGCGGCGCGCTCCTCGTCGTCAGTGACCGTCTCTGGTTCATGAACGACTCGGCCGAGTACGTCCAGCTGATCGACGACCTGTTCGTGCCCCGCACGCGCCCGCCCGGCGTCGCGGTGTTCTGGCGCGGGGTGCTCGGCGTCTGGTCGTCACCGCTGGCCCTCCTCCTGGGCCAGGGCCTGCTGGGGGTCCTCGGCGGGCTCGTCCTGTACTGCATCGCCCGTGAGGTCGGACTGCGCTCCCGGAGTGCCGTCGTCGCCGCGGTCGTCGGGACCTGCACGCCCACGCTGCTCTTCTTCGAGCGGGTGTTGCTCACCGAGACCCTCGCGGTGTTCTTCGCGCTCGTCACGAGCTGGCTGGTGCTGATTGCCGTGCGGACGCGTGGCCATGGGGTCTGGGCGCTGGCCGGCCTGGTGGGCGCGCTGGGCGTGCTCGTCCGCACCGCGGCCCTGATCGCGCTGCCGGTGTTCGCCGTCACCGCGCTGATCGTGACGCGTGGGTCGGCGCTGCGCCGCCTGGCGGCCGCGCTCGCCTTCACCATCGCAGCGCTCGTGCCGCTGATGGGTTACGGGTTCGCGTCGTACGTCGATTCCCGGGCCGTCACCGGCGAAGGCCGGTTCGGCCTCCAGTTCACCGACGGCTTCGCGTACTTCGCCGCGACGGCCTCGCTCACCGACTGCTCGAATCCCGACAAGCCACCCGCGATCCGAGCCGCGGTGTGCGCGATCCCGGGTTACCTCGATCGTGATCCCGATGCGATCTCCTGGGGACCGGGGCCGGTCAACGACGCACTGCGGAGCCGCCGCTACATCCAGCGCAACGACGAGTTGCGCCAGCTCGCGTTCGAGAGCATCCGCCGTGATCCGCTCGGGTTCGCCGGGACGGTGGGCGGGCGGACCGTGCGCATGCTGAGCACCTACGACAACGAGTACTCGAGTGACGACAACCCGGTGATGGCCCCGTACCTGCGCGCCGCGGGGTTGCCGGAGATCCAGCCGCGCGATCGACTGGCGAAGGTCTGGCCGAAGGTGACCGACGCGTGGATCGTGGCTCGGCTCGTCCTGTGGGTGGCGATGGCGGTCGCCGTCGTGCTCGCGGTTCGCCGTCGGAGCCGCGGCAGGCGTGAGCTCCTGATCGTCTCGGCACCGGTGATCGTGACCTTCGTCTGGCTATGCGTCACCACCACGGCGGTGGCGCGCTACCTGCTGCCATTCGAGCCGGTCGCGGTGCTCGCGACCGTCTGGCTCGTCCAGACGCTGCGCGACGACCGGTCCGGACCCGACCCGGTGGTAGCCGATCCGGCCGTTGCGATCGCCAAACCGGTGGGCGTCGGGTGAGCGGTCTCCATCGCTTGTGCCGGCCCGGTGTGCTCGTGTGGGTGAGCCTCGCCGCGTTCACCGCCGCGTTCCTCGGGACCAGTGCGCTGGGGATGGGTCCCGACGAGCCGGCGCACTTCGTGAAGGCCGCGGCCGCGGCGCGCGGCCACGTCACCGGAACGCGGGTTACCCCGGCCGAGGTCCGGCGGTTCTATCCCTCCGCCCGCGCGCTCGACGACAGTCCTGCGGAGCGGGAGCGGTCGCGGATCACCGCGAAGAGCGGGATCTACAACTCGCGGTTCTTCTCGCTCCCCGAGTCCGTCGCGGTCGACACGCTGTTCCCGTGCTTCGCCCAGCAACGCGCGGTCCCGGCGTCGTGCGGGTCGGTCACCGCCACGGCGGCGAAGCGCCCCGATCGGCTCTTCTCCTACGTCGGGGCCTACCCCCCGGTGCCGTACGCGGTGGCGGGTGTGGGCACGTTGCTCCCCGCGGAACGGTCGGGCCGCTGGTACGCCGCCCGGGTGATCGGGGCGGCGGTGGCCCTCGCCCTCCTCGCGATCGCGGCGTGGCTGCTGCTCGAGGCGGTGCCGCG
>JBAZYX010000143.1:0-7254 GCA_041659105.1 Acidimicrobiia bacterium
CCCTCCCCCTCTCACCGGCCCGCACACGCGCAGCGCTGGTTTTGTACCGACCAGTCACTATACGTTTGGGCCTCGTGCCCCGACGCGGGAGCATCCATTGCCGGCCGTCCTGTACTCGTCCGCCGACCGAATCGGCGTCATCACCCTGAACCGCCCCGCGGCGCGCAACGCGGTCGACCGCGAGATGGCGCTCGGCCTCGAAGCCGCCGTCGACCGCCTGGAGGAGGATCCCGAGGTCTGGGTCGGAGTCCTGGGCGCGCAGACCGGGGAGCAGGCCAACCCCGTCTTCTGCGCGGGCGCCGACCTCAAGGTCATCCGGGAGACCGGCTCCGCGGCGTCGCTCGACACCGAGCGGGGCGGGTTCGGCGGGTTCGTGTACCGCGAGCGCACGAAGCCGATCGTGGTCGCGGTCGACGGGCTGGCCACGGCGGGCGGTCTGGAGATCGTCCTCGCGGCCGACATCGTCGTGGCGACGACGCGGTCGGCGTTCGGACTCGCGGAGGTCCGGCGCAACCTGATCGCCGCGGCGGGCGGGCTGTTCCGGCTCCCGCGCGCGATCGGTCGGGGTCCCGCGATGGACGCGATCCTCACGGGCGAACCGATCGCCGCGCGGCGCGCGTACGACCTCGGACTCGTGAGCCGGCTGGTCGAGCCGGGGCAGGCGGTGGACGAGGCCCTGCGGCTCGCGGGGCAGATCGCCGACGCGGCTCCGCTCGCCGTACGCGCCAGCCGGCGCATCGTCCTCTCGGCCGCGCTCGAGGACGACGACACGCTGCGCCAGAGCTCGCGCGCGCTGCTCGACGAGCTGCTCGCGTCGGAGGACGCGAGAGAGGGGCTGGCCGCCTTCGCGGAGAAGCGCCCACCCGAGTGGAAGGGACGCTGATGCGCGGGCACGCCGATGTACCGTCGGAGCCGATGCCGCGAGCCGCGAGTGACGAGCCCCAGCGCAGTGCGAAGTGGAAGGCGCGCCGCGAGGAGATCATCGACACCTCGGCGCGGGTCTTCGCGCGCCAGGGCTACCACGCCACCGGGATCGCGGAGCTGTGCACCGTCAACGGCCTCGGCAAGGGCGCCTTCTACCACTACATCGAGTCGAAGGAAGATCTCCTCGCCGCCATCCACGACCGCGTGATGGACGAGGTGATGATCGGCGCCGATCGCGTCGCGGCGGCGGGTGGGTCACCGTCCGCGCAGCTCACGATGCTGGGCGACGAGCTGCTCGACGTGATCCACCGCTATCCCGACCACGTCTGGGTCTTCCTCCACGAGTTCCCGGCGCTCACGGCCGAACGCGCCGAGAAGTTCCGCGTCCGCCGGCGGGAGTACGAGCGTCGGGTCGAGGCGGTGCTCCAGGCCGGCATCGACTCCGCCGAGTTCCGTGACGTCGACCCGCGGCTCACGGCGTTCGCGTGGCTCGGCATGCACAACTACACGTATCTCTGGCTCAAGGCCGGCGGCCGGGTGTCGGCGCGCGAAGTGGCGAAGCCGTTCGCCGACATCTTCCTCCGGGGGATCGCCAGCCCGCAGGCCGGCGGGCCGGCCTAGCGGCGGGAGCCCACCGGGGCTTCGAACCCCATGAGCCCGCCGAGCGTGCCCCCGAGCATCGCGGCGCGCTCGTCGGCGGGCACGCCCGCGAACTGCTGCGCGATCAGCTCTTGGCTGCGGCGGAACGTCCCTTCCGCGTGCGGGTAGTCGGCGCCCCAGATGATCGACGAGAGTCCGGTGATGTGCCGGGACGCGACGGCCACGGGGTCGTCCTGGAACGACACGTGGAACTGGCGCTTCACGTACTCGCTCGGCAGCAGCGGGTAGGGCCACTTCTCGTTGATCGTGAACAGCCGGGCCATGTGCGGCTGGTCCTCGGGCGGACGGGTGTCGTCCCAGCGCCCGATCCACCAGTCGGAGTCCTGGCCGACCCCGGTGGTCCAGGCCTTGTCCATCGCTCCCACCAGCGACCCCAGCCAGTGCGCGTTGAACTCGATCAGCAGGAAGTGGAGGTCGGGGTAGCGCTCGGGCACGCCGCCGCCGATGAGCTCGACGATCACCTGCTGGGGGTTGATCGTGCTGTAGACGCACGGGGGGAGCATGCGCTTGGAGGCGCGCTTCGGGGTCATCTCGAGGTTGACCTCCTCGGCGACGCCCATGACGGTGCGCATCGTCGAGGAGTCGGGGTCGTCGACCTTCACCCCGCCGGTCGCGGTGTGGATGAAGACGTGCAGGCCGTGGGCCTGCGTCGCCGCCCACACCGGCTCGTAGTCGAGCGAGTAGTACGGCTTCGGCGGGATCGCCGGCAGGAGGATCCCGCGGAACCCGGCCGCGGCGACGCGCTCGATCTCGGCGACCGCGTCGTCGATGTCGGTGAGCGGAACCGGGGCGGTGGGTGCGATCCGCGAGAAGTACGGCGTGAACCGCTCGACGACGTAGTCGTTGTACACACGCGCGTGTGCCATCGAGAGCTCGTGGTCGTCGGAGTAGAGGCCGAACAGCGACAGGTTCGGGTGCATCACCTGGGCGTCGATGCCGTCGGAGTCGAGGTCCTCGAGGATGAGCGCGGGGTCGCCCTCGGGCGTGCGGCCGCTCGTCTGGCGGTATCGGGAGACCGTCCAGCCCTCGAACCCCGGCGTGTGCAGGCGCCGGAAGACCCGGGCGCCGCCGTCGACGAGCGGCTCGATCTCGAAGTCCTCCTCCCAGACGGCGCGGTCGCGGAGGTGCTTCGGCAGGCGGTTGCGGAAGAGGTCCGTCGGCTCGAGGATGTGCCCGTCGGCGGAGACGACCAAGTCGTTGGCGAACATCGCTGGACCTTCCTTGCGCGACGCTTTGGATCGAGACTAGACCAACCGGTCGGTACATGCCAAGCACGCGGCGCCGCCGAGCGCCGTGCCCGGAAGGAGACGGCGTGACGAAGCGGTGGACGCAGCGCCCGGACGGGTCGACCTGGGGCGACTTCGGCGACGACGACGAGCTGGGTCGCATCAACCTCCTCACCCCCGAGAAGGTCCTCGAGGGCGTGCGCGAGGTCGAGGCCGGCATCAGCTTCTGCCTGAGCCTGCCCCTCGACTACCCGGGCGGGACCGCGCTCAACCAGCGGCGGTACCCGCCGCGGCTCGCCCCGACCGAGGACATGCGGGGCATCCCCGAGGTGTTCTTCAACGTGCGCATGAAGGACATGGACGAAGGCGACGCCGGCTTCGTCGACGTGTGGGCCGACGACGCGGTGACCCTCTGGCTCCAGTACTCCACGCAGTGGGACTCGCTCGCGCACGTCGGGTCCGAGTTCGACGCCGACGGCGACGGGGTCGAGGAGGCCGTCTACTACAACGGCTACCGCGCGGGCGACGACCTCGTCGGCCCGTCGTCCGACGCCCGGGGCGACGGCAGCGGGCACGCCTCCTTCGCGCACCACCTCGGCCTGGAGCACATGGCCTTCCACGGCGTGCAGGGCCGCGGCGTCCTCGTCGACCTCGCCCACCACCTCGGGCACGACTGGAAGGGCGTGGACCTGGCCACGCTGCGGGAGATCATGGCGGCCGACGAGGTCGTGGTGGAGCCCGGCGACATGCTCCTGTTCCACACCGGCTTCGCGACGAAGGTCCTCGAGTGGAACCGCGACCCGGACCCGGTCGAGATCCACCGGATGTGCACGTACCTCGATGCGCAGGACGACGCACTGCTGGAGTGGATCGCCGACTCGCAGATCTCCGCGCTGGTGGCCGACAACTACGCAGTCGAGGGGATGGTGCGCCCGAAGCGCACTGGCGATCGGTACACGCTGCTCCCGATCCACAACCTCTGCCTCTTCAAGCTCGGCGTCCCGCTCGGCGAGCTGTGGTACCTCCACGAGCTCGCGGCGTGGCTGCGCGCGCACGACCGGAGCCGGTTCCTGCTCACCGCGCCGCCGCTGCGCCTGCCCGGCGCGGTCGGCTGCCCGGTCACTCCGATCGCGACAGTCTGAACGCCGCGTAATCGCTGTCGCGCACGCGGTCGATCTCCTTGAAGAGCTTCGGCCGGCCACCCGAGTTCAACAGGTACTTGCGCGGCTTGCCGGGGATGTTGCTCCCGAAGTAGTAGCTGATCTCCCCGAACGACGAGTGCACCGCGCCGCTGTCGACCATCGCCGTCCACCGCGCCTCGGCTTCGGGGTCCACCTCGATCACGTCGCAGCCGCGGTCGCGCAGGTGGACGAGCGTCTCGGTGACGAACTCCACCTGGTCGCCGTTGTACCGCGGGTTGTTGCCGGCGGCCGCGTGCGGCCCACCCGGGAAGAAGAAGTTGGGGAAGCCCGCGGTCTGGATGCCGAGGAACGTCTTCGGGCCGTCGGCCCAGGCGTCCGCGAGCGCGAGACCGTCGCGGCCCGTGATCCCCATGCGCAGGAGCGCACCGGTGCCGAAGTCGAAGCCGGTCGCCCAGACGATCGTGTCGAGCTCCTGCACGCCGTCGGCCGTCTCGATCCCGGTCTCGGTGATGCGCAGGATCGGCGTCGCGCCGAGATCGACGAGCGAGACGTTTGGCTTGTTGAACGCCTCGTAGTAGCCCTGCACGAAGGGCGGCCGCTTCTCGCCGAACCGGTGGTCCTTCGGGATCAGCTTCTCCGCCGTCTCGGGGTCCTCGACGATGCCGCGGACCTTCGCGGCGACGAACTCGCACCACTGCGCGTTCGCGGTCTCGTCGGTCATCATGTCGGTGTAGTGGCTGATGAGCTTGCCGAAGCCGGGGCTGTTCCACATCTGCTCGTAGAACTCGCGTCGCGCTCCTTCCGGGTCGTCGAAGGTGGCGCGGTCGGACGGGGTGTGGAGGAACCCGGTGGCCGACGTGTTGAGGACCTCGCAGATCGCGTCGAAGTCGGCGCGCAGCCGGGCCTGCTCCTCGGGTGTGATCGTCCCGTTGTTGAGCGGGGTGCACCAGTTCGCGGTGCGCTGGTACACGGTGAGGGAGGCGACCTCGTCGGCGATGACGGGAACGATCTGCACTCCGCTCGACCCGGTGCCGATGACGGCGACGCGCTTGCCGGCGAAGTCGACGGGCGTGGTGGGCCACAGGCCCGTGTGGTACGACTCGCCGCGGAAGTCCTCGCGTCCCGGGACGTCGGGGAAGTACGGCACCGAGAGGACGCCGGTCGCGGCGACGAGGAACCGGGCTCGCACCACCGAGCCGTCGTCGGTCCCGACGGTCCACGTCCCCGACGCGTCGTCCCACTCGGCCGACGCGACCCGTGTGTCGAAGCGGATGTCGCGCCGGAGGTCGAACCGGTCGACCACATGGTTGAGGTAGCGCTCGATCTCCGGCTGCTCGGCGAAGTGCTCCTGCCACTGCCACTCGTCGAACAGCTCGCGCGAGAACAGGTAGGCGTAGGTGTAGCTCTCCGAGTCGAACCGCGCGCCCGGGTAGCGGTTCCAGTACCAGGTGCCGCCCACGCCGCCCCCGGCTTCGAGCAGCTGCACGGAGAAGCCCGCCTCGCGGGCGGTGTAGAGCTGGTAGATGCCGGTGATGCCGGCGCCGACGATCAGGACGTCGACGTCGGTCCGCTCCGAGGGGTCCATCGGTCTCCCGGCCTCCTTTTGTACCGACCGGTTAGTATACGTTTGCGCGACGGCGCACTCCGATGCGCACTCCGAGGGGACTCCCAGGGGAAGGGGCGGCGGCATGGCGATCGTGGATCGGGACCGGTCGGCGCTCCGGGTGCCCTACGCGATGGAGCTCCCGGACCGGGTGCCCAAGGAGCGCTACTACGACGCGGACTTCGCCGAGGCGGAGGCCGAGCAGCTCTGGCCCCGGGTCTGGCAGATGGCGTGCCGGCTCGAGGAGATCCCGGAGCCGCGCGACTTCGTCGAGTACGAGATCCTCGACCAGTCGATCGTCGTGCTGCGCACCGACGACATGGAGGTGCGGGCGTTCCAGAACGTCTGTCGCCATCGGGGCGTGAAGCTCGTGGAGGGCCGGGGGACGCTCAAGCGCGGGTTCGTCTGCCCGTTCCACGGATGGTGCTACGGCCAGGACGGCGCGAACACCGCGGTCACGCAGTCGCGCACCTTCGCCGAGCACAACCTGGTGCCCGACGACCTCGACCTCACGCCCGTGAAGTGCGAGACCTGGGGTGGCTGCGCGTGGATCAACCTCGACCCCGACGCCCCGCCGCTGCGCGAGTGCCTCGAGCCGGCCGCCACCGCCCTCGACGCGTGGAAGGTGGAGTCGCTGCGCACCGAGTGGTGGTACGCCGCGCGCCTCCCCGTGAACTGGAAGCTCGCGATCGAGGCGTTCGTCGAGATGTACCACGTGGTGCAGACGCATCCCCAGCTCGTCATCCCCGCGCGGTTCGGGCTGCGCGACGACGCGGCGTTCGACCCGCGCGAGTACGTCGATGCCGACATCCGCTACCTGCGCACGATGAGCGACGGCATGGCCGGGATGGTGCACGCGAGCGACGTCCGCATCGCCGAGGGTCTGCGCGACGTGGAGCTCCCCGACGACCCGGCGGAGGCGAAGGCGACCTGGAACCGCACGCTCAACGACGCCGTCGTGCGCTGGCACCGGGACGCGGGCCATGACGTCCCCGACCTCAACGAGCTCGACGCGCGGGGGATCAACCTGACGTTCTTCCACGGCTTCCCGCACTACTTCGTGCTGCCCATGTACAGCAGCGCGTCCTCCTACCGGTTCCGCCCGCTCGGACCGGAGGAGACGCTCATGGAGATCTGGTCGCTGACGCGGTATCCCGAGGGGCAGGAGCCGGGAAAGCCCACGCCGCCCGAGGTGTGGGAGTGCAACGATCCCCGGTGGCCTCCGATCCCCGCCCAGGACTTCTCGAACCTGCCGCGCCAGCAGAAGGGCCTGCACGCGAAGGGCTTCGAGTACATGCGCCTGTCCAGCCGGCTCGAGGGCCACATCTCGAACTTCCAGCGGACCATCGACGGCTTCCTCGCCGGCCTTCCCCACGAGCGGCTGGTCCCGGCGCTTCACCTGGTGAACGTGTATCCCTTCGAACAGCCGATGCACGATCTCGGCTTCTGACGACGCGGAGGCTGGCCGATGAGCACGACGACGACGTTCGCGGAGGTCGCGGAGGGGGTGCGCGCCGCCATCGCCGCGTACACCCAGGCCCTCGACGACGGCCGGACCGACGATGTCGTCGCAACGTTCTGCGCCGACGGCACGTGCGACATTCCCGGCCTCGGCGCCCACGAAGGTCACGATGCGTTACGCGAGGCCTACGCCCGCGTGGCGCCGCGGCGGCCGCAGCGCCACCTCGTGATCAACACC
>JBAZYX010000144.1:0-7184 GCA_041659105.1 Acidimicrobiia bacterium
CGCCTCGTGCTGTGCGATCTCGTGGGGGTGGGGAGCTCGGATCCCGTGCTCTACGCGGACCTGCCCGCCATGCAGACCTGGGGCGACGGCATCGGCGCCGTCCTCGACGCGGTGGGCAGCGAGTGCACGACGATCCTGGCCACCGCGGAGTCGTGTCCGCCGGTCCTGGTGTACGCGGCGAGCCACCCCGACCGCGTGCGGGCGCTCGTGCTGTGGGCCCCGTTCGCTCGGTACGCCCGCGCCGAGGACCATCCGTGGGGCATGCCCGAGGCGGTGCTCCAGCGGTATGTCGACAGCTACGTCGACATCTCCGGCACCGGCCGTCTCGTGGATCTCTTTGCGCCCAGTCGGGCCGACGACGACTGGTTCCGGGCCTGGTGGGCGCGGGGTGAGCGGCTGTCGGCCGGGCGCGGCTACTTCGCCCGGATCCTCGCGTTGTTCCTGCGCTCCGACGTGCGGGCCGTGCTCGGGAGCGTGCAGGCGCCGACCCTGCTCCTGCGCCGGGACGAGGACTGGCACGTGCGGCCCGGCCACGCGTCGGCGCTGGCCGAGCAGATGCCCGACGCCCGGCTCGTGGAGCTTCCCGGTCTCGACCACTCGTGGTTCTCCGGGGACAGCGACGCGGTGCTCGACGCGATCGAAGCGTTCCTCACCGGCAGCCGGGCCCCGGCGCCCTCCCGACGGGCGCTCGCCACGGTGCTCTTCACCGACATCGTGGACTCCACGGCGCGGACCGCCGAGCTGGGTGACGCCCGGTGGACCGCCACGATCGAGGCCCACGACGCGCTGGTCCAGCGCTATGTCGCGAGCTACCGGGGCGCCGTGGTGAAGTTCACCGGCGACGGCGTGCTGGCCACGTTCGACGGTCCCGCTCGCGCGATCGAGTGTGCGCGTGATCTCGTCGGCGCGGTGGGGGCGCTCGGCCTGGAGATCCGGGCCGGCCTCCACACCGGCGAGGTCGAGCAGGCGGGTGCCGATGTCCACGGCATCGCCGTCCACATCGCCGCGCGCGTGATGGCCCTGGCCGGCGCGTGTGAGGTGGTGGTGTCGGCCGCCATCCCGCCGTTGGTGCTGGGCTCGGACCTCCGGTTCGAGGACCTCGGCCGGCACGTGCTCAAGGGCGTGCCCGACGAGTGGGCGGTGTTCCGTGTGGCCGAGCCCGCGCCGGGAGGCGGGCCCGCCCGCTGACCGTGGGCTGACCGTGGGCTGACCGGCGACTCAGACGCGCCGGCGCCGGACCACGAGCACGACCGCGCCCGCGGCCACGAGCGCGACCACCGCGATCACCGCGATCACCGCCGTGCTCGACCCGCCGTCGTCCCCGCCGGCGGACCTCTCCGCGCGCGACGCCCGGTCGCTCGACGTGCGCACGTCGCCGGGATCGGCGAGGCGGGTGAGGGGGGTGCCGGCCAGGGTGGTGGGGGACGTCCCGGTGGCGCCGACGGCGACCGTGGCCTGCGCGGTGGCCGCGGGCTCGGTCGCGGTGACGGTGACCGTCCAGGTGCCGGCCGCGGGCAGGGTGAGCGTTCCCTCGTACACGCCCCTGCCCTGGTCGGCGAGCGGGGTGGCCCCCACGGTCCGGCCGTCGGGGCCCGTCGCGGTGGCGACCACGGTGGCCCCGGGCACGACCTCACGGTCGTTGGCGTACTCGAGCAGCACCCGGACCGTGGCGGTGAGCGGGGTGGCACCGGGGATGACCTCGATGCCGAGGGTGCCGGCGGCACCGTGCGCCGCGGCCGGGGCCGTGAGCGCGAACAGGACCGCGGCCACGAGCGCCGCGAGGCGCAGGGCCCGGGTCATGCGGGGTACACGGTGACCTCGGTGGCCTTCACGCTCGCGACCACGGTGTGACCCGGCGCGAGCGCGAGCTCGTGGGCTGCATCACGCGTCACCTCCGCCACGATCGGCACGGCTCCTTCGATCCTCACGCGCACCCGGTCGCCGAGTTCGTCGACCTCGACCACGGTGCCGGGCCAGTGGTTGCGGGCGCTCCCGTGGGGCTCGTCGAGGTGCAAGGCGACGGCCCGCGGATGCACCGACACGTACACGTCCCCGCGCCCGTCGTGGTCGGCCACGACGATAATGCCTCCGCCCTCCAGCCGGACCGCGCCGTCGTCGGCCGTGCCGCGGTAGAGGTTGAGCCCCACGAGGTCGGCGACGTAGGACGAGCGCGGGTGGAGCGCGATGTCCTGCATCGGGCCCTGTTGGACGATCCGGCCGGCCTCGAGGATGACGACCCGGTCCGCGAGCACGGACGCGTCCACCGCGTCGTGCGTCACCACGAGTCGGGCGCCGGCTGCGCCCGCGAGGTGGCGGCGGAGGTCGCGACGGATGTCGGCTCGGGCCTGGGCGTCGAGGGCCGCGAGCGGTTCGTCGAGCAGGAGGACACGCGGGTCGGCGACGATTGCGCGGGCGAGCGCGACGCGCTGGGCCTGACCACCCGACAGCTCGTGGGGCTTCGCGTCGGCCTGGTCGGCGAGCCCCACGCGCGCGAGCCACTCGTCGGCCTGCCCTCGTGCGTCGCGGCGGTTGATGCCGCGGCTGCGGAGCGGGAACGCCACGTTGTCGCGGGCGGTGAGGAACGGGAACAGCAGGTACTCCTGGAACACCATGCCGATCGGTCGGTCGGCGGCGGCCACGAAGATCCCGGCCGCGGGGTCGTCGAGCACCGTGCCGTCGACCGCGATCCGGCCGGTGTCGATCGCGCCGAGGCCGGCGATCGCGCGCAGCAGCGAGGTCTTCCCGGCGCCGTTCGGGCCGAGGATCGCGACGATCTCGTCGCCAACGGTCACGTCGACCCGCAGGTCGAGCGCGCCGACGTGCGCGGTGAACGCGAGGTCGAGGCTCACCGCCGGATCCCGAACCAGCGATCCCGCAGCGCCACGAGCACCACCACCGAGACCGCGAGGAGCACGAGGCTGAGCGCGACCGCGGCGGTGGGCTGCGTCTCGAGCAGCAGGTACACGGCGAGCGGGGTCGTCTGGGTGCGGCCCGCGATGTTGCCGGCGAACGTGATCGTCGCGCCGAACTCGCCGAGGGCGCGTGCCCACGCGAGCGCGGCGCCGGCGGCGAGCGACGGCGCGAGGAAGCGCAGGGTGACGCGACGGAAGGTCGTCCACCGGCCGGCGCCGAGCGTGGATGCCGCGTCCTCGTAGCGCCCGTCGATCGCACGCAGGCCGCCCTCCACCGTGAGCACCAGGAAGGGCATGGCCACGAACGTCTCGGCCAGCACCACACCCGTCTTGCTGAAGGTCAGCTGGAGCCCGAACGTGTCGTACAGCCACGGTCCGACGAGCCCGTTGCTGCGGCCGAACGCGTAGAGCAGGGCCACGCCACCCACCACGGGCGGGAGCACCATCGGCAGCAGCACGAGTGCCCGCAGGAGCGCCCGGCCGGGGAACTCGCCCCGGGCCAGCACCCACGCGAGCGGCACGCCGAGCACCACCGAGAGCGCCGTCGACCACAGCGAGCACTCGAGCGAGAGACGCAGCGCGTCGCGTGCGGCGGGGGTGGAGAGGTCCTCCCACAGCGAGCTCCACCCCGCGCGCTGGAGGAGCCCGAGGAGGGGGAGGGCGAAGAGCAGCGCCGCGATGGCGGCGAGCACGCCGACGGGCCAGGGGATCCCCCGGCCCGGGGGGCGGCGGTGCGTGGGGAGCGCGGGACGCGCGTCAGGGGGCAAGGAATCCGTACTTGGCGAGCGTCCGCTGGCCGGCGGGGGAGAGGACGTACGCGACGAACGACTTGGCCAGCTTCGGGTTCGAGGCCGTGGCGATCGGCGCGATGGGGTACACCGCGTTCACGTTCTGGTCGTCGGGGATGGTCACCGCGGTCACGGTCGTGCCCGCCGCCTTCACGTCGGTGATGTAGACGATCGCGGCGTTGGCGTCCCCTTGGGACACGGCGCCGAGGGTGGCCTTGGCGTCGACGCTGCGCGTGATGCTCGACTCGGGGACGGTCACGTCGGCTCGCTCGAGCACGCTTGTCGCGTAGATGCCGCAGGGGACCGCGGCCCCGCAGAGCGCGATGGTCCCGATGTCGGTGAGGTCGGACACCGACTTCACGTGCTTCGGATTGCCGGGCTTCACCGCGATCTGCATCTGGTTGCGGGCGAACGGCGTGGGCGTGGTGACCACCTGGCCCCCGCTCACGAGCTTGTCCATGGTGGCGAGGTCGGCCGAGGCGAACACGTCGGCCGGGGCCCCGCCCTGGATCTGGCCGACGAGGGCCGACGACGAGCCGAAGTTGAACGTGACCGTGGCGTCGGGGTTCTTGCGCTCGAACGCCTCGCCGAGCCGGGTGAACGCCTCGGTGAGCGACGCCGCGGCCGAGACCGTGACGGAACCGCGGGGGGTCGGCGCGGCGACGGCGGTGGCACCCGGCCACGTGGCGGCCAGCATCCCCGCGCCGAGGAGGGCGGCGACGATCGGGCGGACGTTGCGGGTCACGGACACTCCTCCCTCAGTAGTTACAATGAGACTAGTGAATGCCGCCACCCTCCCGCTCACCGACCTGGTGGTGCTGGGGCTCATCGCGGAGGAGCCGCGGCACGGCTTCGCCGCGGCCCGGGAGCTCGCGGCCGACGCGGCGCTCGGCCAGGTGTGGACGGTGCCCCGGCCGCTCGTCTACCGGGCGATCGATCACCTCCGGGAGCAGGGCCTCGTCGAGCCGGTCCGCACGGAGGCGGGAGCGAAGGGCCCCCACCGCACCGTCTACCGGGCGACGCGCCCCGGGCGGGCGCGGCTGGCCCGTTGGCTCGACCAGCCGGTGGCGCACCCGCGCGACGTCCGCACCGAGCTGCTCGTGAAGTTCATGCTGCTCGCCCGGCGCGACCGACCGCTGGCCGGGCTGGCCCGCCGTCAGCTCGACCAGTTCGCGCCGATGACCGACGGCCTCGACCGGGGCGCGCGCGAGGCCGCGGGGGCCGAGCGCGTGGTGGCGCGGTGGCGGGCCGAGTCGATCGGCGCGATCCGCCGCACGCTCGAGGCGATCGTGGCCGACGAGGCCGCTACGCCGGGGTGAACTGGATCGGCACGGCGTCGTAGCCGCGTGCGAACGCGGAGGGCAGCACCTTCGGCTCGGCGCCGGGGGCGAGCCGCCAGTCGGGGATCCGACGCAGCAGCTCCTCGAACATGACCCGGATCTCGAGGCGCGCGAGCGACGCGCCGAGGCAGAAGTGCGTGCCGAACCCGAACGCCACGTGGTGGTTGTGCTCGCGGGTCACGTCGAACGACTCGGGATCGGCGAACACGCGCTCGTCGCGGTTGGCCGACGAGTACATCAGCAGCAGCTCGTCGCCGGCGGCGATCGTCTGGCCGTGCAGCTCGTGCGTCTCCGACGCGGTGCGCCGCATGTTGAGGATCGGCGTGACCCAGCGGATGAACTCCTCCACGCCGGTCGCGGCGAGGACCCCCGGGTCGGCGAGCAGCGCGTCGCGCTGCTCCGGCCGGCGGGCCAGCTCGAGCGCGATCGAGCCGATCACGGTGCGCGTGGTCTCGGCGCCGCCGTCGAGCACGAGCAGCGCCTCGTGCACGATCTCCTCGTCGGTCATCGCGCGGACGGCGCCGTCGGGGAACTCCACCGCGGAGTGGACCCAGGCCGAGATGAGGTCGTCGCTCGGCTCGGCCCGGCGGGCCTCGATCACCTCGAGGGTCACGCCCGCGAACTCCAGCACGGCGTTGATCGTGCGGTCGGCCGTTCGGCGTTCGGATCCGTCGGCGTTGTACTGGCCGCCTTCGTACATGGTGACCTCGGACCATTCGAGGCACTTGGGCCACAGGTCCCGGTCGAACCCGAGCATCTCGCCGATCACCCGGGCGGGCAGCGGCGCCGCGAGCGCCTCGACCACGTCGCACTCGCCCCGGGCTGCCACGGCGTCGATGAGCTCGGTGACGACCCCGCGCACGTGGTCCTCGTGCTCCTTGACCGACCGGGGCGTGAAGCGCCGGGCCACGAGGCGACGCTTGTTCTGGTGCAACGGGTCGTCGTTGTTGATCATCGACACGTCGCCGACGATGCGCGGCCGCGAGCCCTGCGCGGACGAGTACCGGGCCGGGTGCTTCTCCACCTCGACGATGTCGGCGTAGCGGCTGATGCCCCAGATGCCGTTCACGGCGTCGCGGTACACGGGCGCGTGGTCGCGGAGCTGCGCGTAGACGGGGTACGGGTCGCCCGCGTAGAACGCGCCATCGAGCAGGTTCACCTCGATCGTCATGGCGTTAGTGTGCCGCAATGGCAGCAGCGACGCGGCGTGACGGGACGATACGGATCGCGACGTGGAACCTGTGGTGGCACTTCGGCCCGTGGGCGGAGCGCCAGGGCGCGATCGTCGAGACGATGCGTGCGGTCGACGCCGACGTGTGGTGCATCCAGGAGGTGTTCCGCGGCCGCGACGGCGGCGACCAGGCACTCGACCTGGCCGCGGCGCTCGGCGGGTACCACGTCGCGCACGAGAGCCGGTTCCCGCTCGAGCACTTCGACGAGAGCATTGGCAACGCCGTGCTGTCGCGGCATCCGATCACGGGGAGCGCGGTGCGGCCTTTGGCGGCCCCGGACGGGCTCGACGAGCTCCGGCTGGTCGTGCGCGCCGACATCGAGACCCCGGCGGGTCCGATCGAGGTGTTCTGCACCCATCTCAACTTCCGCCTCGACCAGAGTCACATCCGCCAGGAGCAGGTCCGCGAGCTGTGCGCGTTCGTCGAGGAGACCACGCAGCGCCGGACGTTCCCGCCCGTCGTCTGCGGCGACTTCAACGCCGACCCCGACTCCGACGAGATCCGCATGCTCACCGGCGCCGCCGCGGTCCCGGTGCCCAAGCTCGTGTTCGTCGACGCGTGGCGGGCCGGCGGCTCCGGGTCCGGCACGACCTGGGACAACCGCAACGCCTTCGCCGCGGCCGACTTCGAGCCCGACCGCCGCATCGACTACGTCCTGGTGGGCTACCCGCGCGACGCCGGCCGGGGCCAGACCGTCCACGCCGAGCTGGTGGGCGCCGAGCCGGTCGGTGGGGTCTGGCCCTCCGACCACTTCGGCGTCACCGCCGACCTCCGCATCTGACTGACCCCCCCCGGCCCTCACGACCTGTTTTTGCGTCACTCGTGCCGCCGACAGCGGCACGAGTGACGCCAAGAGCGGAGGATTCGGGGGGTCGGGGGGGGTCGACTGGCCGAAATCCCTCGTCATCGGGG
>JBAZYX010000145.1:0-7148 GCA_041659105.1 Acidimicrobiia bacterium
CCTTCGGGGCGGGTGAGGTCGAGCGTGATCCCGCGCTTGGTGTTGTTCGCGCCGTGGTAGATGAAGCCCCACTCGTACCACTGCTCGGTGGGCGGTTGCTTCACGGCCGAGTAGCGCATGAGGTCGGGGCGGGTGACCGACTCGACCTTGATCACGTCGGCGCCGAGGAGCGCGAGCAGGTGGCCGGCGGCTGGACCCGCCCACCAGGCGGTGAGGTCGAGGACGCGCACCCCTTCGAGCGGGAGCTGGCGGTCGCCCGTCGGCGCGACCGGCGCGCGCGGGTGCCAGTCGATCGTTCCGGTGTGCTCGCCGAGCGCGGGGGCGACCGTGAACGGGCGCGGCGCGACCCCGGAGATCATGTAGGGGACCCGGGGCTGGCGGAACCGGCCCGACGGTGACGGCACGAACGTGCCCCGCTCCCGGAAGTGGTCGAACGAGGTGACGGTGGCGCCGTTGCCCACCGGCCCGCTCGGGATGCGCAGCTCCTCGGCCTCGGCGAGCACCTGCGCGTTCGTGTGGGTGGTGGTGTAGGCGTGGGCCATCTCGAGGAACGCCGCGCGCCCCGCCCAGCGGGTGGGGTGGCGGAACCAGGCCTGCTCCTCGAGCTGGTCGGGCCGGCCGATGAGGAGGAGGAAGTCGGCGAGCTGCTGGGCGCTGTTGGTGGTGAAGCAGACGTAGCCGTCGGCGGTCGGCTCGATCGACGGCACCTCGACCGATCGGGTCGGCCGCTGGGGCTCTGGCCACCCGGCCATGTCGGCCATGGCCGCGGAGTAGGTGTTCATGGTGAGCGACATCACCGCGAGCAGCGCGACGTCGATGTGCTCGCCGTGGCCGGAGCGCGCGGCCTCCCGCAGCGCGGCGCCCGCCGCCACTGCGGCGTAGATCCCGCCCACCCACTCGCCGATTCGCCCGCCCGCGGCGAAGGGCGGAGCCTCGGGGAGGCCCCGGGTCGCGATCGACCCGCACTCGGCCTGGAGCGTGAACTCGGTGGAGGGCCGGTCGGCCCACGGGCCGTCCTGCCCGAACGGGCTCACCGACACCACCACCAGCGAGGGGTCGCGCTCCATCAGGGGGGCCACGGGGAAGGTGCCGGGTGGGGCGTCGTGCACCACCACGTCGGCGTCCACGCAGAGGTCCACCACCTCGGGGTCGTCGATCGTGCCGACGATGCCCCGCTTGGACGTGTTGAGGAACTCGAACACGGCCCCGGGCAGCCCGCCGGCGGCCGAGGGGCCCCAGCGCCGCAGGGGGTCGCCGTCGGGCGGCTCCACCTTCACCACGTCGGCGCCCGCGTCGGCGAGGAGCTTCGTGCAGTAGGGCCCCGCGATCTCGGTCGAGAGGTCGACGACCCGGATTCCGTTCAGCACCCTCACTCCTCGGTCGCTCGCTCGCACCGCGCGGGGTTGGCCGACGCCGGTCGCTCGCTCGCTCACCGCGGATCATGGCATCGCTCTTCGGGCTCACGCCAAGCATCGCCGGGGTCGGGCAGGATGTGCCGGTGCTGCGGGGATGCTGGGTGCGCAACCTCCTCTGGCGGTCGGTGTACGTCACCTGCCTGGCGGTCGGCTTCATCGTGATCACCGTGATCTGCTTCCTCGGGAGCGACAGCCCGTTCGACGACCGTCGACTCCTCCCGAATCGGCGGCGGATCCCGGGGGCGTACCGCGTGTCGCTGCTCACGATGCCGTCGCGGTGCGCCTCTCGGATCACGCCCGCATCCACCGGCATGCGCCTTCGGGGCCTGGTCCCCGGATGGCTCACCCTCACCGACGGAGAGCTGCGGTGGGAGCCGCTCCCGACCGTCTACCCGAGTGGAACCGACTGGCTCGCTCCGAGCGGTGCCCCGCTGCGCGCCTGGAAGGCGCCAACCGGAAGCTGGCTGGTTGCCGCCGAGGTCGATCGCAACGGAACGCGCGAGCCAATCGCGTTCCTGGTCCGCCGCTGGCACGACGAGTCGTGTGCATTCGCGGCTGCGGTGGCTGGTGCCGAGCTGGATGTCTCTCGAGATGTTTGAGGATCGCGGTTTCGTCGCTGCATTGGCGATCTTCTGTGTCGCAGTCGCCTCATGATCGTGAACCAAAGACTTCCGCGGGTCCATATCTTGGCTTCTGCGCACACTCCCGATCCGACGCGCGTCGTGGAAGCACTCACCCGATGCGGTGCTCTCGGCCCGTCCACGCCGGCGCGCCGCGGGTCGGGGCCGGGACCGGTGGATGGAGGACGACGGGCCTGACGAGCCGGCGCCTCGGGGTGCGGAGCGCGCCCTCACTCGCTCAGATGTCTCCCGATCCGGCCGCCTCGCCTGAGTCTTTGGCTACGTCGCCGAAGGTGGCAAACGGCCTTCCGGCGGCGATGTGCGACGCAACCCTCAACACGACGTGTTCGCGGCCTTCCGGGACGTGTTCGAGGTCGCCCAGCTCCTGGATCTCGCGGCGTTCTCGTCGGGCGCTGCCGTCACCACCCACAACGAAGGGTGCCGGAAGAGCCAGTGTCCGAGCAGTCCGGTGGGCGAAGAACGAAGTACGCCCCGAGACAGCCGACGAGGTCGGATCCTTCCGCGGCGGATGGCGAGAGTTCGCGAAGGCCCACCTCGACGGCGACTCTCGATGGGGCGAGTTGTCGTCGCGCGGAGACCGTCCAGCTGACGCCCGCAGCATCCCGCACCCGCACAGCCCCCACCCGCCGCACGGCGAGAGGCTACGCGCGCCTGCGATGGGCGGCGGCGGCTCGAGCGAGTCGGACGACGGTGTGCTCGACGGTCGTGGTGTCGAGGGCGGCCTCGTTGGCCTGGTTGGTCTCGATCGTGAACGCCAGCCCGAGCGCCGGGCACGCGTACGCGACGGTGCCCCAGTAGCCGGGGTGGCCCCAGCACTCCGTGCCCGCGATCCGGTACCGGAAGAGGCCGAGGGCCGCGCCGTCCGCGCGGCCCGGTGCCGAGATCGTGCGCATCGTGTCGAGCGTCTCCGTGCGGGTGAAGACGCGCCCGTCGAACAGCGCCCGGAAGAAACGGGTCACGTCGGCGACCGTCGAGACGAGTCCGCCGCCGCCGTAGAGGTCGTGCGAGGCGTCGAGCCCGATGTTGTCGAACGACCGGTCGTAGTACTGGTGCGCCCGGGCGGGTTCGCCGGAGGGAGCCGGCTCGAGGATCTCCCAGAAGGTGTGGTCGAGGCCCAGGCGGTCGAAGCCGATCGTGGTCCGGACGGCCGTCGCGAGCGGCTCCCCGGTGACGCGTTCGAGGATCTCGCCGAGCAGGACGTACCCGGTGTCGGAGTAGTGGTATTCGTCGCCGGGCGCGGCGAGCGGGTCGCCGTGGTCGGTCGCGAAGCGCAGCTGCTCCTCGGGTGTCCAGCGGTGGCCGGGATCCGTGGTGTTCACCGCGTCGTACGCCGCGGTGCTCGCGTAGTCGAACAGCCCGGCCGTGTGGTCGAGCAGCTGGTGGACCGTGATCCGCTCGGGGTCGTACCCGTCCGCGGCGAGGAGCACGACGGTCTCGGGCGAGAGGTGCCGCGCGACGGGTGCGTCGAGGGAGATCGCCCCGTCTTCGACGAGGCGGAGCGCGGTGGCGGCGACGAACGTCTTCGTCACGCTCGCGATGCGGAACGGGGTCTCCACTCCGAGGGGGATGCCGGCGGCGACGTCGGCGAGACCGCGCGCCGCCGCGAGGTCGAGCCCGGGCGCCCGGACGCTCACGGCCTCGCCGGGGATCTTGGGGTGGGCCCGCAGGTTGGCGTCGACGGCCGCCACGAGCTGGTCCCGCGGGCCCGGTGCGGCCCCGTGTGCGAACGCGGCTCCGCTCATCGCCGCCGCGGCCGCCGCCGTCGCCGCCGCCGTCGCCACCACCACGAGCGCGGCCGACGCGATCCGGACCCGGTGTGCGCGTCGGTCGCCCCTGCCCGGTCGTCGGCCCACCACGAGAGTATGGATGGCGCCGGGACGCGGGCAGCGGAGTACAGCCCCCGGCGCGGCTCTAGTCTCCGGCGATGGAACCGCTGCGCATCGGCATCCTCGGGGCGGCCCGCATCGCCCCGTTGGCGGTGGTCGCCCCGGTCGAACGGCTCCCCGATGTCGAGGTGGTGGCGGTCGCGGCGCGCGACCCCCGGAGGGCCGCGAAGTTCGCGAAGAAGCACGGCATCCCGACCGTCCACGACTCGTACGAGGCACTCGTCGAGGATCCGACCGTCGACGCCGTCTACAACCCGCTGCCCAACGGGCTCCACGGCTACTGGACCCTCGCCGCGATCGCGGCGGGGAAGCACGTGCTGTGCGAGAAGCCGTTCGCCGCGAACGCGGAGGAGGCCGCGGCGGTGGCCGAGGTCGCCGACGCTTCGGGGCTGGTCGTGATGGAAGCCTTCCACTACCGCTACCACCCGCTCGCCGACCTGATGAAGGCGCTCGTCGACGAAGAGCGCGTCGGACGCGTGCAGCACATCGAGACGCGTGCGGTGATCCCGTACTTCAAGCCGCGCGACATCCGCTTCGACCTCGGCCTCGCGGGCGGGTCGCTGATGGACATCGGCTGCTACGCGGTGCATCAGACCCGGCTCGTGGCCGGCGCGGAGCCGACCGTCGTCAAGGCGACCGCGAAGACCAAGTCGCCCGGCATCGACCGCTGGGTCGACGCGCAGCTCCGCTGGAGCGACGGCCGCACCGGCCGCATCGTCGCCGCGCTCTACAGCTTCGGCCGGCCCATGATCGACGTGCGGGTCAAGGGCGACCTCGGGATGCTGAAGGTCTTCAACCCGACCGGGCCCAACTACTACAACCGCGTCACGTTCAAGCCCAACGAGCGCAAGCTCGGGGAACCCAAGCACAGCCAGCGCGTGCAGGGCGAGGGCACCACCTACTGGTACCAGATGCAGGCGTTCGTCGCCGCGGTGCGCGACGGTGCGCCGGTGCTCACCCCGCCCGACGACGCCGTGAAGAACATGCGCGTGATCGACGCGATCTACACGGCGGCCGGGCTCTTGCCCCGGCTCCCCACACAGGTGGCGCCGCGCCCGTGAACGGCGCGTCCCTTTCGTGCCCTACGGTGGCGAGGCGTTCGACGTCTGTCGTGACGCGACGATTCGCGTTCCTGAGGAGCCATCTCGATGACTGAGCACGCGTCGCGACTCGAGGCCTGGTTCCGAGACAACGAGCCCGACGAGACGATCATCCCCGCGGCGACCGTCGTGCTCGTGCGCGACAGCGACGACGGCGTCGAGACGCTGATGCTCCACAAGAACTCGAAGCTCGCGTTCGGCGGCATGTGGGTGTTCCCCGGCGGGCGGATCGACGCCGAGGACCGTGAGGGCGCGCCCGACGCCGAGACCGCGGCCAAGCGCGCCGCGGTGCGCGAGTCGATGGAGGAGGCCGGGCTGCCGGTCGCGATCGAGGACCTCGCGTGGATCGCGCACTGGACTCCGCCCGCGCTCGCGCCCCGGCGCTTCGCCACCTGGTTCTTCGTCGGCCCCGCGCCCGACGGCGTGGTCACGATCGACGGCGGCGAGATCCACGACTCCGCGTGGATGCGCCCGGCCGACGCGCTCGTGCGACGCGATGCCGGCGAGGTCGAGCTGGCCCCGCCCACCTGGATGACGCTGACCTACCTCGCGCAGTTCCCCGACGTCGCGTCCCTCATGGCCGACGCCCGCCCGCGCACGCCCGAGGTCTACGAGACGGTCATCGTGAAGGCCGAGACCGGCCTGGTCGCGATGTGGGAGGGTGACGCCGGCTACGAGGCGATGGACGTCACGATCGAGGGCCCCCGCCACCGTCTCCACATGTCCCGATCCACCTGGACCCTCGAGAGGCGCTTCTGACCGTCGCCCCGCGACGCGACGCCACGCCTCGAGCGTCGAGGCGTGGCTCGCCGTCAGGTCGCGACGGTGAGCAACGCTTCATGGGATGGGGGTGCCGTCGAGGTTCTTGGCTTCGATGCCGAGCTCGTCGAGGAGGGGGCCCGAGAGGGTGATCCGGCCGGTGAGGGTGGCCGGGTCGCCGGTGCACAGGGCGAGGATCGCCTCGACCATCACCTCCATCGGCTCCACCAGCGCGGGGTTGCGGGCCATGAGGTCGGCCACCAGCGCGTCGGCGCCGGGCGTGCGCACCGCGGCGACCGGGGCCACGGCGTTGACCGCGATCCCGTCGCCGTACAGCTCGCTCGCCAGTCCGGTCGTGTAGCGCTCGAGCGCAGCCTTCGACGACCCGTACGTCGCGGCCACGCCGCCCACCGACTGGCCGGTCGGGAACGGCGGCCCGGCCGGGTGCTTCGACGTCACGCTCGACACGTTGACGATCCAGCCGCGGCCCTTCGCCCGCATCCCCGGGATCACGCCCTGCGCGAGGTCGACCGGGGCGTGCACGTTGAGCTCGTACATGATCCGGCGACGCTTCAACGAGATCTCGGGGGTCGGCAGGTAGAACGCGGCCGCCGCGTTGTTCACGAGGATGTCGACCGGTCCGAGCGCGGCCTCGGCCTCGGGCACGATGCGGGCGCGGTCGTCGCCGTCGGCGAGGTCGGCCACGATCGCGACGCCCCGTCCGCCCAACGCCTCGATCTGCTCGACCGTCTCGCGTAGGGAGCCCGCAAGGGTGGGGTGTGCGTCCGCCGTGCGAGCGGTGACCGCGACCGCCGCGCCTTCGGCCGCGAGCCGCAAGGCGACCGCCGCGCCGATGCCCCGACTCGCGCCGGTGACGAGCGCGACCTTTCCCTCGCAGGAGCGTTCAGCCACCCGCCGCGATCCGCTTCTTCACCATGGGTCGCTCGCTCCCTGCGTCCCTGATCACTTCGACATCACTTCGACCGGCTGTACGGCGTGCCGGTCGCTCGCTCCCGTGCCGCCAGCCAGCCCTTGATCATCGCCCCGAACTCGACCGGGTTGTAGATGTCCTCCTCGTAGGAGAACTGGCCGTCGCCGGCGTAGTGCAGCTTCGTCCAGTTGATCTCGCGGTGGACGCTGCCGTCGCCGGGGTCGGCCATCACGTTCCAGATCGCGCAGATGACCCAGCCGCGCGCCTCGTCGATCACGTACCAGTCGGCGGGGAAGTCGACCATGTCGCAGTTGATCGGCTCCGACATCGTCGTGCTGATCCATTCGAGGATCTGCGCCCGGCCCTCGAACTGGCCGTAGTGGTGCTCGTAGTAGCGGGCGTCCTCGGTGAAGCAG
>JBAZYX010000146.1:0-6929 GCA_041659105.1 Acidimicrobiia bacterium
GCGCGCGGGGGACTCAGCCAGAGGACGGCGTCGCGGCGTCGGGCCGCGGCATGAGCGGCGCGTCGCGACCGGTGCCGCGCTCGGTCGTCGGGTCCTCTTCCTCGTGGTACTCCTCTTCGACGTTGACCGCCCACACGTCGTGGGTGGCGCCGAAGATGTTCTCCACCGAGAGCATCGCCGTGTACATCGAGTGGTCCTGGTTGTTGTACTTGTGCATCCCGTTGCGACCCACCGGGTAGACGTTGGGGCAGTTCGCCGCGATCCACGCGCGCATGGTGTCGACGTTGGCCTTGTAGAGCGCGTCGTAGACGGGGTACGCCTTCTTCACCCGCACCACGTACCCGGCCTCGACCTTCGAGGCGTCGCAGAGCCCGAGATGCTCGAGCTCCCGCTTGCCCTGCTCGACGAGGTCCGCGTCGGCCTTGGACCACATCTCGTCGCCCTCGTTCACGAAGAACTCGAGGCCGAGGCAGGTGCGCCCCTCCTTGACCAGGTAGGGCGACCACACGCCGAAGTTCTGCACCCGCCCGACGCGGACCGCGGGGTCGTGGATGTAGATCCAATTGTCGGGGAAGCCGTAGGCCTCGGGCACCACGAGCGCGACGGTCATGAAGTCGCGGTAGCGCAGGTCGTCGGCGGCCGCGATCACATCGGCCGGTGCGGGCGGGTCCATCGCGCGCAGCAGCTCGCTCATCGGCATCGACGAGATGACGTCGGTGCAGTCGTAGGTGCTCTCCTCGCCGCCGGGCCCCACCGCGCTGACGGAGACCGCACGCCCGTTCTCGTGGCGCACCTTGGTGACCGAGGTCTCCATCGCGACCGTGGACCCGCGCTCCTGCACGATCTCGGTGCAGCGCTCCCACATCATCCCGGGGCCGTACTTCGGGTAGTTGAACTCCTCGATCAGGCTGGTGACCTGCTTCGACTTGTCCTGGTTCATGCGCAGCTTCTTGGGCTTGATCGCCTCCCAGCCCGCGCGGAACAGCGAGAGGTTCTTCACCCGTTGTGCGCCCCAGTCGGCCTGGAGGTCGCGCACCGGCACGCCCCACACCTTCTCCGTGTAGGTCTCGAAGAACGTGCGGTAGAGCCGCCATCCGAATCGCGCGGCGTAGAACCCCTCGAGGTTCGTCTGGTCCTTCGGCGGGCGGATCCGGACCCACACGTACGAGCCGACGCACTTCACGGCCTCGACGAAGCCCAGGTTCTTCAGGGCGTTCATCGGGACGATCGGGTAGTCGTAGAACTTGCCGTTGTAGAAGATGCGGCTCATCCGCGGGCGGCGCAGGAAGTTCTCCTCGCCCAGGATCTCGAACCACAGGTCGTCGACGACCTTGACCTTGGTGAAGAAGCGGTGGCCCCCGATGTCGAAGCGCCACCCGTCGCGCACGACCGTGCGGCTGATCCCGCCGACGACGTCGTCGGCCTCGAGGATCGTGGGGGTGGCGCCGCGCCGGGTCAGCTCGTAGGCGGCGGTGAGCCCGGCAGGCCCGGCGCCGATCACCACGACCTGGGGCGCGGCGGTCTTGTCGGCAGCGGTGGTCACGGGAAGCGGGGACTCCTGAGCGGACGGGGCAACGGGGCGACGGTGGATTGTACGGGCGCCGCCTCCCACATCACGGGACAGAGACGCCGAAGAACGCGAGCACGGCGTACCCCACGAGGCCCCCCGCGGCCAGGGTCAGGGCCAGGCGCTCCACCTGGGGGCGGCGCGTGACCAGCGCCACACCGACGAGCAGCGGGAACGCCCCCAGGGCGTACCGCTCGAACGAGTCCAGGTTCTCGGCCGACATGCCCACGAGCAGCGTCACCGCGCTGAAGGCCGTGTACGACGCCGGCAGCCGCCGGGCAACCACCACCAGCAGTGCGAGGAAGCCGACGATCCACACCAGGTGCAGTCCCGAGCCGAACCGGTCGCCGCCCCCGAGGTCCCGGGCCGCGTCGACCAGCCGCGAGACCGGGTTCACGAAGTCGCCGCGCAGCGAGGCTCGCTGCTGGACCGAGAACGGCAGCCACGGGTCGTCGCGAGTGGCGCCCACCCACGCGAGGAAGGCGAGGAGACCGAGCGGCGGACCGGCCACGGCCACCCCCCGGCGCACCCACGCGCCGATCGACACGCCGTGGCGGTGGCGCAGCGCCTCGATCAGCGCGGGGAGGACGAGCAGCATGCCGAGCGGCCGCGTCATCCCCGCCGCGAACCCCAGCGCGCCGGCGACGGCGAACCGATCGGTGCGCAGCGCGAGGAACACCCCGACCGCGAGGGCGAGCGCCGTCGCGTCGGCGTAGCCCATCACCAGCGCGCTCGCCGCGGGGAAGAGCGCGCCGAACCACGCGGCGCGCACGGCGGCACCCGCGTCGCCCGTCTCCATCAAGGTGACGCGGTGCAACAGCGCACCGAACGCGAGCGCGCTGAGATTCGCGATGAGGAGCAGCGCGAAGCCGGTGTGGCCGAGGAAGACGGTGCCGAGGCCGCGCGCGGCGAGCGGCACGAGCGGGAAGAAGCGCAGCGCCGCGTTCGGGAGCCCGTCGTAGCCGTGCTCCGCGATCGAGCGGTAGTACGCGGCGTCCCACGCGAAGAGACCCTGGCCGAGCTGGACCGGGCGCTCCCCGCGGCCGACCTCGTCCCACACGTGGCGGGACAGGAGCAGCGCGCCGATCACGAGCCCGCGGGCCACCACCCACGGCACCACGGCGACGCGCAGGTCCTCGCGGACGAACCGCGACGCGACGAGCGACCGCCGCTTCATGAGGTTCGGTACTCGACGAGCCCCATGAACTCGAAGTGGCCGTTGTCGTCGAACACCACGTGCGTGGTCGGGCCGGGCCGGGCCGCGCCGAGGGCGTTTCCGAGCGCCTCGCACTTGCCCTCGACGCTGCGGTACCCCGGGGACACCACGTACCAGATCGTCGCGTCGCCGGCGCGGTCGAGAACCTCCGCGGCGACCTGGTCGGGGTTGGCCGCCCCGATCCGGTCCCGGTAGTCGACCCAGTCGACGCGCTCGGGCCGGGCGAGATCGGGGAAGGTGACCTCGACCAGGCCGCGGCCGTCCCCCACCACCCGGTGCACCGACGGACCGAGCTGGTCGGGGCAGTACACGACGACGTCGCCGGGCTGCGCGTTGGCCCGGACGGCGGCGGCCACCTGGCCCGCCTGGGTGCGCTCGTCGACCGCGTTGCGCACACCGCCGGCGAGCCCGAGGGCCACCATTGCGGCGAGCACGCTCACCCGCACCGGCGTGCTCGAGAAGACCATGATCCCCATCGCGGTCACCAGCAGGAACAGGGGCACGCCGACCGACGCGTACCGGGCGTCGAACGCGGTGCCCGTGGCGTACGAGAGCGTGAGCCCCACCACGATCGCGCCCACGCCCACGACCGTCTCCCAGCGCACGAGCGGCCGCGTGCGCAGGTCGATGTCGATGTGCCGGGTGCTCACCGCCGCGCCGAACAGCGCGAGCAACGGGAGGACGATCAGAAGCGCGGTGAGCACATAGGCCTCGCCGTGGTAGGGCCTGCCCACGCCGCCGAACGCGCCGATCGCCGACGCGAGCGCCGACCACGGCAGCCGGGCGTCGCCCCACGGGGTGCCGGTGTGCTTCAGCTGGTACGCCACGGTCGGAAGCCACGGCACGTAGCACAGCCCGCCGACCACCATCGCGAGGATGACGCGCCACGCGCTGCGGCGGTCCTCGGCCGTCGATCCGCGCCACGCGCGCAGGAGGAGCACGATTCCCACGGTGGCGATGAGGTAGTACGACCAGTTGTGCGCGTAGAGCAGCACCGCGACGCCGAGGGCCACGAGCGCGCACCGCCCGAGCGACGGCTTCTCCAGCGCCCGCACGAACGCGAGGTAGCCCCACGCGACCACGAACATCACGAGCGCGTACATGCGCGTCTCGGTGGCGTACCGGAACGCATACGGGTTCGCGGCGAGCACCAGCACCGCGGCCCAGGCCGCCCACTTCCCGCCCAGGCGGCGGCCGGCGAAGTACATGGCCGGCAGGGTCGCCAGCGACAGCACCCCGGACAGCGCGCGGACCGCGGTGTCGGATTCGCCGAAGACGTCCATCCAGAAGTGGAGGAGGACGTAGTACACCGGCGGCGCGCCGTCGCGCTTGAGCGCCTCCGGCAGGTCGGAGAGCGGGAGCTTCGCGATGTTGACGGACAGTGCCTCGTCGAGCCACAGGTCGCTCTTCGCCACGAACCGCAGCACCACGGCGGCGGCCAGCACGAGCGCCACCGCGATCCCGGCCGCGAGCCGCCAGCGGTGGCGTCGATCGGGGCTGCCGTCGCCGTTGCCGGCTCGGGAGGGGGGCGCGGCCAACTCCTCGCCCGGCGCCGCCTTCACGCGCAGCACGCTAACACCGGCGTCCCGGAATGCCTCCGATGGCGTCAGACCCCGACGTTCGGGATCACCTCGCGGGCGAACCGCTCGACGGTCCCGGTCGACGGGAAGTCGCGGCACCACAGCACGAACTCGCGACAGCCCGCGTCGACGAACGCCTGCACCTTCTCCGTCACCATCTCCGGCGTCCCCACGAAGTTGTCGCGGATGTACTCGTCGCCCTCCACCAGCTTGCGGAGCTGGCCGCCCGTCGGCGACTCCACCCACTCCCGCAGCTCGCGCTCGGAGTCGAAGATGCGGCAATCGGGACCATGGGTGCGCACGATCTCCTCGAAGTCGCGGCCCACCGCGTCGCAGTGGCCCCGCAGCACCTCCGACTTGTGCACGAACTCGTCCAGGCCGACCTGCCAGTTCGTCTTGTCGGCGTGGCGGGCGGCGATGCGCAGGGTGACCTGCTCGCCGCCCCCGCCGATCCAGATCTCCGGCAGCTGCTGGATGGGCTTCGGGTCGCAGTAGGCACCGTCGAGGCGCACGTGCTGTCCCGCGTAGTCGACCGTCTCCTCGGTCCACAGCGCCTTCACGGCCTCGGTGGTCTCCTCGAGGATGCGCAGCCGGTCGCGCGCCGGCGGGTACTCGTAGCCGTACGCCTGGTACTCGCGCTCGTACCACCCGCCGCCGAGACCCAGGATGAGCCGTCCGCCCGACATCACGTCGATCCCCGCGGCCTCCTTCGCCAGCAGCCCGGCGTTGCGGTACGCCGCGCAGGTGACGAGCTGCCCGAGCCGGATGCGCTCGGTGCGCTGCGACAGCGCGGCGAGCATCGTGAACGCCTCGAAGACGTGGGTCGGCTCGCGGCGGGGCACGGTCTCGACGTGGTCGTACACCCACAGGTGGTCGTACCCGAGCTCCTCGGCGAGCAGTGCGATCTCGACGCTGCGCGCCCACGCGTCGGCGCCGCTCCAGCCCGTGTACTCCAGCTTCCAGCCCTGGGGCGCGAAGACCCCGTAGCGCAGGGGTGCCGTCACGCGCCGCCCCCCGCGGCGGCGGGCTGCTTGAAGTCCCACCATTGCACCTCGACCATCATCGGCAGCAGGTAGCCGACGTAGATCGAGGTGATCGCGAGCGGACCGTGGTCGTCGACGTGCTTGTCGATGATGTCGACGCGCGGGTCCTTGGCCCGGAACGCCTGCGCGCGGGCGAGGAACTCGTCGAGCTCGGCCTCACTGCCGACCGAGAAGCCGTAGTGGTCCATGCGGGGGCACGTCATCGGCGGGTCGTCGCCCGCGATGAGGAACACGAACTGCTCGATCGTGTAGCAGCCGAACACCAGGCGGCGCCGGTCCTCGGTCATGGTCGGCAGCTCCTCGAAGCCGAACACCTCGTTGTAGAACGCGATGAGGTCGGCGCGCCCCCGCTCGTCGAGCAGCTCGGCGGGCACGCTCATCGCGACGTGGTTGAAGCGGGGCAGACGGCGGTCGGTCGTGGTCATCGGGATGCTCCTGTCGGGTTCGGGACGATCATCACCTTGCCCGCGAGGTCGCCGGCCTCGAGTCCCCGCAGCGCGTCGAGCATCCCGCCGAGCGGGACGTCGCCGGGCTCGATGAGCACGTCGCTCGGGAAGCCCGGTTGCGCGAGCAGCTCGAGCGCGCGCTCGAACCCGTCGGCGTCGTACACGAACGCGCCGGTGATGGTCAGCTCGTTGAGGAGGATGCGGTTGTTGTCGAAGCGCGGGCGCTTGATCCCCGCGCCCACGAGCACGAGCGTGCCGGCGCGCTTGAGCTGGCCGAGCGCGGCCTCCATCGCGGCAGGGTGGCCGGAGCACTCGAGCGCGACGTCGAAGGGCTCGTCGACGGTCGCGTGGGGCATGGGCGGGGGCACGAGCGCGTCCGGCGCCACGGTCACTGCGCCGAGGCGCTCGCACAGCGCACGACGCCGCGGGTGCGGCTCGCTCACGACGATGTCGGTGACGCCGCGCGCCGTCGCGGCCGCGACCGAGAGCGCGCCGATCGGCCCGCCACCGGTGACGAGGAGGCGCTGGCCGGCGCGGACGCCGCCCCGGGTGAGGCCGTGCAGCGCCACCGCGAGCGGCTCCGCGAGGGCGGCCGCCCGCAGCGAGACGCGGTCGGGGATCCGGAGGATCTCCTGCTCCGACGCCACGACGTACTCGGCGAACGCCCCGTCGGGGTACTCGTCGACCCCGGCCGCGGAGCGCCCCACGCACAGCGACGGCCGGCCCGCGAGGCAGTACTCGCAAGCGCCGCAGCGGGGCGACGGGCCGCCGACCACCTCGTCGCCCACCTTCCAGCGGGTGACCTGGTCGCCGACGGCCACCACGGTGGCGCTGTACTCGTGGCCCTCCACGGAGCCGGGTGTGCCCCAGCCCTCGAGGACGAAGTGGATGTCGCTCCCGCACACGCCGCAGTGGCTGACGCGCAGGAGCACGTCGAGGGCGCGCAGCGGACGGACCCGACGTTCGGCGACCTCGACCCGGCCGGGCTCGGTGTAGACGACGGCTCGGTGGGAGGCGGGAAGGGAGGACATGGCGTCGGGCACGGGCGGGAGTGTGGCCATACCTGACGCCGGCGTC
>JBAZYX010000147.1:0-6696 GCA_041659105.1 Acidimicrobiia bacterium
AGGTCCACCTCCTCGACTTCTCGGGCGACCTCTACGGCCAGCCCGCCCGGGTCCGCTTCGTGGAGCGGCTCCGGGGCGAGGAGCGCTTCGACTCGATCGAGGCCCTGGTGGCCCAGATGACCGACGACTGCGCCCGGGCCGCCGAGATCCTCGCCCGTCACCTCGCCGGGCCCGCCTGGTAGCCTTGTGGTTCGCCGGCAATCGTCGGCACTCCACCCTCGAAGCAAGGCTCGAGCGACCGCATGCCCGACAAGGCCGCAACCATCCAGCAGCACCGCCTCCACGAGACCGACACCGGCTCTCCGGAGGTCCAGGTGGCGATCCTCTCCGAGCGGATCAACCACCTGACGGAGCACCTGAAGGTCCACAAGAAGGACCATCACTCGCGCCGTGGGCTGCTGATGCTCGTCGGCCGCCGTCGGCGGCTGCTCGACTACCTCCGGCGCAACGACGTCGAGCGGTACCGGGCGCTGATCGCCGAGCTCGGCCTTCGCCGGTAGGACAAGGAGACACGAGGAGCGGACATCCGCTCCTCGTTTCGCGAGGACCATCCCCGCGGAACCGACCGGCGAGGTCGTCGTCGGTTGTCAGTCGCCAAGGCCCGGACCGCACTCCAGGACGTGTGGGATCCGGACCCTGACAACTGGGAACCGCCGAGGCTCGTCGCCATATCAAGGAGTGCGTTCCCCATGACCTCGTCGAACGAGGCAATTCGTGTATCCGGGCCCGTCAACGACGCCGGCCTGATCATGTCCTTCGAGACCGGCCGGCTCGCGCAGCTGGCCGACGGCGCGGTGCTCGTGCAGCTGGGCGAGACCACGCTGCTCTCCACCGTCGTCTCCAGCACGCCCCGCGAGGGCATCGACTTCTTCCCGCTGACGGTCGACGTCGAGGAGCGGATGTACGCGGCCGGCAAGATCCCCGGCTCGTTCTTCCGCCGCGAGGGCCGTCCGGGCGAGCAGGCGATCCTGACCTGCCGGCTCACCGACCGCCCGCTGCGCCCGTCGTTCCCCGAGGGCTTCCGCAACGAGGTGCAGGTCATCGCGACCATCCTCGGCGCCGACCTCTCGAACCCGCACGACATCGCGTCCATCAACGGTGCGTCGGCGGCGCTCATGGTGTCGGGCATCCCGTTCAACGGCCCGATCGGCGCCGTGCGCATCGCCCACGTCGACGGTGAGTGGCACGCCCACCCCACCTACCAGGAGGGCGACGAGTCGACCTTCGAGATGGTGGTCGCAGGGCGCAAGCTCCACGACGGCGACGTGGCGATCATGATGGTGGAGGCCGGCGGCACCGAGGTCACCTGGGAGCTCTACGAGAACGGCGCCCCCAAGGTCGACGAGGACGTGCTCGCGGAGGGCCTCGAGTGGGCCAAGCAGTGGATCCTCGCGTCGATCGACCTCCAGCTCGACCTGGTGAAGGCGGTGCAGGAGGCCCACGGCCCGATCGAGGTGAAGGCGTACACGCCGCGCTTCGACTACCAGCCCGACGTCTTCGACGCCGTGGCCGCCGCGGTGATCGCGGAGACCCGCGACGCGATGTTCATCGCCGACAAGACCGCCCGCAACACCAAGCTCGACGAGCTCGAGTCGGGCCTCGTCGCGACCCTCGTGGGCAGCGACGACGTGCCGGGCCAGTTCGCCGGCCGCCAGGGCGAGATCAAGAAGGCGTTCCGCTCACTGCAGAAGAAGGTCGTGCGCACGCGCATCGTCGAGGAGGGGCTCCGCATCGACGGCCGTGGCCTCGCCGACCTGCGGCCGCTCTCGGCCGACGTCGACCTGATCCCGACCGCGCACGGCACCGGCCTGTTCCAGCGCGGTGAGACCCAGGTCCTCACCGTCACCACGCTGGGCATGCCCCGCATGGAGCAGATGCTCGACACCATCGGCATCGACGACCGCAAGCGCTACATGCACCACTACAACTTCCCGCCGTTCTCCACCGGTGAGACCGGCCGGGTGGGTTCGCCCAAGCGCCGCGAGATCGGCCATGGCGCGCTCGCCGAGCGTGCGCTCGTGCCCGTGGTCCCCAACGCGATCGAGTGGCCCTACACCCTGCGGGTGGTGTCCGACGTGCTCGCGTCGAACGGCTCCACCTCGATGGCGTCGGTGTGCGGCTCCACGCTCTCGCTGATGGACGCCGGTGTGCCGATCAAGGCGCCGGTGGCCGGCATCGCCATGGGCCTCGTGTTCCACGAGGGCAAGTACGTCACGCTCACCGACATCCTCGGCGCGGAGGACGCGTTCGGCGACATGGACTTCAAGGTCGCCGGCACGCGTGACTCCGTCACCGCGCTGCAGCTCGACACGAAGATCGACGGCCTCCCGGCCGAGGTGCTCAAGCAGGCGCTGCACCAGGCGAAGGACGCGCGGATGAAGATCCTCGACGTCATGGAGGGCGCGCTCGCCGCGCCCCGCCCCGACGTCAAGGGCACCGCACCGAAGATCGTCAGCTTCGAGATCCCGATGGACAAGATCGGCGAGGTGATCGGGCCGAAGGGCAAGGTCATCAACACGATCACCGCGGAGACCGGCGCCGACGTGTCGGTGAGCGACGACGGCGTGGTCGGCACGGTCACGATCGGCTCGAAGGAGTCCGACAACGTGGCCGAGGCCCGGCGCCGGATCGAGCTCATCCTCGACCCGCCGACGGCCGATCTCGGTGCGGTCTACAAGGGCCGGGTCGTCAACGTCACCAAGTTCGGGGCGTTCGTCAACGTGCTCCCCGGCAAGGACGGCCTCCTGCACATCTCCAAGCTCGGCCGCGGCAAGCGGATCGACCGGGTGGAGGACGTGCTCAACCTCGGCGACGAGGTCGAGGTCAAGGTCGACGACATCGACAACTCGGGCAAGCTCTCCCTCTCGCTCGTGGGCGACGACGCCGAGGCTCCGGCCGGCGGCGACAGCGGCCGGAGCGAGGGCGGTGACCGCGGTGACCGCGGTGACCGCGGTGACCGTGCGCCGCGCGACCGTGGGCCGCGCGACCGTGAGCCGGCGGCGTCCCTCGGCGGTGGCGAGGGCGGGTCTCGCGCCACGGTGTCGTTCGAGGACACCTGGGAAGAGACCGCCAAGACCGAGTTCGGCGACCTCGGCCCGGCCGGGTCGGCCCCCGAGGCCGACCGGGGCGACGGTGGCGACGGTGGCCGGCGCCGGCGGGGCGGGCGGCGCTGAGCCGCTCCGCGCGCCGCGCACCACGCGCACCAGTGCACACGACGCCGCGGCCCGGGTCTCCCGGGCCGCCGTCGCGTGTTCTCTCCGGCCCACCCGCACACCCGCGCTCGACCCCGATCTCCAGCCCACCCTCAACCCCGCTTCGAAGCGTGTCGAAGGGTCTTTGATGACCGAGCCGGAGCGCATCCGAACCTCGCGCCTCGATTCGGGGATCAAGGTGGTGACCGAGTCGCTCCCGGCGTTGCGCTCCGTGGCCGTCGGCTTCTGGGTGGGCACCGGCTCCCGCGACGAGCCCGACGAGCTCGCGGGGGCCAGTCACTTCCTCGAGCACCTCCTGTTCAAGGGGACCGACCGCCGCACGGCGTCCGAGATCGCCGAGGCCGTCGAGTCGGTCGGCGGCGACATGAACGCGTTCACGGCGCAAGAGCTCACAGCGTTCTACGTGCGCATGCCCGACCACCGACTCCCGCTCGCGCTCGACATCCTCTCCGACATCGTGTGGTCACCGGCGCTGCGGCCGGCCGACGTCGAGTCGGAGCGGCAGGTGATCCTCGAAGAGATCCGCATGCGTGACGACACGCCCGACGATCTCGTGCACGACCTGTTCTCCGTCGCGATGTTCCCCGACCACCCCATCGGCCGCGAGATCATCGGTGGGCCGCAGACGATCGAGCCGATGTCGCGTGACGCCATCGCCGACTTCCACGCGCAGCACTATCACCCGAGCAACGTGGTGGTCGCGGCTGCGGGCAACCTCGACCACGACGACGTGGTCGCGCTCGTGGAGGCCGGGATGCGCGGCGTGGTGGGGGAGCGGCCGCCGCGCGCGCTCCACGACGGCGAGCCGGGCCCGAAGCCGATCTCGGTCGTCGAGGACGACACCGAGCAGGTCCACCTCGTGCTCGGTACGCGCGCCCTGCGGCGCGACGACCCCGACCGCTACGCGTTCAGCGTGCTCAACCAGGTGCTCGGTGGCGGGATGTCGTCGCGCCTGTTCCAGGAGGTGCGCGAGCAGCGCGGCCTCGCCTACTCCGTGTACTCGTACCGGGCCGCGTTCGAGGAGACCGGCGCGCTCGGGATCTACGCCGGCACCGCGCCCGACCGGGTCGACGAGGTGCTCGAGGTGCTCGACGCCCAGATCGACCGCATCCTGGCCGACGGCGGCCTGAGCGACCGTGAGCTCGACTCGGCCAAGGGTCACCTCACCGGGTCGCTGGCGCTGTCGCTGGAGAGCTCGATCAGCCGGATGCACCGGATCGGGCGCAACGAGCTGCTCCTCGGCGAGGTGCCGTCGCTCGACGAGCTGGTCCGGGAGTGCGAGGCGGTCACCGCCGCCGACGTCGGCCGCGTGGTCGACCGCGTGTTCCGCGACAGCCCCCGCACGCTCGCCGCCGTCGGACCCATCTCGGAGGCCGATCTCCACCGCGCGGTTTAGGCTTCGGACATGAGCGAGCCTTGCAGCACCGAGAGCCCGGCGGGCAGCGAGCGGGCAAGCATGATCCGGGTCGGAGTGTTCGGGGCGGGGGGCCGCATGGGCTCCACGGTGTGCGCAGCGGTCGCGGGCGACCCCGACCTCGAGCTGGTCGCCGCGGTCGACCCGTACCACGCCGAGATCGACCTCCAGCAGCTCGGTGTCCACGGGTCGGGGGTGCAGGTCGCCCGGGCGGCCGACGCCCTGGTCGCGGCCGGCGCCGAGGTGGCCGTCGACTTCACCGTGGCCGATGCCGCCCGCGCCAACCTTGAGTGGTGCGCCGACAACGGCGTGCACGCGGTGGTGGGCACCACCGGGTTCTCCGACGCCGATCTCGCCCACTTCGCCGAGCGCTTCGCCGCCAGCGAGGCCAACGCCGTGATCGCGCCCAACTTCGCGATCGGCGCCGTGCTGATGATGCGCTTCGCCGAGCTGGCCGCGCCCTACTTCGAGACGGCCGAGGTCATCGAGCTCCACCACGACGAGAAGGTCGACGCGCCGTCGGGAACCGCGATGCTCACGGTCGCGCGCATGGCCGAGGCCTCCGACCTGTGGGGTCGGGACCCCACGGAGAGGACCGTGGTCGAGGGCGCGCGCGGCGGTGCGGGTCCCGGGGGCATCCGCGTGCACTCGGTGCGCCTGCGGGGACTCGTCGCGCACCAGGAGGTGCTGCTGGGCACCACCGGGCAGTCGCTGTCGATCCGCCACGACTCCTACGACCGGTCGTCGTTCATGCCGGGGGTGTTGCTCGCGATCCGTGCGGTGCGGGAGAAGCCGGGGCTGACCGTCGGGCTCGACGCGCTGCTGGATCTGTGACCGGGTCCCGGGCCGACCCCGGGGAGCGCGACCCCCGGGAGCCCGTGCTCGATGCCGCGTTCGCC
This sequence comes from Acidimicrobiia bacterium, assembly GCA_041659105.1. Lineage (GTDB taxonomy): Bacteria > Actinomycetota > Acidimicrobiia > IMCC26256 > PALSA-555 > CAIUKV01. The sequence continues at coordinate 5,526 of JBAZYX010000147.1, forward strand.
TCCGTCGCGCGGTTCGGGTTCGCGAAGACGACGATGGAGGACGTCGCGCGCGCCGCCGGGCTGTCGCGTGCCACCGTCTACCGCCTCTTCCCGGGCGGGCGCGACGAGCTCTTCTCGGCGATGGTCGCATGGGAGATGCAGCGGTTCTTCGTGCGCATGGCGATCGCAGTGGCCGACGCTCCCGACTTCCCGGCGGTGGTCGAGGGCGCCCTTGTGTTCGCGCACCGGGAGATCCGCGAGCACGCGGCGCTGCAGAAGGTGCTGGCCACCGAGCCCGACCGTCTCCTGCGGTTCATGCGGCTCGAGCAGGACCGGATCCTCGCCGACGTCGTCGCCTACCTGCGGCCGATGCTCGGGACCGAGGCCGCGGCCGGTCGGGTCGTGCCGGGGGTCGACCTCGATGAGGCCACCCGCTACGTCGCCACGATGGGCCTGTCGCTCATGGCCACGCCGGGGCGCTTCGACCTCGACGACCCGGCGGTGGTCACGGCGCTCGTGCGGCACGAGGTCCTGGGCGGGATCTTGGCGGAACCTGCACTCGACGCCGGGTGACGGCGCCCGCCGCTTCGTTCACGACTCGGCCTGGAATGGGTCCGCGGCATCCGGGTCGCGACCGTTGGAGGGAGCGGAACATGGGCATGTTCAAGGACATGAAGAAGCTGTCGGACCAGGGCAAGGAGATCAACAAGGCCGCGGGCCGCCCGACGACCATGACGCAAGGACGCCTACGCGGCGCAGCTCACCACCTCGGTACCGCAGGTGTACCTCTCGAAGCTCCCCCCCGGCGGCTCGATCGGTGTCCGGGTCGACCCGGCCGACCCCTCGTCGATCGCGATCGACTGGGCCCAGCCCTGAGCCGTTCGCGAACGGTCGTCGCGTGTCCTTCGTCCACGGCAGCGGCGGACGGCGAATCGGATCCCCCTACGCGCCGGTCGGGGGTCGCCCGCGCGACCGCCGGCTGGGGTGGTGGTTCTGGTTCCCGTTCCTCATGGGAGCCTTCTTCACGGTGGGCGGGGTCGCGTTCTCGGTGTTCTCGGTCACGCGAGTGGTCGGGATCATCTGGCTCGTGCTCGGCCTCGGGTTCCTCGCGGTGGCGTGGTACATCCGGCGCGACATCCGCGAGCCCGACCCCGCGCCGGTCCTGCCTGGCGTGATGGACCCCGCGGTGGCC
>JBAZYX010000148.1:0-6651 GCA_041659105.1 Acidimicrobiia bacterium
TCGCTCTCGTTGCCCCTCGGTTCGCTCGTGCTCGACCTGGCGTGCGGCACCGCCGACCTGTGTCGCGACCTCGCCGGGTACGGCCACCGGGCGGTGGGTCTCGACTTCTCCGAAGGCATGCTGCGGGCCGCGCACACCGACGCGCCGCTCGTGCGGGCCGACGCCGCCGGACTCCCCTTCCCCGACCGGTCGATCGACGGCATCGTGTGCGGGTTCGCGCTGCGCAACTTCGTCGACCTCGGCGCGGTGTTCCGCGAGTGCGCACGCGTGTTGCGGCCCGGCGGACGGCTCGCCGCCCTCGACGCCGCGGTACCCGAGCACGCCATCATGCGCGCCGGCAACGCGGTGTGGTTCCGCGGTGCCGTGCCGCTGCTCGGTCGCGTGCTCGCGCGCGACGGCGAGGCCTACTCGTACCTCCCCCGCTCCACCGCCTACCTCCCGCCGAGCGCCACGTTGCTCCAGACGATGCACGCGTCCGGCTTCGGCGGGTCGACCCGGCGGACGTTCACCGGCGGATCGGTCCAGCTCCTCACGGGGACCCGGGTGTGAGCCCCGAACGCGGCCTGCACCGCTCCCCGATGCCCGACAGCCTCCATGCCGTGACCCGCGCGCTCGACACCGTCGACGACCTGCTCGACGCGCTCGGTCCCGACGGGTTCGTGTGGGCCGAGAACGGCGTCGGCATCGCCACCGGCGGGGTCGCCGCGACCGTTCCCGCCGCGCGGGTCGCCGAGACCCTCGCCGCGATCACCAGCGACGACGAGGTGGGCCGCCCGGGCACCGGACCGGTGGCGGTGGGTGCCCTCCCCTTCGACCCCGTGGCCCCGGGCGTGCTCACGATCCCGGCCCGGGTCGTGGGCCGCAGCGCCGACGGGCGCGGCTGGATCACCCACATCGGCCCCCCGCTCGAACCCGTGCCCGCCGCGCCACCGCGCCCCACCCGCTTCACCGTGCGGGCCGTGCAGCCGCGCGCCTGGTGGGACGACGCGATCGAGGCGGCCCTCGCCGACATCGAGTCGGGCGAGTTCGCCAAGGTCGTGCTCGCCCGCGAGGTCACGGTCGACGCCAACGCGCCGTTCGACCTCCGCGCCGTGCTGCGTCGCCTCCGCAGCCAGCAGCCCGGCTGCATCCTCTACGCCGACGCCGGCTTCGTGGGCGCCACCCCGGAGCTGCTCGTACGCCGCACCGGACTCGACTTCGAGTCCCGCCCGATGGCCGGCACCGCGCCGGGCTCCGTCGCGGCCGAGGTCGCCGCGCGCCTCGCGGCGTCGGGCAAGGACGCCCGCGAGCACCGGTTCGTGGTCGACGCCGTGCACGACGCGCTCGCGCCGGTGGCCGCGCGCATCGACGTTCCCGAGGCGCCGGTCGTCGAGCAGTTCGGCAGCCTCGCCCACCTCGTCACCCCGATCCGCGGGCGGCTGCGTGACGCGGCCGACGACGGCGACGTCGCGCTGTCCGCGCTCGACCTCGCCCGACTGCTCAGCCCCTCGCCGGCTGTCGGGGGCACACCCACCGACGCCGCGCTCGGCGCCATCGCGCGGCTCGAGCCGTTCGACCGCGGTCCCTACGCGGGGCCGGTCGGCTGGGTCGATGCCCGGGGCGACGGCGCGTTCGCCGTCGCGCTGCGCGGCGCCCAGATCGACGGTGCCCACGCGCTCCTGCGCGCCGGCGCGGGCATCGTGGCCGGCTCCGACCCCGACGCCGAATGGGCCGAGACCGTCGCCAAGTTCGAGCCCATGCTCCGCGCACTCGTCGTCCCGTGAGACGCTTCGCCCCGATGAAGATCACGCTCGCTCGCCGCGGTCCGGCGTGAGCGGCGCGGATCGTCAGGCGCGAGCCAGCGCTACACCCGCTTCAGACCCATCCCGGCGAGTGCCACGAGCTGATCCTGGACCTCGGCGTCCGTCGGCGGCTGCGCGGACATGTCGACCAGGTACCCCTGGACGCTGAGCATCTTCGAACCCTTGAGGGCGTGCACCACGCTCAACGGGAGCGGTGCGTACATCCCGTCGATCCCGTCGGCCGCCGCCGTCAACGGCTGGTACCGGGCGTCGCGGTCGAGACCGTTGTACGCGGTCTTCGCGTTCGCGAACGTGACGGTGACGATGACCTCACCCGTGAGGTCATCGGGGGTGTCGGCGAGCTGGAAGGAGCACGACGTGCTGGAGATCTCGCGCGCCTGCCTGGTGACGCCGGCGGGCTTCGCGCCGAAGACCTTGGCGATGTCACCGAACTTGACGACCTTGCAGGGGTTGGGGACGGACGCGGCTCGTGCCGGTGCCGCGGCGACGAGCCCGGTACCCACGGTGCAAGCCAGGAGGAGGAGCGGGATCAGCTGAGGGCGGCGACGCATCGGCTCTCCAGGAGTGTTAGACGGCGCCGGGAGGTTAGCGGCCCCTCGATCTCCGATCGAGCACCCGCGTCTTGGGCCCCAACACCCCATCGGGGCGAGCGGCGTCACTCGATCAGGACAGGGCGGAGGCGACGGCGGCCCAGGCGGCCCGGTGGCGGTCGACGTTCGTCGTGCGATCGGTGCGGACGCGCACGATCCGCACGCCGCCGGCGTCCACCGCGGCCCGGACCGCGGCGCCCACCGCCGCACCTGCCGTCACGTCGTCGACCGGCACGCCGTGGAGCGCCGCGAGTGCGGCGAGGTCCACGCCCTGCGGCGTGCCGAACAGTGCCTCGAAGTGGTCGGGCACGGCCGTCGCCTGGGGCAGGAACGAGAAGATCCCGCCCCCGTCGTTGTCGACGACCACGAAGGTCGCGTCGATCCCGCGCCCCGAGACGCCGAGCAATCCGTTCGCGTCGTGGAGGAAGCACAGGTCTCCCACCAGCGCCACCACCGGTGCGGTACCCGCGAGGGCGACGCCCACCACGGTCGACACGAACCCGTCGATGCCGTTGACCCCGCGGTTCGCGACGACGCGGACGCCGTCGCGCGGCCGCGCGAACGACTCGAGGTCGCGCACCGGCATGCTCGACGCCACGACCAGCGTGCCGCCGTCGGGGACGGCGTCGGCGACATCACGCGCGATCCGGCCCTCGAACGGCTCGGTCTCGGCGTCGAGGAACGCGTCGAGCGCGGTCCGGGCGCGCGCGTCCGCGTCGAGCCAGTCGTCGAGCCACGCGCGGTCGGCCCGGCCGCCCGCGAGCGTGACGGCGAGGGCGCGCAGGAACCCGTCGGGATCGCCCGTCACCCGCTCGACCGCGTCCCGGGCGGGATCGAGCCAGGCCCCGTCGGGATCGACCACCACCGCGGGGACGCCGTGCAGGAGCTCGTTGACGGCCCGTCCGGTGGTGGGCGCCCCGAGGCGCAGGAGCACGTCGGGCCGGTGGGTGCCGGCGAAGCCGGGGACGCGAAGCAGCGGGTCGTACGTCGACACGGCGAACGCGCCCCGGCGCAGCCCCGACACCGGGTCGGCGAGCACCGGCCACGCACACAGCTCGGCCACCCGATCGACGAGGTCGGGATCGGCGTCGGCGCCCCAGCCGGCCATGATCACGCCGCGAGGATGGCGGCGGACCAGCGCGGCCACCCGCGCCGCGACGTCACGGTCGGCCACGCGGGTGGAGGGCTCGGACACCGTCCACGGCGCGTCCCCGGCGCGTCCGGGTGCGTCCACGAGCGGCTCGCCGGTCGGCACCAACGGCTCGCGGAACGGCAGGTTCCAGTGCACGGGGCCCGCGGGCGGGCCGACGGCCGCCGCCACCGTGCGGGCCGCGGTCGACCGCCACCACGCCCCGGCACCGGGCACGTCCTCCGGGGCGCCGAGGTCCACGAACCAGCGGACCGCGTCCCCGTAGAGCTTGGTCTGATCGACGGTCTGGCCCGCGCCGGCGTCGCGCAGCTCGGCCGGCCGGTCGGCGGTGGCGACCACCAGCGGGACCCGCCCGTGGTGGGCCTCGAGCACCGCCGGGTGGAAGTTGGCCGCGGCCGTGCCCGAGGTGCACAGCACCACCGCGGGGCGGCCGGTGGCCCGGCCGATCCCGAGCGCGGCGAAGGCGGCCGAGCGCTCGTCGAGGAACACGTGCACGGCGAGCCGGCCGTCGCCGGCCAGGGCCAGTGCCAGCGGGGTGGAGCGGGAGCCCGGCGCGACGCAGGCGTGGGCCACGCCGTTGCGCACCCACTCGTCGACCACGGCGCGAGCGAAGCCGGTGTTGGCGTCGCGGCTCACCGGGTGCCCTTCCGACCCTCGGCGGCTCGCCCTGCGATCATGCCCCCGTGCGCATGATCCTCGTCCACGGGTTCACCCAGACCGCCGACTCCTGGGAACCTGTCCTCGACGCGCTCCCGCCCAGCGTGGACGCGCTCGCAGTGGAGGTGCCCGAAGCGCTCGACTTCGACACCACGGCAGCCGTGATCGGCGCGCGCGGCGGGCCCGCGACCTACGTGGGCTACTCGATGGGCGGTCGGCTCTCCCTGGCGCTCGCGCTCGACCGCCCCGACATCGTGCACTCGCTCGTGCTCGTGAGCGCGTCGCCCGGCATCGCCGACGAGCGCGAGCGGGCGAACCGGCGCGCGGCCGACGACCAGCTCGCCCACGACGTGGAGCGCGACGGCCTCGACGCGTTCCTCGAACGCTGGCTCGCGCAACCGCTGTTCGCGTCCCTGCCGCGCGAGCTCGCCGGAGTGGACCAACGCCGGCGCGGCAACTCGGTCGAGCGGATCACGCACCAGCTGCGTGCGCTCGGGCAGGGCGCGCAGCCGTCGCTGTGGCACCGCCTGCCGGAGCTGCGGATGCCGGTGCTGCTCGTGACCGGCGCGTACGACCGCAAGTTCCGCGACCTCGCGAGCACGATGGCCGCGGCGATCGGCGACAACGCGCGCGCGGTGACGGTTCCCGAGGCGGGTCACGCGCTGCACCTCGAGCAGCCCGCCGCCCTCGCCGCGCTCCTCGCCGAGGTCTGACCGCACGCGCCGGCGGGACGCGCTCACGACAACGCGATCCCGAGGCCGGTGAGCGCCGCCAGCACGATCGTGAACCGCACCGTGGCCACGAGCCCGGCGACCAGCCCGGGCGGGTCCTCACGGCTCAGCACGAGGTGGACGGGCATCACGGCGAAGGGCACTGCGGCGAATCCGATCGCAGCCCAGGGCGCGTCGATGCACACGAACCCGAGCGCCACGAGCGATCCCGCGATGCACAGCCCGTACAGCTTGCGAGACCGGATCGGGCCCAGCCGCACCGCGAGCGTGCGCTTGCCCGACACCAGGTCGGTGGGGATGTCGCGGATGTTGTTGGCGAGGAGCACGGCCACGGTGGGCAGGCCGACCACGAACGAGCCCCAGAACGCCGGCGCCGTGATGTCCTCGATCTGCACCCACTGCGACCCGCAGGTGGCGACGAGCCCGAAGAACACGAACACCATGAGCTCGCCGAAGCCGTAGTACCCGTAGGGCTTGGGGCCGCCGGTGTAGAGCGCGGCCGCGGCGATCGCGAGCACGCCGATCAGCAGCAGGCGCAGGTCGACCGCGAGCGCGAGCGCGAGCCCGGCGACCGCGGCCACGCCGAACGCGGCGAACGCGGCTGCCTTCACCGCCTCCGGCGACGCGAGTCCCGACGCGACGAGCCGGATGGGGCCGCGCCGCTCCTTGTCGGTGCCGCGTACGCCGTCGGAGTAGTCGTTCGCGTAGTTGACGCCCACCTGGAGCGCGAGGGCCACGACGAGCGCGGCGAGCGCCCGCCACCAGATCACGGTGTCGGCGATCTGGAACGCCGCGCAGGTGCCGACCACGACGGGTGCGGCCGACACGGCGAGCGTGCGCGGCCGCGCGCCGGCCACCCAGATGCCGAGACCCGACGGCGGCGCGGACCCGCTCACGGTCTGCGCCTACGGCCGGTGCGGGAAGCGGTCGAACTCGGGCTGCCGCTTCTCGAGGTAGGCGCGCTTGCCCTCCTGGGCTTCCTCGGTCATGTAGTAGAGGAGCGTCGCGTCGCCCGCGAGCTGCTGGATCCCGGCGAGGCCGTCGTCGGCGGCGTTGCACGACGCCTTGATCATGCGCAGCGCGAGCGGGCTGTGCCCGAGCATCCGGCGACACCAGTCGACGGTCTCCTCCTCCAGCTCCTCGAGCGGCACGACGGTGTTGATGAGGCCCATGTCGAGGGCCTCCTGCGCGTCGTACTGCCGGCAGAGGAACCAGATCTCGCGCGCCTTCTTCTGCCCGACCGACCGGGCGAGGAGCCCGGATCCGTAGCCGCCGTCGAACGAGCCGACGCGGGGACCGGTCTGGCCGAAGCGGGCGTTGTCGGCCGCGACGGTGAGGTCGCACACGATGTGGAGGATGTGGCCGCCGCCGATCGCGTAGCCCGCCACCATCGCGATCACCGGCTTCGGCAGCCGGCGGATCTGGATCTGGAGGTCGAGCACGTTGAGCCGGCCGATGCCGTCGGGACCGACGTAGCCGTCGTCGCCCCGGATGCGCTGGTCGCCGCCCGAGCAGAACGCCTCGGGGCCCTCGCCGGTGAGGATGATCGCCCCGACCTCGGGGTCGTTGCGGGCCTTCTCGAACGCGTCGAGCAGCTCGAAGAGGGTGGTGGGCCGGAAGGCGTTGCGCACCTCGGGCCGGGCGATGGTGATCTTGGCGATCGCGGCGGTGCCGGTGTCGGGACCCGCGACCGCGGTCTCGTAGCGGATGTCCTCCCACTC
>JBAZYX010000149.1:0-6552 GCA_041659105.1 Acidimicrobiia bacterium
CGTTCGCTACGGGCTGCGCGTCGACGGCGACGATGTCGCGGCGATGAACGCGCGCACGCGCGACGCCGGCTTCGGTCCCGAGGTGAAGCGTCGCATCATGCTCGGCACGTACGCGCTGTCCGCGGGCTACTACGACGCGTACTACGGCAAGGCGCAGCGGGTCCGGACGCTGATCACGCGTGATTTCGCCCGCGCGTACGAGCGGTTCGACGCGCTCTTGTCGCCCACGTCGCCCACGGTCGCGTTCCGGCTCGGCGCCAAGGCCGACAACCCGCTGGCGATGTACCTCTCGGACATCTGCACGATCCCGACCAACCTCGCCGGTCACGCGGCCACGAGCGTGCCGTTCGGCACGGGCCGCGACGGGTTGCCGGTCGGGGTGCAGGTGCTCGTGGACGCGGTGCAGGAGCCGACGATGTTCCGGGTCGCCCAGGCACTGGAGGAGCGGGCATGAGCGCGAGTGCGGGTGAGACGGTGCTGCGCGACGGGTACGAGGCCGTGATCGGGCTCGAGGCCCACGTCGAGCTGGCCACGGCCACGAAGCTGTTCTGCGGCTGCCCCAACGAGTTCGGGTCCGTGCCCAACACCAACGTGTGCCCGGTGTGCCTCGGGCTCCCCGGATCGCTGCCGGTGCTCAACGAGGCGGTCGTCGACCTCGCGTTGCGCTTCGCTGGGGCGCTCGACTTCCACGTGCCGGAGGAGTCGATCTTCGCCCGGAAGAACTACTTCTACCCCGACATGCCGAAGGACTACCAGATCAGCCAGTTCGAGGAGCCGATCCTCGCCGACGGCTCGATCGAGGTCGACGGCGTGCGGGTCGGCATCGAGCGCGCGCACCTGGAGGAGGACACCGGCAAGACCACCCACATGGGCGGCGGTGGCCGCATCCACGAGGCCGACTACTCGCTCGTCGACTACAACCGCGCCGGCGTGCCGCTGATGGAGATCGTCAGCCGGCCCGACATCCGCAACGCGGAGCAGGCGCGCGCCTACGTGAGCGAGCTGCGCGGCGTCCTGAAGACGCTCGGCGTGTCCGACGTGAAGATGGAGGAGGGCTCCATGCGCGTCGACGCCAACGTGTCGGTGCGCAAGGTGGGGGCACCGCAGTTCGGCACCAAGGTCGAGATCAAGAACATGAACTCGCTGCGGTCGCTCGGACGCGCGATCGACTTCGAGATCGAGCGTCAGATCGAGATGCTCGAGACCGGCGAGCGCATCGTCCAGGAGACCCGGCACTGGGACGAAGCCGACGGCCGCACGCACGGCATGCGGACGAAGGAGGGGTCGAGCGACTACCGCTACTTCCCCGAGCCCGACCTGGTGCCCCTCGCACCGTCCGCCGAGTGGCGGGCCGCGGCCGCGGCCGCCGTGCCCGAGCTCCCCGCGGCGCGCCGGGTCCGGCTCGTCGCGGATTGGGGCATCGGCGAGACCGACGCACGTGTGCTCGTCGACGTGGAAGGCCTCGCCGACTTCGCGGAGGAAGCGGCCGCGGTGCTCACCGCGGGCACGCCCCGCGACGTCGCCAACTGGTGCACCGGCGACGTGCTCGCGTACCTCAACGAGAGTGGGCTGTCGTCCGAGGTGCTGCCGCTCGCGCCCGACGGCCTGGCCGAGCTCGTGGGCCTCGTGGCCGACGGCACGATCTCGCGGAACCAGGCCAAGGACGTGCTGGGCGAGTGCCTGCGCGCGCCGAAGCGACCGAAGCAGGTGATCGAGGAGCGTGGCCTCGCGCAGGTGAGCGACGCGGGTGAGCTCGCGTCGGTGGTCGAGGACGTGCTCGCGGCGAACGCCGACGCCGTCGACGAGTACCGCGCGGGCGACGACAAGGTGAAGAAGAAGAAGCGGGGCTTCCTGATGGGTGAGGCGATGAAGGCCCTGAAGGGTCAGGGCAACCCGCAGGTCCTCAACCAGCTGCTGGACGACCGCCTCAACCGGTGACGTACGAGTTCGACGCGTCGCTCTGGCGCCACGACGGCGATGCCGCATGGTTCTTCGTGACGCTGCCCTTCGCTGTCGCCGACGACATCGAGGAGCGGTACGGACGCGCGGCTGCCGGGTTCGGCTCGGTTCGCGTGCGAGTGCGGGTCGGCCGTACCGAGTGGTCGACGTCGCTGTTCCCCGACGCGAAGCGGAAGTCCTACCTGCTGCCCGTGAAGAAGGCCGTCCGCAGGGCCGAGAACCTCGACGACGGCTCGCCCGTCCACATCGAGATCGAGGTCGTCGCCGAGTAGGTGTCGCACCCCGGTGCTTTCGTTGTGCATCCACGTTCCCGTGGAGGGCACAGAATGCACAGAGAAGCCGATGTTCGGGCGATCCAGCGTCGACAGCTCGGTCTCGTCACCGTGGCGCAGTGCGTGGAGCTCGGCGTCACCCGCAAGGTCGTGGCGGGCCGCGTGCAGGCAGGCCATCGGGAGCGCATCCTTCCCGAGGTGTACCGGGACCGCGGCCACCCGTCTTCGTCGCCTCAGCTGGCGCTTGCCGCCGCGGCAGCAGTGCCGCGGCCGAGTCGCGCCTCGAGGTCAAGATCTGGCGGATCCTGCGCGCGTGAGTGCGGGGCGTGGACCGCTTCGTGCTCGGTGGGGCCCCCTGCCTGCGCACGGCTCGGCGACACGTTGCCGTCGCCTCCGGTCTGTTCGCGCACGGCATTGCTTCGGCAGCCCCACCTGCGCGCGTAGCGAACCACGCCCCGCATGGCTTGCGGTTGACGAGTGGCGAGTCATCCCCGTCACGTGGCATGACATCACGACGACCCCGGGGCGCGTGGTCGAGCTCGTTCTGCACGCCCTCGCGGACGCGGCGTGAAGCTCGTCAGGGCGCGAGCGCGAGGAGCAAGTACACGGCGGGGCCCGTGAGGAGGGCCAGGCCGCAGCACACTGCGACGACCGCCCGATCCTGACGCGGACCCGCGTGAGTGAGCGCACCGATCGTTGCCGCGATCGCAACCACGAGCACCCCGATCCACAGGAAGAAGCCGAACGTGATGGGTACGGTGAGGAGCGAAACCAGCGTGATCGTTCCGTAGAGCAGCGGTCGGGTGCGGCGGACCACACCGACTGCACGCGCTGCGGCAGGCACGATGCGTCAGTCCATGGGGACGGCGCGGACGATCTTGCCGTCGATGCGGGCGAAGATCTCGTCGAGCGAGTGCCCGGTGATCGTGAGCCCGTGGTTCTTCTGGCCGACGACCGCGCGGCTCGGGTCGTACGACTGGCGCACCAGCTCGGCCACCGACGTGGCGAGCTCTACGGTGCCGCACGGGTAGTTGATCTCCGTAGCGGGCGTTCCCTCGATCCACGCGTGCACGTGCAGGATCGCGTTCACCTCGGGGTGCTCGCGGTAGATCATCCAGTGCTCGATCGCGTCGACCGACACGCGGTTGGGCTTCACGTCGGGTGGGATCGACAGGAGGATCGAGTCACGCGCCGGCTCGTAGCCGCGGACCAGCAGGATGTCGCGGCCGATCTCGCGCAGGTTGGCCTTGTCGACGCCGCTCGCGCTCATCCAGAACTCGGGGCCGTATTTCGACTCCGTGGGCGGGAGGCGGCGCGCGCTGACGTTGCCGTAGCTCAGGCCGCCGATGCCGTAGAGCAGCTTCACGTGCCGCAGGTCGCGCTCGGAGAGGATCTCCTCGATCGGGAACGCGGCGGGCAGGAGGTCGAGCGCGCCCAGGCGCTCGCCCGCCCGGGTGATCTGCTCGGTCTGGTCGTCGCCGGCCCAGAGCCCGGGTGCGAGGTCGGGCTCGAACTCGTTGGCGATGACGAGTCGCGACGTGGCGAGCGGCTCGACCCGCTCCAGCACCGCGGCGAAGAACTTGTCGTCGTCGCCCTGGTGCTCGACGCGATAGGTGCCCTGCTCGAGCGTCACGAACGAGGCCACCGGACCGGTGGCGCCGTCGCTCAGCAGGACGGCGAGGTTGGAGAGCCCGCGCACGAGGAACGGGTACCCGGTGCGGAGCAGATCGGTGGGCGTCTCCGGCAGGTGACCCAGCGCGACGACGAACGTGGGCGCGTTCTTGCGCCGGTAGGGCCGCGGGTTGTCGGTGTCGAGGAGGTGGAGCACCACCTGCACCCGGGGCCCCGGCGCGTCGAGCTGCGTGTAGCCGTCGTCGCGCATCGTGCGGGCGAGTCCGTCGACGAACCAGGCCAGTCGGGGCGAGACCGGTTCTCCGTTGCGGGCGAAGGTGTGGTCGACCACACGTCCGCGATCGGCCACCCCGGCGGCCATGGTCAACGTCTGGTCCGTGTTCACCGTCATGTTCTGGTCAGACTCCCCCGCCGGCGGTGGCGCCAGCGTAGGCCGAATCGGACCAATGGGTGGCCAGCCCCGCCGGTACGCTGCCCGGTCAAGAGCGGGCTCCGCGACCGCGGAATCCAGTTGAGCAGCGAGCGGGGCCCGAGCGGGCCCGGCCCGCAGGGCCGAGAGCGGACAACGATGAGCGACATGAAGCCCCGCAGCCATGAGGTCACCGACGGGATGGAGCGGGCCCCGGCCCGCGCCATGCTCCGGGCGATCGGGATGACCGACTCCGACTGGGACAAGCCCCAGATCGGTGTGGCCTCCAGCTGGAACGAGGTCACCCCGTGCAACATGCCGCTCGACCGCCTGGCCAAGCGGGCCAAGGAGGGCGTGCGGGAGGCCGGGGGATTCCCGATCGAGTTCGTCACCATCGCCGTGAGCGACGGCATCTCGATGGGCCACGAGGGCATGCGGGGCTCGCTGGTCTCGCGGGAGATCATCGCGGACTCCGTCGAGTGCGTGATGCACTCCGAGCGCCTCGACGCGATGGTCACCTTCGCCGGCTGCGACAAGAGCCTGCCGGGGATGATGATGGCCGCGGCCCGCCTCGACCTTCCGTCGGTCTTCCTCTACGGCGGCACGATCCTCCCGGGTCACTACAAGGACCAGGCCCTCGACGTCGTGAGCGTGTTCGAGGCGGTCGGCGCGTGCGCGGCGGGCACCATCACCGAGAACGAGCTGGGCGAGATCGAGCGGCGCGCGTGCCCGACCGAAGGGTCGTGCGCGGGCATGTTCACGGCGAACACGATGGCGTCGGTGGCGGAGGCCCTCGGCCTGTCGCTCCCCGGGAGCTCGGCGGCCCCCGCGGTCGACCGCCGCCGCGACGACTTCGCGTACGCGAGCGGCCAGGCCGTGATCAACCTGCTCGAGCAGGACATCCGGCCCCGCCAGATCCTCACCAAGGAGGCGTTCGAGAACGCCATCGCCGTGGGCATGGCGCTCGGTGGCTCCACCAACATGGTGCTGCACCTCCTCGCGATCGCGTACGAGGCCGAGGTCGCGCTCGACCTCGACGACTTCAACCGTGTCGGCGCGCGCGTGCCCCACATCGCCGACATGAAGCCGCACGGCAAGTTCCACATGACCGACCTCGACCGCATCGGCGGCGTCCCGGTGGTCATGCGCGAGCTGCTCGAGGCCGGCCTCATCCATGGCGACTGCATGACGGTCACGGGCAAGACGGTGGCCGAGAACCTGGCCGAGCTCGACGCGCCGGCGCCCGACGGCGTGGTCGTGCATCCGCTGTCGAACCCGATCAACATCCAGGGTGGCGTCGCCGTGCTGCGCGGCAGCCTCGCCCCGAAGGGTGCGGTGGTGAAGGTCGCGGGGCTCGATCAGCACCGTTTCGAGGGCATCGCCCGCGTGTTCGACGGCGAGGCCCTCGCGATGGAGGCGATCCTCGCGGGCAAGATCAACCCCGGCGACGTCGTGGTGATCCGCTACGAGGGACCGAAGGGCGGCCCGGGGATGCGCGAGATGCTCGCGGTCACCGGCGCGATGAAGGGCGCCGGGCGCGGCGCCGACGCCGCGCTGATCACCGACGGCCGGTTCTCGGGTGGAACCCATGGGTTCTGCGTCGGGCACGTGGCGCCCGAGACGGTCGACGGTGGGCCGATCGCGTTCGTCAACGAAGGCGACCGGATCGTGATCGACGCCGACGCGCACACGATCGACCTCATGGTCGATGCTGCCGAGCTCGAGGCGCGCAAGGTCGGCTGGAAGCCGCTCGAGCCGCGCTACACCTCCGGCTTCCTCGCCAAGTACGCGAAGCTCGCCAAGGGCGCCGAGTTCGGCGCCATCACCAACCTCTGACGCTCACGCTTGCCCGAGATCCTCGAAGCGGAGCAGGCCCGCGCGCTGATCGCGCTGCGGGCGCTCGACCGGCCCGTCGCGTCGGTGCACGCGCCCGACGCGTGGTTCCTCAAGCGGGGGCTCACACCCTCGGGGGTGAGGCGCGCGCTGCCCGGCCGCTCGTTCGTCGCGGCGCGGCGGCGCGGCAAGCTCCCCCTCGTCGACACGAGTGACGGCGGCCCGGTGCTGGGCCTGCACCTCGGGATGAGCGGACGCGTGCTGATCGACGGCGACGCCGCGGGGGACCCGCTCCTCTACGCGAGCAACCGTGACGCGCCCGAGTGGCGCCGGTTCGGCGTGCGCTTCGCCGACGGTGGCTCGCTCTACCTGCGCGATCCCCGTCGGCTCGGTGCGGTCGAGCTCGACCCCGACGAGGACCGCCTCGGCCCCGACGCGTTCACACTC
>JBAZYX010000150.1:0-6391 GCA_041659105.1 Acidimicrobiia bacterium
ACGCGCGCCCCAACGGGCACCCCGACAACACCGTCGTCGTCCTCTTCGGCGCGACGGGAGATCTCGCGGCCCGCAAGCTCATCCCGGGCTTCTTCCGGCTGCACCACGCGGGTCTGATGCCGCACGAGTACCGGATCGTCGGCACGTCGCCGATCGCGATGGACACCGATGGGTTCCGCGCGCACGCGTACGACGTGGTGGAGCAGTTCGGTCGCAGCAAGCCGCACGGCAAGTCGTGGGACACCTTCGTCGACCACCTCGACTACGTCGTCAGCGATCCGCCCCACCTGGGCGATCTCGCCACTGCGGTGCACGCGGCCACGAAGCACATCGGCGCCGGAACCCGCGTGCTGCACTACCTGTCGGTCCCGCCGTTCGCGATGGACGACGTCGTGACGGCGATCGGTGGGTCCGACCTCGCGGGGGAGCGGTCGCGCGTCATCCTCGAGAAGCCGTTCGGCACCGACCTCGACTCCGCCAAGGCGCTCAACGTGCTCCTGCACTCGGTGTTCGCCGAGGAGCAGGTGTTCCGGATCGACCACTTCCTCGGCAAGGAGGACGTGCAGAACATCCTCGCGATCCGGTTCGCGAACCGGCTGTTCGAGCCGGTGTGGAGCTCCCAGCACGTGAGCCAGGTGCAGATCGACGTGCCCGAGACCCTCGGCGTGGAGAACCGCGCGAAGTTCTACGAGGAGACGGGCTGCTTCCGCGACATGATCGTCACGCACCTGTTCCAGGCCATGGGCTTCGTCGCGATGGAGACCCCGGCCGGCTTCACGGCCGACGCACTCGCGGCCGAGAAGCAGCGGGTGTTCGACGCGATGCTCCCCCTCGACCCGTCACGCGTCGTTCGGGGACAGTACGAGGGCTACCGCGACATCCCCGAGGTCGCCGACGACTCCGACGTCGACACGCTCGTCGCGGTGGAGGCGCGCGTCGAGAACGAGCGCTGGGACGGCGTGCCCTTCTTCCTGCGCACGGGCAAGCGCATGCCCGACATGCGTCGGACGATCACCCTCACGTTGAAGCACGCACCGCTGCACCTGTTCCCCGAGGACCACGGCACCCGGCCTGACCAGCTCGTGTTCGAGATCGGTGAGCCCGGCAGCATCCGGGTGAACTTCGTGTCGAAGGAGCCGGGTCCGACGATGACGCTGGGCGAGGCCCACCTCGACTTCGAGTACCGCAAGAGCTTCCACGCGCGCGAGGAGCTGGAGGCCTACGAACGGCTGCTGCACGACGCGATGCTCGGCGAACGCATGCTGTTCAACCGGGCCGAGGGCGTGGAGCGGCTGTGGGAGGTCTCCGCGCCGCTCCTCGCGGACCCGCCGCCAGTGCAGCCGTACGCCCAGGGCACCTGGGGCCCCGACAGCATCGACGCGCTCGTCGCCCCGCACTCCTGGTACCTGCCCGACGCGTAGCGGGTGCGGCACCCGACCTGCGGGACGCGGGTCACTCCTCGATCGTGATGGCGAGCTCGGGGCAGGCGAGCGCTCCCTTGCGGGCGGCCTCCTCGAGCTCGGGCGGCACGTCCTTCAGGGGCGTGACGTTGTAGCCGAGGTCATCGAGCTCGTAGACCTCGGGCGCGAGGGACCAGCAGCGGGCGTGGCCGGTGCACTTCTCGACGTCGACGTGGACACGCATCGTTGGTTGGTTCCTTCCTCAGCCGAGCCGGGGCCCGGGGGTGAACACGGCCGGCAGGTTCGCCCAGCCGCCGATCATCGACCAGTTCGGGTACTCCACCACCTCGGCGTCGACGATGCGGTAGTCGGGGATGCGGTCGAGCACCTCCCGCATGATCTCGGTGAACGTGATCCGGGCGAGGTGGGAGCCCGGGCAGCGGTGGATCCCCGCGCCGAACGAGAGGTGCCGGTTCGGGAACCGGTCGATCACGAACCGGTCGGCGTCGGGGAACGCCTCATGGTCGCGGCCCGCGGCGATCTCGCTCAGCAGCACGCGGTCGCCCGCGTGCATGGGGCACCCGGCGAACTCGACGTCCTGGGTGACGGTGCGGGCGTGGGTGCGGGCCGGTGGGTAGAAGCGGAGGAACTCCTCCGTCGCGGGCTCGAGCAGCTCGGGTTCGGCGAGGAGCCGGGCCCGGTCCTCGGGGAACGCGTGCAGGTGCCACAGCGCGGCGGCGCTGAGCGCGCTGGTGGTGTCGACGCCGCCGCCGATGGTCATGAACACGAGCGCCTCGGCGAGCTCGCTCGGGATCCGCTCCCCTTCGATCTCCGACTGCACGATCGCGGTGAGCGCATCATCGCGTGGGGATCGAGTGCGGAGCGCGACCTCTTCGGCGACCCGAGCCGTCACCGCGGCGAACGCGGCGAACGCACGCCGGTGCTCGGGCGAGCCGTTCGGGTGGGCCGACGGGTCGTGGAACGCGTGCGCCATCGCCTCCCAGTCGGACTCGGGGAACCCGAGCCACTCGAGGGTGACCGCCGCGGGCACCGGGAACGCGAGGCCGGTCACCAGCTCGCAGCGGCCGGTCTCGATGACCTCGTCGATGCAGCGCCGGGCCCAGTGCCGCGCGCGCGGCCGGAGCCGCTCGGCTGCGCCCGGCGAGAGCTGCCCGGCCAGGATCCGCCGGACGGGGTGCCACTCGGGCGGGTCGAGCTCCTCGGGGATCAGCGGTGGGATCCGGCTGTTGCTGATGGTGATCGACGCGTACTCGGGGTTGGGCCGGGCGGAGGAGAAGACCTCCCAGCTCCGGAAGGCCTCGGCCACCGCTTCGTAGCCACTGATCACCCAGTGGCCGCCGTTGTGCTGTGTCCACCCGACGGGGCACTCGGTGCGGACGGCCTCCCAGGCGGCGTTGTTGGCGGCGAGGGTGTTGGAGGCGAACACGTCGAAGTCGACGACGGGGGTGCGGGTCTGATCGGTCACGCCTTGGAGGCTAGGACAGAATGAGGGGATGACGCGGTGGATGGTGGGGGTGGGGACGGTGGCGCTGGCGGTGGCGGCGTTCGCCGGACCGGCGGCGGCCAAGACCGCCGACCCGTGCAAGCTCCTGAAGGGGAGCGAGATCCAGGAGCAGTTCGGGGCCGAGGTCTCGGTACCCGACCGCGGCCTGAAGACGGCCACGACCGTCGAGTGCACGTGGGACGTGGCGGCGTCGCCGACGCGCCCCGCCGGCTCCGTGACCGCCCGGATCATGTTCGTGGGCGGGAAGGCCGCGTACACCGGCTTGAAGACGAGTCCCGCGTTCGTGCCGGTCGCCGGCCTGAAGAGCTCGCTCTACCAGGCGAGCTCGGGCGCGCTGGGCGTACTGGCCGGGAAGAACCTCGTCACGGTGCAGGGCGTGTTCCTCACGCCGCCCCCGGTGAGCGTCGTCGACGTGCAGGCACAGCTGGTCCCGCTCGCGAAGCTGGCGTCGAAGCGTGCCTGACGACGCGTTGATCATCGAGGTCGCGCTGCACGAGCTCGTGCAGAAGACGGCCAACCCCAACGTGCCCTACGGGCCCGCCGAGGTCGCGGACGACGCCGCCGCGTGCGTGGACGCCGGCGCGACGTTCCTGCACTTCCACGCGCGCGATCCGATCAGCGGCGAGCAGCGCTGGCACGACGACGCGCTGTACGCGGAGACGGTGGACGCGATCCGGGCGCGTGGGGTGGCGGCCGACGTGCCCTGGTACCCGACGTACCCGGGCGTGCGGCCGGGGGTGGCCGTGCGCGACTCGATGCCGCACCTCGCCGCGCTGGCGGGCGCGCCCGTGGGGCTCCAGCTCGCGGCGATCGACCTCGGCTCCGGCAACCTGAGCGCATACGACCCCGTCCGCAAGGCGTTCCTTCACCCCGACGGCGTGAAGCAGCAACCCCACTCGCTGTTCGGGGAGTTCGCCGCGTTCTGCCGTGAGCACGGCCTGCGTCCGTACCTCGGCGTGTACGAGCCCGGGCACCTTCGCCACCTCGCGGCCTATCTCGACCTCGGCTGGATCGAGCCTCCGCTCGCGATCAAGTGCTTCTTCTCGGAGCACCACCCGTACGGGCTGCCACCGGTGCCGCGCAGCGTGGAGATGACGGCCGAGCTGATGGACGTGGTGCTCGCAGGCGTCGAGCGCACCTGGTTCGTGCAGTGCTACGGCCGCGGCATCTTCGACCTCGCCGCGCCCGCGCTCGACCTCGGCGGGCACGTCCGCGTCGGACTGGGCGACTACCACCCATGGGACTGGCCCGACGCGTCGTCGGACCAGCCCACCAACGCCGCGTTGGTGGCGCGCGCCGCGGACCTCGCGTCGCGCGCCGGGCGTCCGCTCGCAACGGTGGCGGAGACCCGCCACCGCCTCGGACTCACGACGAAGGAGCACTGATGGGTCTGTTCCGCAAGGGCAACGACAACAAGCGCAAGTTCAAGATGCGCGAGGACCTCATGTCGTTCGGCGACGACTACTGGATCGAGGACGAGCACGGCGACAAGGCGTTCCACGTGAACGGCAAGGCCCTGCGCATGCGCGACACCTGGGTGCTCGAGGACGGGCAGGGCCGGGAGGTCGCGAGCATCAAGAAGCACTCGCTCGGCCGCGACAAGATCGTGATCGAGATCAACGGACGCGCCGCAACGGTGAAGAAGGCGCTGGTGGGGATCCGCGACCGGTTCCACGTCGAGGTGGAGCTGGGGCAGGACCTGAAGGTCCACGGCCACATCGCCGACCACGAGTACGAGATCGAGCGCGACGGCGACAAGATCGCCGAGGTGTCGAAGAAGTGGTTCCGGGTCCGCGACACCTACGGCGTGGAGATCGAGGACGACGACGACGCCGTGCTCGTCCTCGCGGTCACGGTCGCGGTCGACTCCCTC
Organism: Acidimicrobiia bacterium; assembly: GCA_041659105.1. Classification (GTDB taxonomy): domain Bacteria; phylum Actinomycetota; class Acidimicrobiia; order IMCC26256; family PALSA-555; genus CAIUKV01. The sequence continues at coordinate 4,799 of JBAZYX010000150.1, forward strand.
GCGCACGACTGACCGGCATGGCCTACCTGAAGCCGCCGGGGTTCGTCCGGCACGTGTTCAACCCGCTCGCCATGAAGTTCGGGATCTCGGGGACGTGGACGCTCGCGGTTCGCGGTCGCACCTCCGGGGAGGAGCAGACGATCCCGGTCATCCCCATCGAGCGCGACGGCGTGAAGTACGTGGTGTCGACGCGCGGCGAGTCGGAGTGGGTGCGCAACGCGCGCGCCACCGGCGCGGTGGAGCTGCGCCGGAAGGGCGCGTCGACGCGCTACGCGGTGCGCGAGGTCCCGGTCGAGGAGCGGGCGCCGATCATCGACCAGTACCGCGCCGTCGCGGGCAAGACGGTCGCGGCCTACTGGAAGCAGCTGCCCGACCCCGCCGACCACCCGACGTTCGCGCTCACCCCGGCGGGGTAGCGGGGCCGCGCTCCCGGGTCAGCGTCCGGAGCGTTGGGATCAGACCGCCGCGGCGGCAGCAGCAGCTACGGCCTTCGGCCAGCCGATCGCCGTGCCGACCATGGCGGTGCCGACGGGGACGCCGAACATCATCATGGGCGTCATCGGGACTGCGCCGAACTGCTGGAGCAGCACCGCGGCCCCGGTCCCGGCGAGGAGCCCGAAGAACGCGCCCCGCCACCGGCGGCCCTTGCCCGGGGTGCGCCCACCCTTGGGTGGCCGCGCCGCGCTGGCCATCCCCGCGACCCCGGCGACGGTGGCGATGCCCGCCACTCCGCCGGCCACGGTCGTGAGCGGGAACGGTCCGTTGATCTTGAGGTACGCCCAGCCCGAGCAGACCGTGCCGGTGCTCGCGCCCTCGACCCGGTAGATGCCGACGCCGTAGCGCGTGTAGTCGCCGACCTTCACGGTGCCGGTCCAGGTGGTCTTGTCGCCCGTGACCACGCCGCTCTTGGCCGGGTACTTGAACGGGCCATACACCATGTAGGTGTCGTACCCGGTGATCGGTCCGGGGGCGGTGCCGACGACCCTCATCGTGTCGCCCTCGTCCACCTCGATCGCGGTGCCGGGGGAGTGGGCGGTCTTGGCGTCGATGCCGTTGAAGGTGACGTTGCAGCCACCCGTGATCGACTGGGCGCCCGCGGGCACGGCGAGCGGGCCCAGTGCGAGGGTTGCCACTCCGGCCAGGAGCGCCAGGCGGACCAGGTGCCGCCTCACAGCGAGCTCACGATCGCCGCGACGATCACGAGGACGCCGACGATGGCCAGGGCCAGTGGCTGCCACGCGAACCGGGCGCCACCACCCGCACGGGCGGTGGGTGCGGCCGTGGTCGCGGCGGCGACCGCGACCGGTGCCGGTTCGGCCGCGGGGGGCGGTGCCCCGACGTCCGGCTCGACGGGAGTCGCCGCGACGGGCGCGGGCTCCTCGCGGGGGGCGGCGTGTCCGCACGACTCGCAGAAGGCCAGGCCCTCGGCGAGCTCGGCGCCGCACTGCTCACAGAACATCGGTGTAGTCGTCACGCAGGCATTCTGTGGCCGAATGCCCGCCGAGGGAAGTGACAAATGTCCCGACTCTCGGGCCGAGCGTCCCGCCCGTCCCGCTACACGGGGTCGATGCGCAGGCGGGCCAGGTGGAGGCG
>JBAZYX010000151.1:0-6380 GCA_041659105.1 Acidimicrobiia bacterium
GGTGTCCTCGCGACGAGCGCCGACGTCGCCACGTACGCGGTGCCGTTCCGCCTTGCGCTCTTCGTCGGCTTCCCCCTCATCGTCGTGAACCAGGTGGTGCCGCCGCTCATCGCGAGCTGGCACGCCGGCGGGGCCGTCGAGCGCCTGGAGCGGACCTTGCGCGCGACCGCGGGCATCGCGTTCCTCGGCGCGGTCGCGATCGCGGCCCTGTACGTCGTGTTCGGCAAGCTGATCATCGGCGAGCTGTTCGGCGCGAAGTACGAGGACGGCTACACGGTCCTCCTGATCTTGTCGGCCGGGCAGGTGCTGCAGACCTACGCGGGATCGTGCGGCTTCGCGTTGATGATGACCGGGCACCAGCGCGCGTACGCGTGGCTGCTCGGCGTCAGCACGATCGTCACGGTCGGCCTCGACGTCGCGCTGTACAACGTGTGGGGCATCGAGGGCATCGCACTCGCCACCGCGGTCTCCCTCACCGTGCAGAACTTCGTCCAGGCCGCGATGCTGCGCCGGCTCACCGGGTTCCACTCCCTCGCCGACGTGCGCCTCGCCACCACCGAGGGACTGGGCACCGTTCGGAAGCTCACCAAGCGCAGGGCTGCGGCGGCGGGAGCTGGCGCGACCGCGGCGTCAGGCGGACCAGGTGAGCTCGATCCCGAGGAGTGAGGACAGCCGGGCGTTGTGCGGCCGGAAGTAGTCGGCGAGGCGAGCCTCGATCCCGGACGCGGGCGCGACGTACGCGCCGACGTTGCGGTCGGCCACTGCGGGGGCGGTCTCCTCGGGGAGGCCGAGAAACGCCAGCACCTCCGCCGGCACGCGCCCACCGCGCAGCGCGTCGGACTCGAGCACGAGCAGCCGGTCGCGCCCGAACACGGCCAGCCAGCGTTCGAGCTGCTCGGCGTAGCGCCCGCGGGCGAGGTAGCCGCGGAGCCGCGCGGGGCAACGGGGCGCGTCGTACCAGGCCGCGTCGGACGGCGGCGGGAGCGTCTCGGCCGCGAGCGGGTCGAGCGCCTCCTCGATCGGGCGCTTCTCGTCGCCGACGCGCACCGCGTGGTGGTAGCCGGAGATCGCGCGCGCCACCGGGTCGCGCAGGACCGCGATCAGGCGGACCTCGGGCACCGCGGCGTACATCCGCTCCGGCACCGCGGGATGGAAGAGGTAGAAGGGCGTGGCCTCCCCCGTGAGCGCGCGTCCAGTACGCGTCGCGACCTCGTCGAGCACGGCGCGGCGGGGAAAGAACGCCCGGTAGCGCGCGATCGGCTCGGTTCGGCGGTCGAAGTGGTGCACCTCCTTGCGGAGCGCGGGAACCACCGAGGGGTGCGCGGTGAGCTGGCCGTACAGCGACGACGTTCCCGACTTCTGCGCGCCGATCACCACGAAGTCGGGAAGCGCGCGTGCCCGCGGGTCGACCCGCCGGGCCACGAGCCGGGCCCCGAGCAGGCCGCGGTCGACCTGGCGACGGATCCGGGCCGTCGGGGACGGGCGCGCCGCGGGACTCACCGCGGCACCCGGCGCGACCGGACCCGCCGGTAGCCTCGCCGCCCGTGCGGCCCCGCCGGACCCCTCACCCCGCTCGCGTCGCCGCCGTCACGGCCGCCGCGTGGCTCGCACTCCTCGTCCCCGGCGTGCTCCCGGCGGGTGCGACGACCGGCCCCGACCCCGCGACCTCCGCCGCGGGCCAGCCGCCGATCGACCCCGTGGACGCACGCCTCACGCGCGTGGCCAGGGTCACCGGGGGCACGTCGCTCGCGTTCCGCACGCACGACCCGACCCTCTATCTCGCCCGCCAGCAGGGTCACGTGGTCCCGATCACCGGCCGTCGGGTGGGCGCGCCGATCCTCGACGTGGGCGACCGCATCGCCAGCCAACGCGAGCAGGGCCTCCTCGGCCTCGTGTTCTCCCCCGACGGGCGCCGCATGTACGTGTACTTCACGTCGGCCGCGGGCGAGAACACGCTCGAGGAGTACGCGGTGACCCGGCGGCGCAACCCGCCGATCCGGGTCGACCCGGCCAGCCGCCGCACGCTGCTGGTGGTACCGCACGCGAAGCCCCAGCACAACGGCGGCCAGCTCGCGTTCGGCCGCGACGGGATGCTGTACATCGCGATGGGCGACGGCGGGGGTCATCGGGGCTCGGGGCCGGGTCAGGTCCCGGGGGGCAACAGCCAATCGTCGGACACCCTGCTCGGCAAGATCCTGCGCATCGACCCGACGCCGTCGGGCGACCGCCCGTACACCGTACCGGCGGACAACCCGTATGCCCGCGGAGGCGGCGCGCCCGAGATCTGGCACCTGGGCCTGCGCAACCCCTGGCGGTTCTCGTTCGACCTGCGCACCGGCGACCTCTGGATCGGCGACGTCGGTCAGGACCACTGGGAGGAGATCGACGTGGTGCCGCCCCGGCCGGGCGGGCGGAACTTCGGCTATCCGATCCTCGAGGGCACCCACCCGCTCAACGGAACGGAGGCGCCGGGCAGCGTTGCGCCCGTCTTCGAGCTGTGGCACCGCGACGGGAACTGCGCGGTGACCGGCGGCGCCGTGTACCGCGGCGACGCCATCCCCGCCCTGCGGGGCCACTACGTGTTCGCCGACTACTGCAAGGGCGACCTCAAGGCGCTGCGGGTGGAGGACGGACGCACGGTCGCCTTCGGGCGGCTCGGGCTCCGGGCCCCGCTGGTGAGCTCGTTCGCGCAGGACCCGGGCGGGGAGCTCTACGTGGTGTCCCAGGCCAAGGGCGTGTTGCGCCTCGATCCACGCTGACGCCAAGGTGGAGCCCATGCGAACCCACCGGCACCTCTGGCGGATCCTGGCCGGCTCGACCCTCGCGCTGGCCCTCGTGGCCATCACCGCGCTCCCCGCGGCGGCGGGCAACGGGATCGGGGACCGCACCGGGCACAACCGGCGCATCGCGGTCGGCGACATCACGGTGACGTCCGGCGAGGTGGTCGACGGACCCATGATCGGCGTCGACGGGGACGCCCGGATCGCGGGGCGGGTCGACGGCACCACGATCGTGCTCCGCGGCGACGTCGTCGTGACGGCCGACGGCGTGGTCGACGGCGACGTCGTCGTCGCCCGGGGCGACGCCACCATCCTCGGCACGGTCGACGGCAACGTGGTGGTCATCGGCGGCCGCGCGTTCGTCGGAGCCAACGCGGTTGTGCACGGCGACGTGCGCTCCACCGACGCGCCCCGGGTTCAGCGCGGCGCGCGGGTCACCGGCGAGGTGCAGGACGTCGATGTCGCCGGGATCATCGCCGCGCTCGGCGCCGGCATCCTGCTGTTCTGGTGGATCGCGGTCACGCTGTCCACCGCGCTCCTCGGCGTGCTCGTGCTCGCGCTCGTGCCCCGCGCACTCGACGCCTCCGCCGCCGTGGGACGCGACCCCAAGCGCTGGTGGCAGGCGCTCCTCGTGGGTCTCGGCCTGGTGGTCGGGTTGCCCGTCGTCGGCGTGGCCGCGGTGAGCACCGTGCTCGGGCTGCCCTTCGGCCTCGGCCTGCTCGGCGCGACCGGGCTGATCCACGCGCTCGGCTACGTGGCCGGCGCGTACTTCCTCGGCCGGCTGATCCTGCGCGAGCCCACGAACCGCTTCGGTGCGTTCTTCGTCGGCTGGGGGATCCTGCGCGTCCTCGCGATCATCCCCCTGTTCGGGATGCTCGTCTGGTTCGCGGCGGCGCTCTACGGCCTGGGCATGCTCGCGGTGGCCGCGTTCCGGGCGGGGCAGGCACCCCACGCGACCCCGACGACGACCCGACCCGAGGTGACGCCATGACGGCGATGCGACTGTGGTCCGACGAGATCGAGGCGATGCGCCCCGAGGCCCGCGACGCCGTCACCCAGGGCTTCGCCGTGCTGGCCGAGACCCTCGGCCGGGGCGGCACGCCGCCGGCCGATCCCGTCGAGCGGGCCCAGGCCCAGCGCGCCCTGTACGAGAAGAACTTCACCGCCGTCCCCGAGGGCGTCGAGCGCGAGATCGCGGGCGTCCGCTGCCGCGTGTTCACCCCCGAGGGCACGGCGCGGGCGGTGTACCTCCACTTCCACGGCGGCGGGATGGTCGTCGGTGCACCCGAGATGAGCGACCTCGGCAACCGCGCGCTCGCCCGCGCCCACGACGTCGCGGTCGTCTCGGTCGACTACCGCCTCGCGCCCGAGCACCCCTTCCCGGCCGGGCCCGACGACGGCGTCGCGGTCGCGGCCTGGCTGCTGGAGCACGCCGAGGCCGAGTTCGGCTCGCCCCGCCTGCTCACCGGGGGCGAGTCCGCCGGCGGCTACATGGCCGGCGCCGTGCTCCTGCGGATCCGCGACGAGCTCGACGCGGCCGACCGCGTCCTCGGCGCCAACCTCGTGTTCGGCGTCTTCGACTGGGGCCGTTCGCCCAGCCAGCGCGGCCTGCGCCCGCACGCCGGGCCCGACCTGCTCGACCCCGACGGCATCCGGTTCTTCCAGGACTGCTACCTGCCCGGCCTCACCGACGACGAGTGTCGCGACCCGGGGATCTCGCCGGCGTACGCCGACCTGCGAGGCCTGCCCTCGCTGCTGTGCACGGTCGGCTCCACGGACCACCTGCTCGACGACACCCTGCTGCTCGCGGCCCGGGCCACCGCCGCGGGAACCGACGTCGAGCTGTTCGTCGCGCCCGACATGCCCCACGGGTTCATGGCGTTCCCGTGCGGCATCACCCGCGCGTGGGCGGCCACCACCGACGCGTGGTTCACGCGCGTCCTCGCCGGCTGACGTGCGGCTCACGATCCTCACGGTCGACGTCGACGGAGAGTCGCACTTCGTCGACGGCGCGCTCGAGCTCACCGCGCAACCGTTCGCACCCCCGGCGCCACCGCTCGAGCTGTCGGCGCCGATCGCGGCCGAGCAGGGGTTGTTCTTCCGCATCCCCACGGGCTGGTTCGGCGACTGGCACCCCACGCCGTGCGTCCAGTACTACGTGCAGACCACCGGCGAGCTCGAGGTGCAGGTGAGCGACGGCGAGGTCCGGCGGTTCCTCCCCGGAGACGTGGTGTTCGTCGACGACACGCACGGCAGGGGCCACACCACCCGCGTGATCGGCGACGTCGCGGTGTGCGGGGTGTACGTGCAGCTCACGGCCCCGTGAGCGACGCCGTCGCACGCGAGAAGCGCTCGCTCGCGATCTTCGTCTCCGGCGCGACGATCTCCAACGCGGGGTCGTTCATGCAGGCCACCGCGGTCCCGTTCGTGCTGTACGAGCTGACCGGGTCCAACGCGTGGGTCGGGGCCGCGGCGGCGGCCGCGCTCGGGTTCTCGGTGCTGATCGGCCCGGTGGCCGGCATCGCGATCGACCGCTTCTCGCAGAAGCGCGTGCTGATGCTCGGCCAGGTGGTGCAGCTCGTCCCCGCGCTCCTGCTCGCCTTCCTCGCCGCGGCCGACGCGCTGAAGCCCTGGCCGATGCTCGCGCTGGTGGCGATCGGTGGGATCGGCGCGGGACTGCAGTTCCCCGCCGCGCAGTCGTTCGTCCCCACGCTCGTGTCCCCCACGCGGGTCGCGAACGGCATTCGCTACACCACGCTCGGACTCACGGTCTCGCGCACCGTGGGCCCCGCGCTCGCCGGCCTGCTGCTCACCGTCACCAACGCGCAGACCTTGTTCGCGCTCAACGCGTCGACGTTCGTCATCTACTTCGGACTCCTGTTCCTGCTCCACCCCCGGCCCACGCACGCGAAGGGGACCACCGGAAGCTGGATCAAGCAGTACCGCGGGGCGCTGCGCTACGTCCGCGCCCGTCCGAGCCTCGTCGCCATCCTCACGATCGGCTTCCTCGGATCGGTGTTCGGCGCGTCGATGGGGTTCCTGATGCCCGGCATCGCCGACCTCTACGGCGCGGGCGCGGGCGGCGTCGGTGCGCTCACTGCCGTGTACGGGCTCGGCGCCATCGTCGGCTCGACGGTGATCATCCGTGCCGGCAACCGCCTCCTGCGCGACCGCGCGACGCGGCTCGGCTACGTGGGCTACGGCGTCGGCGCGCTGATCGCCGTGTCCACCGCGTTCCTGTCCGTCGGCATCGTCGCGTTCATCGTGGTGGGGATCGGCTACAGCCTGTGGCTCACGTCGATCGGCACCGCGCTCCAGGTGCAGCTCACCGACGAGTACCGGGGCCGGATCACCACCTTCTACGTGACCGCGGTGGTCGGCGGGACGCCGATCGGCGCGGTGTTCGGGGGCTGGCTCGGCGACATCGTCGGGCTGCGCCCCGTGCTCGTGGCGTACGGGCTGGTGCTGCTCGTCCTCGCCGCGATCGGCCCGCGACTCCTGCGCTTCGACCTGCTCGACATCGAGAGCTCCGAGGCCGTCCCGCGACCGCGCGAGGCTGCACCGCGAGCGATCCCGCCCGTCCGCCCCGACGACCGGGCC
>JBAZYX010000152.1:0-6313 GCA_041659105.1 Acidimicrobiia bacterium
TTCCCGATCGCGGTCTCGCCGACCCGGAACAGGTCGCTGCTCGACGGGTAACCGACGTACGGGATCAGCTGGATGACGACGTCGCGCACCTGCTGGACCGTGAGCTCGCCGGCGTCGAGCGCGCGGGTGAGCTGGATCTCGAGCGTGTCGAAGCGGTGCTGGGCCGCGACCACGCCCATGACGAGCAGGCGCCGTTGCTCGACCCCGAGCGCGGGCCGGGTCCACACCTCCCCGAACAGCTGGGCGATCATCAGGTCGAAGAACTCCACCTGGCCGGGGTCGAACACCACCGCCTCGTCGCCGTAGACCTCGCGGTACTTGGCGAGGCCGCGGGCGAGGCGTTCGGGATCGGGCCCGGGTGTGGGACCGGGCTCGGGAGTGTCGGTCATCGCGGGAACGTAGCCCAACGTTGCCCGTCGCCTGTAGCGCCGTTACATTACGCCTTCTGTAACGGCGCTACAGGCGGCCCCAGGGCCCCACCGGAGGAGCAGCATGGGACACCAGCGATCCGGCGCGATCGTCCGGGACGACCAGGGCGACGAGCGCTACATCGTGGTCTCGGCCGACGGCCACGCCGGCGGCAACGTCCCCGACTACCGCCCGTACCTGGCGACGCGATGGCACGACGAGTTCGACGCGTGGGCCGCGAGCTACGAGATGCCGTACGAGGACCTCCTCGGGGACCTCGGCGCCCGCAACTGGGACTCCGACCGGCGCCGGCGCGACCTCGAGGCCGACGGTCAGGTCGCCGAGGTGCTCTTCCCCAACACCGTCCCACCGTTCTTCCCCAAGGTCTCGCTCGCGGCGCAGCCGCCGGCGATCACCTCCGCCGACGTGGAGCGGCGGTGGGCCGGGCTCCAGGCCCACAACCGCTGGCTCGCCGACTTCTGCGCCGACCTGCCCGGGCGGCGCGCGGGCGTGGCCCAGATCACCCTGCACGACGTCGAGGCGTCGGTCGCCGAGGTGCGCTGGGCGCACGAGGTCGGGCTGCGCGGCGGCGTGCTGTTGCCGGGCACACCGCCGGGCATCGGCATCCCCCAGCTCTACGAGGAGCACTACGAGCCGCTGTTCCGGGTGTGCGCCGAGCTCGGCGTGCCGCTCAACCACCACACGGGCAGCGCGGCCCCGCCGATGGGCCCCACCGACCGCGACGCGGTGGTGTTCCTGCTCGAGGTGTCGTGGTGGGCGCACCGCGCGTTCACGCACCTGGTCGTCTCGGGGGTGTTCGAGCGCTACCCCGAGCTGCAGCTGGTCTTCACCGAGCAGGGCACCGCGTGGGTGCCCGACGAGCTCGCGCGCCTCGACCTCTTCTTCCGCCGCATGCGCGACGCGGGCGGCTCGCAGGAGCAGGCGTGGGGCAAGGCGATCGCCGACGGCATGACGCTCCTGCCCAGCGAGTACTGGGCCCGGCAGTGCCACCTCGGGGCGAGCTTCATCCGTCCGGTCGAGGTCGGCCTGCGCCACCAGGTGGGCATTGACCGCATCATGTGGGGCAGCGACTACCCGCACAAGGAGGCGAGCCACCCGTTCTCGCTCGAAGCGATGCGAGCGTCGTTCGCCGGCGTGCCGCGCGACGAGGTGGCGCTGATGCTCGGGGGCAATGCCGCCGCGCTCTACGGCTTCGACCTCGACGCGCTCGCGCCGGTCGCCGCGCGCGTCGGCCCGCGCGTCGCCGACGTCGATACGCCACTCGATCGCGGGCAGCTGCCGATCGAGGCGTACAAGTGCCCCGCCTTCGCCCCCGAGTACGCGACCGCCTGAAGGGATCAGCCATGACGAGCTCCGCACCGAACGACACGACCAACCCCGACGACGCGCCGTACCTTATCATCGCGGCCGACAGCCACGCCGGACTGCCCACCGAGGAGTACCGCGCCTACCTCGCGTCGAAGTACCACGGCGCGTTCGACGACTTCCTCGCCGAGCGCGCCGCGGTGCTCGAGCAGGTCACGAAGATGGGCATCCGCAACGACGACTACGCGAAGCAGTGGTTCGAGGAGCACGGCGAGGAGCTCGCCGGCGGCTGGGACGCGATCAAGCGCGACCAGGCCCTCGACGCCGACGGCGTGGCCGGCGAGGTCGTCTACCCCGATGCCGACGCCGTCGAGAGCCGCACCTGTGTGCCCTTCGGGGCCGGCCTCGGCCTCACCGGCGACCTCGATCCGGAGCTGGGCATGGCCGGCGCGCAGGCCCACAACCGCTGGCTCGCCGAGCTGTGCGCGGTGAGCCCCGAGCGCCGCTGCGGCGTAGCCCTGGTGCCGATCACGGCCGAGCTCGACGTGGTGCTCGCCGAGATCCGGCGGGCCAAGGAGTCCGGCCTCGGCGCGGTGATGATCCCCGCGATGTGGTGCAACCAGACCCCGTACCACGACCGCAAGTACGACCCGGTGTGGGCGCTCTGCGAGGAGCTCGCGATGCCGGTGGTCACCCACTCGGGGGCCGCGTCCCGCGACGAGTACGGCGACCACCTCGGCATCTACGTCACCGAGGTCACCTGGTGGCCGGCCCGCCCGCTGTGGTTCCTGCTCTGGTCGGGTGTGTTCGAACGGTTCCCGGGGCTGCGCTTCGGCGTGACGGAGGGGGGCTGCTGGTGGCTCCCACAGCTGCTGTGGTCGTGGGACCGCCTGTTCACGGGCCAGAAGGGTGCGGAGAAGCTCGGCCGCGACGTGTTCGCCGGATCGGTCACGATGCTCCCGAGCGAGTACGTCGACCGCAACTGCTTCACCGGCCTCGCCAACGTGAAGCGCCGCGAGCTGGGCATGCGCTACGAGATCGGCATCCAGAACATGTGCTGGGGGACCGACTTCCCGCACCCCGAGGGCACGTGGCCCAACACCCACGAGTGGCTCGTGAAGACGTTCTTCGACATCCCGATCGACGAGACCCGCCAGATGCTCGGTCTGAACGCGGGAGAGATCTTCGGCTTCGACCTCGACGCGCTCGCGCCGCTCGCGGAGAAGATCGGCCCCACGCCCACCGACCTCGGCCAGCTCGGCGAAGGCCGCACTGCGGCCGACCTCTCGGCCCGGTGGGCCGGCGTGAAGGCGGTCGGGCGCCACTGGCTCACCGGCCACGACTTCCCGCTGCTCCCCGACCAGTGAGCACCACTGCCTCCCGGCCGCTCACCGCCGAGCTCGTGATCGAGGTCGCGGGCCGGATCGTCGACGAGCAGGGCACCGAGGCGCTCACCATGCGCCGCCTCGCCGACGAGCTCGGCGTGGCCGTGACCAGCATCTACTGGCACGTCGGGAACCGGGAGGACCTCGTCGACGCGCTCGTCGACCGACTCCTCGCCGACATGGGGACGCTCCGAGCCCGCGGCGCCACGCCCCGCGAGCGCATCGCGTCGCTCGCGCGCGCGCTGCGGCGCAAGCTGCTCGAGCGCCCCCACCTCATCGCGCTCGCGCACGAGCAGGCGAAGACCGCACTCATGTTCCAGCCCGTGCAGGCCGCGATCGCGGCCGAGCTCGACGCGCTCGGCCTGCGCGACGCCGAGGCGGCGCTCGCGCTCCGTGCGCTGCAGATGCACGTGATCACGTCGGTCCTCCTCGTGCGCACGATCGACCGCTACGGCACCGAGGCGCCCGTCGACGCGCTCGAGGTGTTCGAGTTCACGCTCCAGGCCATGCTCGACGCGCTCACCGCGCGTGCTTCCTAGTCCCTTCACTTCCACACCACAGGGGGAACCATCGATGGAATTCGGGATCTTCATCCAGGGCTACGTACCCAACTTCCGACGTGAACGCGATCCCGACGCGGAGCACACCGCGTTGATGGAGGAGCTGCGCACGATCGAGGCGGCCGACAAGGCGGGCTTCAAGTACGCGCTCGTGCCGGAGCACCACTTCCTCGACGAGTACTCGCACCTCTCCGCGAACGACGCGGTGACGGGCTACCTCTGCAAGGCCACAGAGCAGATCCACATCGTCTCGGCCATCTTCAACCCGCTCCCGCAGGTGAACCACCCGGTCAAGGTGGCCGAGCGCGTGGCGATGCTCGACCACCTGTCGCAGGGCCGGTTCGAGTTCGGCACGGGGCGCGGCGCGGGCAGTCACGAGATCCTCGGCTTCCTCCCCGGCATGGACGACCTCTCCAAGACCCGCGAGATCTGGGAAGACGTGATCGCCGAGTTCCCGAAGATGTGGATGCAGGACACGTACGAGGGCTACGAGGGCAAGTACTGGTCGTTGCCACCGCGCAAGATCCTGCCGAAGCCGTGGAAGAAGCCGCACCCGCCGATGTGGTACGCCGCGGGCAACCCGTCGAGCTACGAGATGGCGGCCCGCAAGGGCCTCGGCGTGCTCGGCTTCTCGGTCGGAGACCTCGACGACATGGCGAAGATCGTCGACGTCTACAAGGACGCGGTGAAGGACGCCGAGCCGGTCGGCGCGTACGTCAACGACAACATCTGCGTCACGTCGGCGGCGTTCGTGAAGGAGACCCACGAGGAAGCCGTGCAGTCCGCGGTGGACGCCCGTCTGAGCTACCTCCAGAGCAACGTGTTCCGGTACCACGACACGTTCCCTCGTCCGGAGACGGTGCCCGCGTGGCCCGCGCTGATCCCCGACTACGACGCGCCCACGATCGAGGCGATGGCGGGCATCGGCGCCACCATCTGCGGCGACCCCGACGAAGCGCTCGCGCAGTGCCGGCGCTGGGAGTCGTCGGGAGCCGACCAGCTCATCTTCGGCACCGGATGCGCGTCCGTGGAGGACACCCTGGAGATGATCGAGCTCATGGGGACGCACGTCATCCCGAAGATCGACACCGACCCGGTGCACCGCACGTCGCGCATGCGCGACGCGGCGGCATGAGCGGCGGCGCCGACCCCCGAATCGCCATCATCGGCGCCGGACCCGGCGGGCTGTGCATGGCCAAGCGACTCCTCGACGAGGGCTTCGACGACTTCGTGCTCCTCGAGCGCAACGGTGGCGTCGGTGGCACCTGGTACCAGAACCGGTACCCCGGCTGCGAGTGCGACGTGCCGTCGGCGCTCTACTCGTTCTCCTTCGAGTTCAAGGCCGACTGGTCGAAGCCGTACGGCCGCCAGCCCGAGATCCTCGCCTACATGGAGCACATCGCCGAGAAGTACGGGATCCTCCCCCACTGCCGGTTCGGCGCCGAGGTCACACGCGCCGCGTGGGACGACGCGCGCGCCGTGTGGACGCTCGCGCTCGGCACCGGCGAGACCGTCGAGGCCGACGTCGTGGTGAGCGCGCTCGGGATGTTCAACGACCTCGCGTGGCCCGACATCCCCGGACTGGACGCGTTCCGCGGCACGCAGTTCCACTCGGCCCGCTGGAACTGGGACCACGACCTCACGGGCGAGACGGTCGCGGTGATCGGCAGCGCGGCGAGCGCGGTCCAGTTCGTGCCCGAGATCGTGAAGACCGCGGGCCAGGTGCACCTGTTCCAGCGCACGGCGAACTGGGTGCTGCCCAAACCCGACGACCCCTACACCGAGGAGCAGCTCGAGGCGTTCCGCCGAGATCCCGCTCCGCTGCTCCGGTTCCGGGAAGAGGTCGAGTCGAACATGAACAAGGGCATGACCTTCGCCGACCCGGAGCAGAACGCAGAGCGCGAGGCCGCCGGGCTCGCCGCGATCGACGTCGTGGAGGAGCCCGCGGTGCGGGCCAAGCTGAAGCCGACGCACCCGTTCGGCTGCAAGCGGCCGCTGTTCGCGAACACCTACTACCCCGCCTTCAACCGGCCGAACCTGGAGCTGGTGACCGAGGGTGTCGAGCGCATCTCCGAGGACGCGGTGGTGACGGTCGACGGAGCGGTGCGGCCGGTCGACACGCTCGTCCTCGCCACCGGGTTCGCGGCCACGAAGTACCTGTCGGCGATCGACGTGGTCGGCCGGGACGGGCGCCACATCGACGAGGCGTGGCACGATGGCGCGCAGGCCTACCTCGGCGTCACCACGGCCGGCTTCCCCAACCTGTTCATGTGCTACGGGCCCAACACGAACAACGGCTCGATCCTCACGATGATCGAGTCGCAGGTGGAGCACATCCTGCTGCACCTCGGACGCATGCGCGACGACCACGTCGCGTGGGTCGACGTGAAGCCCGCGGTGCAGGCGCGCTACAACGACGAGGTGCAGGAGGCGATCGCGGGGGTGAACGTGTGGCAGGCCGACTGCCACGGGTACTACCGCTCGGAGACCGGCCGCATCGTCACGCAGTGGCCGTTCTCGATGATCGAGTTCGACGAGCGCACCCGCGTGCTCGACGGCGACGCGTTCGAGGTGGGGACGCGGTGAGCGCGGGAGTGGTGAGCGAGCACGACGACCCGTTGCGGGCGGAGCTGC
>JBAZYX010000153.1:0-6195 GCA_041659105.1 Acidimicrobiia bacterium
CGTTGCGGGCCTTCTCGAACGCGTCGAGCAGCTCGAAGAGGGTGGTGGGCCGGAAGGCGTTGCGCACCTCGGGCCGGGCGATGGTGATCTTGGCGATCGCGGCGGTGCCGGTGTCGGGACCCGCGATCGCGGTCTCGTAGCGGATGTCCTCCCACTCGACGTCGGCGGCGGGCCGCCAGTCGAGGGCCGGCCGGATCGACCGGGGGTTGCCGTCGGCGTCGAGCGTGATCGGCGTCGGCGGGGCGGCGGGGCCGGGAGTGGGCGACGCGGGAGGGGTGTCAGGCACGGCGGTGCTCCAGGGGAAGGCGGAGGAGTGCACAACCGTGGGAGTGATCACTCCCACAGACGCTACGGTAGCCGTCCATGGCCGGACCCGGCGAAGCCGACCTCCTCGCGATCGTCGCTCCCCGCCCGGCCGCGGCCGACCTCGTGCGGGAGGCGTGGGCCGCCGGCGACGCCGTCGCCGTGCTCGACCCCGGCGCGCCCCGCGCCGTGCTCGACGGCCTGCTCGCCGCGGTCGCCCCCACCCACCTCGTCGACGCCGACGGCCGCCGGCCCCGGCCCGGCGGGGTCCCCGTTCCGGCGGGCACGGCCGCGGTGGTGGTCACCTCGGGCACCACCGGCGCCCCGAAGGGCGTCGAGCTCACGGTCGAGGGCGCGGAGGCCATCGGCCACGGCTGGGCGGGCGTGATGGGGCACGAGCGCGACGACCACTGGTTGGTGTGCCTGCCCCTGCACCACGTGGCCGGCCTCGCCATCCTCGCCCGCGCGGGCGTCACCGGCGCGGCGGTCACCGTCCACGACGGCTTCGACCTCGACGCGGTGGGCGCGGCGCCCGCCACGATCGGCGCGACCCTCGTGTCGGTGGTGCCCACCATGCTGGGGCGGCTCCTCGACGCCGGCGCACCCGTGCACGAGTACCGCCGTGTGGTCACGGGCGGAGCGCCCGTCCCGCCGGCGCTGCGCGACCGGGCCGAGGCCGCCGGGGTCTCGGTGATCGACGCGTACGGGCAGAGCGAGACGTGGGGCGGCTGCGTCGCCAACGGGATCCCCATCCCCGGCGCCCGCGTGCGGCTCGGCGCAGCCGACGAGATCGAGATCGCGGGCGCGATGGTGATGCGCGACTACCGCCGCGACCCGGAGGCGAGCCGCCGCGCGTTCACCTCCGACGGCTGGCTGCGCACCGGCGACGTCGGCGCGTTCACCGCCGACGGCCGCCTCCAGGTCGTCGACCGCCTGCGCGACCTGGTGATCACGGGTGGCGTCAACGTGAGCCCGGTGGAGGTCGAGCACGTGCTGGCCGACCACCCCGCGGTGGCCGACGTCGCGGTGGTGGGCGCGGCGGACGCGGAGTGGGGCGAGCGCGTCGTCGCGCACGTGGTGCCGCGCGACCCCGCCGCGCCGCCCACGCTCGACGACCTGCGCGCGTTCGCGCGCGACCGGCTCAGCGCGCCGAAGCTCCCGCGCGAGCTCGTGCTGGTCACCGTGGTGCCGCGCAGCCCCGGCGGCAAGATCCTGCGGCGCGAGCTGCGCTGACACCGGAACCGGCGCCTCGCGCCCGATCGGTCGCCGACACCGCATCGCACGGCCGCCGCGCTAGCGTCTGTTGATCCCGATGCCCGGAATGTCCAGCGCCGCGACCCGTGACACGCCCCCGCGGCCCCCGCCCCGGGCCAGCAGCCGGACGCAGATCCGGCGGCGCACGTGCTTCGTGGTGCTGGTGGCTGCGCTCTCTGCGACCGCAGCGGTGTTCGCGGCGGGTGCGCCAACGGCGATCCCGGTCGTCGACGCGGTGGTGCGGGGAGCACTCGCGGCGGGCGTCACGCTCGGGGCGTCGCAGGCTCGGCGGTGGACCTGGGCTGCGGCCGCCGGGGCGATGACCATCGGGTCGGCCCCCGACCAGGCGCTGTTCATCGGCGCACTCGCCGTGTTCGCCATCGCGGTCGCGACCACGGTGTTCGACATCCGCTCCCGAGTCATCGGCGCGCTCATCGGCGCGGCCACGGTGCAGATCGCGCTGCGGCTCCCGCAGTGGGGGCCAACCGGCACCTCGGCGGTGCTCGGAGCGTTCGCGTGCGCGGTGCTGATCGTCTCGGGAACCCGCAACCTCCGACGCCGAACCCGCCGGCGCATCCTGGTCGGGGCCGTCGTCGTCGCCGGCTTCGCGATCGCGTGTACCGCAGCGTTCTCGGTCAGCGTCCTGCTCGCGCGCTCCGACGCGCTCGCGGGCGCCGATGCCGCCCGCGCTGGGATCGAAGCGGCGCGCCAGGGCGACACCGAGCTCGCGATCGCGCACTTCGAGGACGCGCTCGAGCGGCTGCGCGCCGCGGAGTCGCTGCTCGACCAGCCGTGGTCGCGAGTCGCGCGCATCGTGCCCATGGTCGGCCAGAACGAGCGCGCCGTCCGCCGGCTCGTGAGCAACGCGGTCGACCTCGCCGAGACCGGCGCATTCGCGGCGCGCTCGGCCGACGTCGAGAGCTTGCGCGCGGTCAACGGCCGGATCGACCCGGTCGCGATCGTCGCGCTCGACGCGCCGCTCTCCGACGTGCACGTGGCGCTCGACCGGTCACGCCGCGACTTGCGGGGCCTCGGCTCGCCGTGGCTCGCGTGGCTCGTGGATCGCGAGCTCGACGACCTGCGCCAGAGCCTGCGCGACGCGTCACACGACGCGCGCACCGCGCTCCTCGCCACGCGCGCCGGGCCGACGCTGCTCGGCGCCGACGGACCGAAGCGCTACTTCGTGATGTTCACCACGCCGACCGAAGCCAGGGCGAGTGGCGGTGGCTTCATGGGCAACTGGGGCGTCATCACCGCGACGGACGGGCGCCTCGACCTCACGCAGTTCGGCCGTACCGAGGACCTCAACCGCGGCGGCGGCCCGCTCCCACGCCACATCGACGGGCCGCCCGACTACCTCGCCCGCTACAGCCGGTTCGGGGTGTCCGGCGAGTGGCGCAACGTCAACATGTCCCCCGACTTCCCCACCGTGGCCGAGGTGGTCGCCGAGCTCTATCCGCAGTCCGGCGGCGAGCCCATCGACGGCGTGATCGCCATCGACCCGAAGGGCCTGGCCCGGCTGTTGCGCCTCACCGGGCCGGTCACGGTGACCGGCCTTCCCGAGCCGCTCAGCGCCGACAACGCCGCGCGGATCCTGCTGCGCGACCAGTACCTCGTGTTCCCCGACACCGCGGAGCGAACCGACTTCCTCGAGGGCGCCGCACGCGCGGTGACGGAGCGGTTCACCACGTCGTCGCTGCCCGGCCCGCGGACCGTCGGGCGCACGCTCGGCCCCGCGGTGGCGAAGGGCCACTTCTTCTTCGTGTCGTTCGACGGGGGCGGCAACCGGCTGCTCGAACGCCTCGGAGTCACGGGCCACCTCGGCGCCACCCGTGGCGACACCTTCGCGCTCGTCACCCAGAACGCGAGCGCGAGCAAGCTCGAGCTGTTCCTGCACCGCACGGTGGAGCTCACCACCGAGATCGACCCCGCGGCGGGCCGTCAACGGACCGTCGCGTCGATCCGGCTCCGCAACGACGCGCCCCCACAGGGTCTCCCCGGGTACGTGATCGGGAACGCACTCGGTCTCCCGGCCGGCACGAGCCGGCTGTACGTCTCCCTCTACACGCCGTTGGGGGTGGCGCGCGCGACCCTCGACGGCCAGCCGGTGGGTGTCCACGGCGAGGTCGAGCAGGGGCTCAACGTGTACTCGCGCTTCGTGGCGATCCCCCCCGGTGCCGAGGTGGTGCTCCAGGTGGACCTGCGCGGCCCGATGCGCTTGGTGACGCGACACGGCAAACCGCAGTACCGCCTCCACGTGTGGCGCCAGACCATGGTGAACCCCGACAGCTTCGCGGAGTCGGTCGCGGTGTCCGGGGGGTGGAAGCCGGAGGAACCCGCCGGCGGCTTCGAGACGAGCGGCAACTCGGCCACCTACGCCGGGCGGCTCACCGCCGACCGCGTGTTGCGCTTCACGGTCGGCGGCTGACCCCACCAACGATGGGCGCGCGGGCCCGATCTACCGCTGGTCGCCCGCCGGTCAGCTTCGAGCCGACACCGTTGCTCGCGAGCGGCGGCGACCACCCACGACGAACAGGCTGCCGACGGCGACGGCGCCCATGCCGATCCACAGCTCCGGACCGACCGACGAGGAGCCGGTGAACGCCAAGGGTGTCGCAGGCCCCGTCACGACGATCGTTGCCCTGAGCGCGAGCGTCCCACCCGAAGCCGCTGGACCGCTGGCCGTGATGGTGTGCTCACCCGGCGTGGCATCGGCGGGGATCTTGACCGAAGTGGAGATCCCGCCGTTCGAGCCGGCCGTCGTGGTTCCGACCGTGACGGGGGTCGAAGCGAAGGTGATCACCACCGCCGAGCCCGGGACGAAGCCGGCGGTGTCGCAGTCACCGGTCGTCGAGACCGTGACGGTGGCGCCGGTCGCGGCGGCCGAGGGGCCAACGCTGAGCGTGCAGCCGCTCGGCTGCGCGCCCGGCGGGTACGCCTGCGCTCCGGCGACTCCCGCACCCAGGATCAGCACCGCGACCGCGGTGCCGGCGAGACTCACGAGCAGACGCTTCACAGCTCCCCCAAGAATGGACGGATCCGGGCGAATCGACTCATACGGACAAGGCTACCCCTCGTCGACCCTCTCCGTCCAGGACTCGGTCCATGTGGGGGCGGCACCGCCATTGGCCCACGGGTCGGCGAGCACCGACACCGGCGCCCGTGTCGGGCCGGCACCGTTGCCCGAGGCCCGTCTCGGGTCGGATCGGCGCGGTTGGTACGCGTAGCGCCCGTATCCGTAGCCGGAGGCGTCGGCGTCGACGGCGTTGAGGACCGCCCCCACCAGCGGAGCGTCCACCCGGGCCAGCATCTCCACCGCCCGGTGCACCGCCCGCCGGGACGACTTCCCCCCTCGGGCCACCAGCACCGTCGCGTCCACGTACCCGGCGATCGTGAGGGAGTCGGCGACCGGCAGCACCGGCGGGCTGTCGATGATCACGAAGTCGGCCACTGCTTCGATCGAGCCGAGGATCCTGGCCACCTTGGGTGAGGCAAGCACCTCCGAGGGATTGGGCGGCACCTTGCCCGATGGCACCACCGCGAGCGGAGTGTCGTCGCTCACACGACGGATCGCCGCGTTCACGGCGGACTCGTCGAGCATCACGGTCGTGAACCCGATCGTGTTCGAGAGGTCGAAGTACTGGTGCACGCGCGGGCGGCGAAGGTCGAGGTCGACGATGATCACCCGCTTGCCGGCCTTGGCGAGCGAGGCCGCGAGGTTCGTGACGATCGTGGTCTTTCCCTCGGCTGCGGCCGCGCTCGTGACCTGGATCTTGGTCATCGGACGGTCGACGCCGAGGAACATCACCGCGGTGCGCAGGATGCCGATGGACTCCGCGGCGATCGACGTCGGCTCCTCCTCCACCACGAGGTAGGTGTCGCGCTTCCACTTCTTCGGCGGGTTCGCCTCGGGGATCTCGGCGAGCACCGCCACCGCACCCCCCAGGGCGAGCTCGAGGCCGGCCCGGTCCTTGATCGTGTCGTCGAGGTACTCGAAGACGAACGCGAGGCCCACGCCGAGCAGCAGTCCGAGCACCGCGCCGATCAGCGCGTTGCGCAACGGCTTGGGCGACACCGGGACCCCGGGCACCTCGGCCTTGGCGAGGACCGCAGCACCGCCCGCGTTGGCGAGCCCCGCCGCGAGCTCGAGGCGGCTCTGCTGCTCCACCAGGTACGCACGCTTCGACTCGAGCACCGTCCTCTGGGAGGTTGGGCTCGCCCCAACGAACGCGAGCTGGGCGTCGAGGTCTCTGATCTGGGACTGCACCTCCTGGCCGGCGTCGAGCAGCGACTGCACGGTCGTCTGGAGGCGGTAGTCGACGTAGGCCTGAGCGTACGCGTCGGCGTCGCGCGCGGCACGCTGCGGATCCTCGCTCTGCGCGACCACCGACACCACGGCGGACTCCTCTTCGGAGTCGATGTGCACGGCAGTCACGTGGCCGAGCGCCTGCGCCGCGGCGTCGCGGACGGCGCGGCTCTGGAGGATCCTCACCTCGGTCTGGAGGCTGCGCCCGGTGTCGAGGCCAGGTGCGCCGGCCGCGTAGACCTGGGCCGCGGCCTGCCCACCGATGAGCACGTCGGCGCGGGCCTCGTACACCTTGTTCTGGAGGAACGACAGCCCGCCCGCCGTTGAGGCCA
>JBAZYX010000154.1:0-6067 GCA_041659105.1 Acidimicrobiia bacterium
CCTCGGGGGCTCGATCGGGGGTGACGGCGCCGACGCCGGGCCGGCCGCCGCGGTGGCCGGCGAGATCGTCGCCGCGGGCGGCGCCGCGGCGGCCGACACGAGCGACGTCGCCACGCCGGCGGGCGGTCAGACCCTCGTCGACACCGCGGTCGAGCGGTTCGGCCGCATCGACGTGGTGGTCAACAACGCCGGCATCGTCCGGTGGGCCGGCCTCCCCGACGCCGACCTCGACAACCTCGACCGGCACCTCGCGGTCCACGTCGCGGGCTCGTTCAACACCATCCGGGCCGCGTGGCCGCGCATGGCCGACCAGGGCTACGGCCGCGTCGTGAACACCACGTCCACGGGGATGTTCGGGCTGCCCACCAACCTCTCGTACGCCACCGCCAAGGCCGGAGTCGTCGGCATGACGCGGAGCCTCGCCACCGCCGGCGCGAAGCACGACATCCGCGTCAACTGCATCGCCCCCGCGGCGTTCACCCGCATGGCCGGTACCGGTGCCGACCCGGCCGACGACGACCCCATGGCGACGCTGATGGCCCCCGAGCTCGTCGCGCCGATGGTCGCGTTCCTCGCGCACGAGTCGTGCCCCGTGAGTGGCGAGGTCTACACCGCGGGCGCCGGCCGGTTCGCGCGTCTCTTCATCGCGTCGACCGAGGGCTACGTGCACCCCACGGCCGCGCCGACGGTGGAGGACGTCGCCGCGCACTGGGCCACGATCAACGACGAGACCGGGTACTTCGTCCCCGCCGACCTCATGGCCTGGTCGGCCCGCTTCACCGCCCACCAGCGCTGAGGCGCGGATCGCTCGCGGGGTCAGGCCGTGCGGGTCCGCAGCTCGCGCTTGAGGACCTTCCCCGACGGGTTCCGCGGGAGCTCGTCGACGAACGTCACGGCCTTGGGCACCTTGAACTTCGCGAGCTGCCCGCGGCAGTGCTCGATCAGCTCGTCGGGCGTCACGGTCGCGTCCGGGCCCACCACGACGTAGGCGACCGGGACCTCGCCCCACCTCTCGTCGGGACGGCCGACCACCGCGACCTCGACCACCGCGTCGTGCTCGTAGAGCACGCGCTCCACCTCGGAGCTCGCGATGTTCTCGCCGCCCGAGATGATCAGGTCCTTGAGCCGATCGACGATGTAGAGGTATCCGTCGTCGTCGCGCACGCCGATGTCGCCGGTGTGGAACCAGCCGCCCGCGAACGCCGCGGCCGTCGCGTCGGGATCGCGCCAGTAGCCCGCGAACACCTTGGGACCACGGAGCACGATCTCGCCCTGCTCCCCGGCCGGGACCGACGCGCCCTGCTCGTCCCACAGGTCGAGCTCGAGGTACTGGCACGGCCGGCCGACGCTGCCGAGCTTGGTGATCGTGCTGTCGCGGTCGAGGAAGGTGTCGCCCGACACCGTCTCGGTCAGGCCGTAGGCGTCCGCGAACCACGCCGACGGGAACGTCGCGCGCAGTCGCTCGATGAAGGGGATCGGCATCTTCTCGCCGCCCGCGATGAGCACGCGCACCGACGAGAGGTCGCGCTGCGCGACTCCCGGCACGTCGAGGACGGCCCGGACCATCGCCGGCGCGGCCCACACGGTGGTGATGCCCAGCCGCTCGATGTCGTCGACCACGCGCTCGGCGTCGAACACGCGGTGGATCACCGTGGTCGCCCCCACCGCGATCATCGACGTGGTGACGAGGTCGAGCGCACCCACGTGGTACAGGGGCCCGCAGGCCAGGCCCACGTCGGTCGCCGCGAACCCGAACTCGGCGATGTGCGCATAGTTCTTCCACGCCAGGTTCGCGTGGGTGAGCATCACGCCCTTCGGCCGGCCGGTGGTGCCGGACGTGTACATGAGCCGGTGGAGGTCGTCGCCGCCGACCTGCACCCTCGGCACCGCAGCGCAGTCGCCACCGAGATCGGCGAACCACTCCCACCCGGCGACCGCGTCGGCCGCGACCGCGACGCGGAGGAGGCCGGCCATCCCGTCGGTCGCCTCGTTCGCGAGGTCGAGCAGCTCGCCGTCGCACACGAGCGCGCGGGCCTCGGAGTGCTCGAGGATGAACCGCAGCTCGGGCGCGGCGAGCCGCCAGTTGATCGGCATCGCGACCGCGCCGAGGTAGTTGGCGGCGAAGATCGTCGCGAGCAGCTCGGTGCTGTTGTACGAGAGCAGCGCAACCACGTCACCGGCGCCGACGCCGCGGCTGTGCAACCCGGCCGCCGCGGCCGCGGCCCCGTGGGCCATCCCCTCGTAGGTGACGACGTCGGCGCCGAAGATCGCGATGGGCTTCTCCGGCGTGCGACGGGCGTGGTGCTCGAGCACGCCGAACCAGTTCATGTCCGGATGCACGTTCGCTTCCCCCTACGGCGCCGCGTAGCCGCCGTCGACCACCATCGCCGCGCCCGTCGTCCAGCGGGACGCGTCGCTCGCGAGGTACGAGTAGGCACCCACGAGATCGGCCGGCGCACCCAGCCCGAGCGGGTGCTTGGCCGCCATCGCGTCGATCGCTTCGGGCGGGAGGCCTTCGTGGATCCCCGAGAGGAACGTCCCCGGGCACACGCAGTTGACCCGGATCCCGTCGCGCGCGTACTCGACGGCCGCGACCTTCGCGAGCTGGATGACGGCCGCCTTCGTCGCGCAGTACGGAGCGGCGTGTGACCACGCGGTGAGGCCGGCGACGGAGGCCGTCAGGATGATCGACCCCGCGTGCTGCGCGCGCATGACGGGCACCGCGGCCCGGATGCCGTTGACGGCACCGAGGATGTTGACGCGGTAGGAGCGGTCCCAGTCGTCGGTCGACAGGTTGTGGATGCGGCCGTTGGGCGCGAGCACCCCGGCGTTGCTGATCAGCACGTCGAGCCGGCCGAACCGCTCCACGGCCAACGCGACGACGGCCTCGACCTGGGCCACGTCGCTCACGTCGGCGAGCAACGTCTCGACCGCGCCCCGGCGCTCCCCCAAGCCGTTCACGGTGGCTTCGAGCGAGGCTGCGCTGACGTCGCTCAGCACGACGTCGGTGTCGGCCTCGCCCGCGAACTGGCCACACAGGGCCGCGCCGAGCGTTCCGCCCGCTCCGGTGATCACGACGACCCGGCGGTCCGCCGTCTGGGCCTGGTTCATACGAGGAGGTATCCGCCGTCGACGTTGAGCACGGTGCCCGTGACGAACGCCGACGCGTCGGAGGCAAGGAACTGGTACGCGCCGGCCAGGTCGGTGGATGCGCCCCAGCGGCGTTGCGCCGTGTGCCCGAGCACGCCGGCCTCGAGCTCGGGGATGTTCTTCCACCGCTCGGCCAGCGGCGAGTCGAACCACCCCGGCGCGACGACGTTGACGGTGATGCCCGCGGGAGCGAGGTCGAGCGCGAGCCCCTTCGCCATGCCGACGAGGCCGGCCTTCGAAGCGCTGTACGCGGTGAGCCCGGCGCGCGGCCGCTCCCCCAGGACCGAGCCGGTGAAGATCACCCGCCCGCCCTCACGCATCACCCGTGCCGCGGCGCGGGCCCCGAGGAACGCCCCCGTGAGGTTCACGTCGAGGATCTCGCGCCAGACCGACGGGTCGGTCTCGCGGGGTCCGGCCAGGATCGGTGAGATCCCCGCGTTGCAGATCCAGACGTCGACGCCGCCCCACTCCGCGACCGTGGCGTCGGCGACCACCTCGTTGAACGCCGCGTCGGTCACCTCGCCGCGGCACACGAGGGACGGTCCGGGAAGCTCGGCGGCGACCGCCTTGAGGTCGGTCTCCGTCCGCGCCACCAGGGTCACGGACGCGCCGCCGTGGGAGAACGCGTGCGCGAGCAGCCGACCGAGCCCCCGGCTCGCGCCGGTGATGACCACGCGCTTCCCGGTCACGTCCCCGACCGCGGTGAACGACGCGGGGATCTCGATCTGATCGGGCATTCGCCCTTCCTCGCCTGTCCCTCGTGTTTGTACCGACCAGTACGTACAATACACCGCTGATGTTCACCGACGCCGACCTGCTCGAGCTGCATCGACGAATGCTCGTCATCCGCGGGTTCGAGGAGCGCGTGGCCGCGCTGTACCGCGACGGCGAGGTGCCGGGCTTCGTCCACCTGTCGATCGGGCAGGAGGCATCGGCCGTGGGCGCGTGCTGGCCGCTCGCCCCGGTGGACGTGATCACGTCCACCCATCGCGGGCACGGCCACTGCCTCGCGAAAGGTCTGGACGCGCTCGGGATGTTCGCCGAGCTGATGGGCAAGGACGCGGGCACGAACCGCGGGCGCGGGGGCTCGATGCACATCGCCGACCCGACGATCGGCATCTTCGGCGCCAACGGGATCGTGGCGGCCGGCCTGCCCATCGCGGCGGGTGCCGCGACCGCGGCGCAGCTGCGACACGACGGCAGCATCGCGGTGGCGTTCTTCGGCGACGGCGCGGTGGCGCAGGGCGCGTTCCACGAGGCGTTGAACCTCGCCGCGGTGTGGAAGCTCCCGGTGGTCTTCTTCTGCGAGAACAACGGGTACGCCGAGTTCTCGCCGACGTCGACCCAGCACGGCGCGTCGCTCAAGCGGCGAGCGAAGGGGTACGGCGTCGACTTCGTCAAGGTCGACGGCAACGACGTCGTCGCGACGGCGACCGCGATGCGCCGGGTGGTCCGCGACGTGCGCGCCGGACACGGGCCCGCCATCGTCGAGGCGACCACGTACCGATGGCACGGTCACTACGAAGGCGACCCGGAGCGCTACCGGTCGCCCGACGAGGTCCGCGAGTGGGAGGCGCGCGACCCGCTCCTCGTCCACGCGCGGCGGCTCGAGGCCGCGGGGATCGCCGACGACGCGGTCTGCGCGCTGGAGTCGGCGGTGGCCCGGGAGCTCGACGCCGACGTCGCCACCGCGCGCCTCATGACGGCGCCCGCGACCGCGACGCTGCACGACTTCGTCACCCGCCCGCGCCCCGACCGGGCCGAGCCGCCCCCGCCGGTCGCCGACGCGCCGGTCTTCCGCACGATGGACGCGATCCGCACCGCGCTCGAAGCCGAGCTCGCCGGTGACGACCGCGTGTTCGTCGCCGGCATCGACGTCGGGGCCGGTGGCAACGTCTTCGGGCTGATGCGCGGACTCCACGATCAGTTCGGGGACCGCGTGCGCGACACACCCATCTCCGAGACCGCGATCATGGGCGTCGGCGTCGGCGCGGCGATGGCCGGGATGCATCCCGTGGTGGAGCTGATGTACCTCGACTTCGTCGGTGTGTGCCTCGACCAGCTGCTCAACCAGGCGGCGAAGATGCCGTTCATGACCGGCGGCGCCGCCCAGATGGCGCTCACGGTCCGGACCCAGTTCGGCGCCGGCCGCTCCTCGGGGAGCCAGCACTCGCAGAGCCTCGAGGCCCTGCTCGCGCACATCCCCGGGTTGAGCGTCGTCATGCCGTCGACCCCGGCCGACACCTACGGGCTGCTGCGGGCCGCGATCCAGGACCCGAACCCCGTGATCTTCATCGAGAACCGGCTGCTCTACGGCACGAAGGGACCCCAGCCGCCGTCCGACCACGTGCTCCCGATCGGGAAGTCCGTCGTCGTGCGTCCGGGCACCGACGTCACCGTCGTGTCGGTCTCACGGATGGTCCACGAGGCCGTGGCCGCGGCCGCGCAGCTCGCCGGTGAGGGCGTCTCGGTCGAGGTGATCGACCTGCGGACCGTGGCGCCGCTCGACCTGGTGCCGATCCTCGACTCGGTGCACAAGACGAGCCGCCTCCTGATCGCCCACGAGGCCGTCGTCCCGTTCGGCATCGGCGCCGAGATCGCGGCCACGGTCGCGCGGGAAGGCTTCTGGGACCTCGACGCGCCGATCGAGCGGATCGGCGCCGCGCCCACTCCCCCTCCGTACGCACCCGACCTCGAACGGGCCTGGCTCCCCGACCGCGACGACATCGCCGACGCCGTCCGCCGCCTCGTCGCGGTCTGAGCAGGAAACAGGGATCAACAGCCCAGCGCGCGCGCGATCACCATGTGCTGGATCTCGTTGGTGCCCTCGCCGATCTCGAGCACCTTCGCGTCGCAGTAGAAGCGGGCGACGGGCGACTCGAGCATGTAGCCGAGGCCGCCGTGGATCTGGACCGCC
>JBAZYX010000155.1:0-5818 GCA_041659105.1 Acidimicrobiia bacterium
TGGTCGCGCCGTCGGCGACACCGTCGACGAAGGCGCGGAGCTCGTCGACCACGCCGTTGGCGTCCGTGGAGAACCCGAAGAGCCGGGGGAGCTGGCTCACGAGCACCACCACTGCGATGCCGTTGAGGTAGCCGACGCGCATGGGCATCGACAGGAGCTCCGCGAGCACACCGAGCTTGAACAGGCCGGCCGCGACGCAGAGCGCGCCCATGAGGATGGCGAGCATCGCCGCGAAGGCGATGCGCTCGGACGGCGGTGCGTCGGACGCGACCAAGGGCACCACCGCCGCGAACACCATGGGGGACAGCGCGGAGTCCGGGCCCAGTATCAAGGTGCGCGACGGCCCGACCAGCGCGTAGGCGAGCAGCGCGAGGATCGTGGCGTAGAGCCCGGTGACGGGCGGGAGGCCGGCGAGCTCCGCGTAGGCCATGCCCTGAGGCACGAGCAGCGCGGTGAGCACCACGCCGGCGACGAGGTCGGGGCGGACCCACGACCGGCGGTACTCGCGCGCGACCCGCAGCCCGGGGAGGAAGCGGCTCGCTCGGCCCGCCATCGGCGTCAGTCGGCCGGGTCCGGACGCGCGGCGCGTGCCGCGGCGGAGAAGATGCCCTTGCCCATGATCGACGACTCCTGCGCGGCGCGGGCCCCGAACACCTCGGACGCGCAGGTGCGCGCGCCGGCGTGATCGGGCGCGGCGGCGACGGCCCACTCGGCGAGGTGGCACGCGAGGCGCAGGTCGTGCTCGGGCGATGCCGGATCGGCCAGCGTGCGCGCGCGGGCGACCAGCGCATCGACTCCGCCCGCGAGCGCGGCGACCTCGCGGGCGCGGGCGTCGGCCGGTGCCGGGATGAGGTCGGCGGCCCGGCCGTTCCACCACCCCCCGAACTGTCGGATCACGTTGCGGGCGATGAACTCGGGCCGGTCGTACAGCGGCTGCAACGACGGCTCGGCCGCGAGGTGCTCGGGGATCGTCACCTGCTCGACGATCTCGTCGTGGGTGAGGCCGGCGTTGAGGCCGGCGATCGTCTGGTCGACGATCGTGCGCAGGAAGTGGGCCTGGACCGTGAACAGGCGCCGGATGTGGTCGGCGCCGGTCTGGAAGGTGTCGTGGCCGGGGAGCAGCACCTCGGCCCCGAGCGCGGCCATCACCTCGGCCGCGTTCGCCCAGTCCTCCGGGTAGCGCTGCACCTTCTGGGGGTTGCCGCAGTTGGGGGCGACGTTGAACCAGAAGTCGCCGCACGCCAGCGCCCGGCGGCCGGGGACCCACACCCAGGTGGCGTCGTCGGTCTCGCCGCGCGCGTGGCGCAGGTTGAACTCCTCGCCGCCGATCTCGAGGATGAGCTCGTCGCGGTAGGTGACGTCGGGCCACACGAAGTCGGTGTCGGCGTGGGGCCAGCGCACGGCCTCGGGGTCGAGCCGGAACTGCGTGGCGTTGATGCGCGCGTTGTAGCCCGCCGTGCGCGCGTATCGGCGGAAGCGCTCGGCCACGTTCTCGTGGGCCACCACCTGCGGCCGCTCACCGGCCTCCAGGAAGGCCCGCAGGCCGAAGGCGTGGTCGACGTGGCCGTGCGTGAACACCACGGTGTGGAGCGGCGCGGCGCTGACGGACCGCACCGCGGCATGGATGGTGGCCGCGTCCGTAGCGAAGCCGGCGTCGACCATCACCAGGCCGGCGTCGGTCTCGAACAGCGCGACGTTGACCCACGACGGCTGCACGAACCAGGTGCGGGGCGCGACCTCGGTGATGGGCAGGGAGGGCGGATCCGCTCGGGTGGGCACGAACCGGCACGCTACGCGAGACTGCCGCCGCACACGCCGCCCGTGAACGCGAGAGGAGCCCCGATGCCGCTGAACCCTGATGCCGTGGGAGCCGTGACCGAGCCGTCCGAGGCCCGGTGGACGTCGAAGGACTCCCTGCTCTACGCCCTCGGCGTGGGCGCCGGGGCCACCGATCCGACCGGGTTCGAGCTCGAGTTCACCACCGAGAACTCCGACGGCATCGAGCAGAAGGCGCTCCCCACCATGCCGGTGGTGCTCGGTGGTGGAGGTGCCGGCCCGATGGACAAGATCGGCACCTTCGACTGGGCGATGCTCGTGCACGGCGAGCAGGGCATCACGCTGCACAAGCCCGTCCCCGTGGCGGGCACGGCGATGGTGCAGGGCAAGATCGCGGCCATGTACGACAAGGGCAAGGCCGCAGTGGTCGTCATGGAGAGCGAGGCCCGCGAGCCGGGCGGCGACCTGCTCTGGACCACCACCATGTCCGCGTTCATCCGGGGTGAAGGCGGCTGGGGTGGCGACCGCGGCCCGAGCGGCCCGCGCAACGTGCCGCCCGACCGCGCGCCCGACGAGGTCGTCTCCTACACGACCCGCACGGACCAGGCGCTGCTCTACCGCCTCAACGGCGACCGCAACCCGTTGCACTCCGACCCGACCTTCGCAGCGCGGGCCGGCTTCCCGAAGCCGATCCTCCACGGGTTGTGCACCTACGGCTTCACCGGTCGGGCGCTGCTCCACGCGGTGTGCGGCAGCGACCCCGCGCGGTTCAAGTCGATCGAGGGCCGCTTCTCGAGTCCCGTGATGCCGGGCGACCAGCTCGACGTGCGCGTGTGGGTCGACGGCAACGAGGCGATCTTCCAGACGGTGGTGGGCGACAACACGGTGATCGACTCGGGCAAGCTCGTCTTCGAGTGAGCCCGGCGCGCGTCTGCACCGCGGCCGAGGCCGCGGCCCTCGTGGAGCCGCGGGACTCGCTCGGGGTCCCGCTCGGGCCCGGGCAACCCGCCGCGTTCCTGCACGCCCTGGGGGAGCGCGACGACTTCGAGGACCTCGTCATCCACGGCGCGCTGCTCGTGGACCTCTACGCGGTGTTCACGCGGGCCGGCGTGCGGATGCGCACCGGCTTCATGGGCCCGGCGGAGCGGTTCCTGCTCGCGAGCGGTGCCGACATCGAGTTCGTGCCGGCCGACTTCCGGCGGTTCTCGCTCGTCGCCCAGCGGGTGAACCCGCGGGTCGTCGCGAGCGCGGCCACGGCGATCGACTCCGACGGCTACCTGAGCCTGTCGTTGCACGCGGGCGCGACGGTCGACGAGCTCCACCGGGCCGGGCGCGATCCCGACCGGCTCCTCGTGGTCGAGGCGAACGCGCAGCTCCCGCGCACCTTCGGGGTGCCGCCAGAGTTCCCGCACACGATCCACATCGACGAGATCGACGTGCTGGTGGAGAGCGACGTCCAGCCGTTCGTGCTGGCCGACGCCCCGGTGACCGAGACCGAGGCGGCGATCGCCCGCAACGCGAGAGCGTTCATCCACGACGGCTGCACGCTCCAGACCGGCATCGGCGGCGTCCCCAGCATGATCGCCACGCTGTTGGCCGAGGGTCCGGGCGGCGACTACGGCGTGCACTCGGAGATGTTCACCAACGGGCTGATGCGCCTGCACCAGGCGGGCAAGGTGACGAACCGGCGCAAGCTCATCCACGAGGGCTACTCGGTCACCACGTTCGCGGCGGGCACGCTCGACCTCTACGACTGGCTCGACGGCAACCCCGACGTCCGGTTCCTCCCGGTCGACCAGGTGAACGACCCGGCGATCGTCGCCGCCAACAAGGACATGGTCACGATCAACGGGGCGCTGCTCGTCGACCTCAACGGCCAGGTCGCGGCCGACACCATCGGTCACACGCAGTACTCGGGGATCGGCGGGCACGAGGACTTCGTCGCGATGTCGGGGTTTCAGCTCGAGGACCGCGCCCTGATCTGCCTCCCGTCGGCGTCGGCCGTCAACGACGTCCTGCTGGCGCGCATCGTGTCGGAGCTCCCCGCGGGAACCGCCGTCACCACGCCGCGCCACCACGTCGACGTGATCGTCACCGAGTGGGGTGCGGCCGAGCTCTCGGGCCTTTCCGTGCGCGAGCGCGCGTTCGCACTGGCCGACATCGCGCATCCCGACTTCCGCGACGAGCTGCGGGAAGCGGCCGACCGCCGCTGACCGCTCCGTAGCGCTACCGACCGCTCAGCCGGTGGCGAGCGCGAGGCCGGAGCGGATCGCGGTGTAGGCGGCCACCACCACGAGCAGGCCGATGAACCATCGGGCGAGCGTGGGCCCGTCGACCCGGCGGCTGAGCCAGGTTCCGACGAACACACCGGGTACGGCCATGACCAGGAACTCGACGACCGCGTTCCAGGGGACCGGGTTCCCGCTGTAGCGCTGGGCGAGCGCGACCGCCGAGTTCAAGGCGATCACGAGGAGGCTCGTCCCCGCGGCGATCGGCATTCCGTAGCCGAGGGCGAGCACCAGCGCGGGCACGATCACGAAGCCGCCACCGACGCCGAACAGGCCGGTGAGGAAGCCGACGACGGTGCCGGCGGCGACGACCTTCAGCGCGGTGGTCATGTCGACGCGGGCGTGGACAACCACCGCGCCGTCGTCGGCGTCATCCTCGGCAGGATGCTCGTCGAGCAGCTCTACCGTGTGGAACGCCTGGCGTTCGCGGCGCACCATCGCGACGATGGCCGCCACCATCAGCCCGGAGAACGCGAGCAGGAGCGCGTTGGGGTCGATGCCCTGGTTGACGTGCGTGCCGACGATCGATCCGACCACGCCGGTGAGCGCGAAGACCGTGCCCGCCACGATCTTGACGCGGTGCGCCCTCAGCTGGCTGGGGAGACCCAGGAGCGCGGTGGCGCCCACGATCACGAGGGAGGCAGTGGTGGCCTTCTTCGGGGGAAGGCCGGCCGCGTACACGAGCATGGGGACGGCGAGGATCGAGCCACCGCCTCCCACCGCACCCAGCGAGATGCCGATGAGGAACCCCAGGGGGGAGGCGATCAGGACGCGCACCTCAGCCTGCGGTTCCGGCGTCGGCCAGCTCGTGACCCGAGCCGCCCCACCCCCCGATGCCCCCCAGCAGGTCGGACACGTCCGTGAACCCGTTCGCCCGCAGGGTGCTCGCCGCGATCGACGACCGGTACCCCCCGGCGCAGAACACAACGGTCGGCCGGGCCGGGTCGAGCTCACCCAGCCGGCGCACGAGCTGCGGCAGCGGGATGTTCACCGCGCCGGGGATGGTGCCCGACTCCTCGAGCTCGCCGATGTTGCGCACGTCGACCACCTGGAGCCCGGACACGCTCGCCCGGGCCTCGGCCAGCTCCTCGACGGTGAGCCGTGACGCGCGGGTCACCACCTCGGGGTGGTCCATGAACGCGGCCACGTAGTCGTCGAGCGCCCCGATCACGTTGTCGAACCCGATGCGCGCGAGGCGCGTGCGCGCCTCGGACTCGGTGTTGGGCTCGCCCACGAGCACGATCGGCGCGTCGGGCTCCAGGACGTCGCCGGTGTACTCGGCGAAGCGGCCGTCGAGGCCCACGTCGATCGAGCCCTGCAGGTGCCCGGCCGCGAACATCGTCTGGTCCCGGGTGTCGACGACGACCGCGCCGTCACGCTGCGCGGCGAGCACCTCGTCGAGGGTCATCGGCGTGATGCCCTGCTCGTGGAGCAGGTCGCGCTGCTGACGGTTCCGGGTGGCGGCGAAGAGGAAGTACGGCGGCGCGGCCGGCTGGCCTTCCGTGACAACCTTCACGAACTGCTCCTCCGTCATCGGCTGGAGCGCGTAGTTCGTGGCGCGCTCCGCGCCGATCGTCGACTCCGTCTCCGTGGAGAGGTGCTTGCCGCACGCGGAGCCCGCGCCGTGGGCCGGGTAGACGCGGGTGGCGTCGGGCAGGGTGAGGAGCTGCTCGTGGAGCGAGTGGTACAGCATGCGCCCGAGGTCGTCGGCGCTGTGGCCGATCGACACGAGGAGGTCGGGCCGGCCGACGTCG
>JBAZYX010000156.1:0-5391 GCA_041659105.1 Acidimicrobiia bacterium
TCGTGCACTCGCTGCCCACCGCGTCGAGGACGGCGCCGATGCCGTCGCCCCAGGTCTGCATGGCGGGCAGGTCCGCGTAGAGCACGGGATCCGAGCTCCCCACCCCCACGAGATCGCACAGCACGACGCGGTGGTCGGCCGCCAGGCGCCGCAGGCCCCGGACCACCACCGGGTCGTCCCACAGCAGGTCGATCGGATGGGTGGCGGTCGGCACGTACAGGAGGTCCGGCCCGGACCCGGTGACCTGGTAGGCGACGTAGATGTCGCCGAATCGCGCGTACTCCGGCGGCGGCGGGCCGGCCACCGCTACCCCGCCAGGAAGCTCAGCCGGACGGTCCGGCGCGGGTTGTCGAGGTTGGTGTCGACGAGCACGACGCTCTGCCAGACCCCCAGGGCCGGCTCCCCGCCGACCACGGGTACGGTGACGGAGGGCGCCACGATCAGCGGCAGCACGTGGTCGGCGCCGTGCCCGGGCGAGCCGTGCGCGTGGCGGTAGCGGTCGTCGCGCGGCAACAGCCGCTCGAGCGCCGCGATCGCGTCGGGCTCGGAGCCCGCACCTGTCTCCATGATCGCCACGCCCGCGGTGGCGTGCGGAGCGAACACGTTGCACAGCCCGTCGCCCCGTCCCCCGCAGAACCGACGCACCTCGTCGGTGAGGTCGACGATCCGCCGGTCACCGGTCTCGATGGTCAGCACCGTCGATTCCATCCGCCGAGGCTATCGACGGCGCGGTCAGAGCGCGGCGACGGCCGCGGCCACGGCCGAGTACCCGCACGACTGGTACCCGGCGAAGAAGCCCAGGCGGAAGAAGCGCACCCGCACGAACGTGATGGGCACGTCGGACGAGATCCCGCGCGCACGGCTGTACACGAGGAACGCCTGGACGAACTCGTCGAGATCGCCCGCCGAGAGCGATCCGGCGGAGAGGAGACCGTTGTAGAACGCAGCGGCCCAGCCTCCCGTGTAGCAGTCGGCCTGGAGCACCGCCGCGAGGGTGTTGTCGGCGGCACCGGGGATGCCCTGCTGGATCTGCACGTGGGTGGCCCACGGGTTCGCGATCAACGTGGACACGCCGAAGTCGCCGATCTCGTCGTAGATCTGCTGGAGGAACGGCTCGTCGAACGCCACGTACTCGTCGTCGATGCAGAAGTACACGCGGTTGCGCACGATCTTCACCTCGGGACGCGTGCCGCCGCAGCGCGGGATCGTACGGGGCTTCGTGCTGTCGAACGCGTACACGTCGTCGACCGTGAGGGGCGTGTACTTCGGCTCGACCTGCGAGTAGAACTCGTTGAGCAGGTCGACCGTGAGCGGGATCACGTCGGCGGCCGGGACGTCGCCACCGGATTGCGCCTCCGCCTCGCTCGAGAACGGGATCTGCACCACCGACGGCGGATCGTCGAAGTAGGTGGCGCAGCGCTCGGGGCCCGACTCGAAGCCATCCTGGAACGCGCTCACCCGGTCGAACGCGCTGCCGTGCGCGGACGGGTCGTCGGGGGAGGACCCGGGCGCGTCGCGGAAGCGCAGCAGGGCCGCGAGCGCGACCTCGAGGTCCCCGGCCGAGTACGGGACGTCCTCGGGGTCGTTCGACACGTCGGCCGTCCATGCGCCCGCGAAGCAGTCGGACTGCAGCTCCGCGTAGATGGTGGGCCCACCCGTATCACCGGAACGATCTTGGATCGCGTGACCCCACTCGTGCGCGAGCACCAGCGCAACCGAGAACGGGCCGACGGATTGGTAGAGCTCGCGGAACAGGCCGCTGTCGTCGTACGCGATGAAGTTGTCGTGGAAGCAGTAGAACGCGTTGTCGGCGACGTCGCGGTAGGAGAGCCGCTCGCCCTGGCACGAAGGCAGGCGCACGCCGGGGCGGCCGGCGATGATCCGATTGGCGGGGACGGGGATGTACCGGCTGCCGTAGAGGTCGGGGAACTCGCCGGACCAGTAGTCCTGGATGTCGGCCACCGCGATGTCGATCGTCTGCTCGTAGCCGGGCGCCGTCGCCCGCCGGACGGACCGGCTCGTCGTCGCCCCCGCACCACCGACCGGGACCACGAGCGTCGCCACGAGCGCGACCAGCACGCCCACAACGACGGCGACCCCCCGCGTCTGCCCGATGCCCCGCATCCCGCCGATGCTACGACCCGACCGGGCCCCGACCCCGCACCCTCACGCGGTGGTCTCCGCCGCGCGACGGCCGGCGCGTCAGCTTCGGTCGTCGAGGAGCGTGGGGTCGGCCCGCAGCTCCGCGCGCGCCATGGCCTCCCAGAAGCCGAGGAACCGCGTGCCGTCGGACTGCTGGGCCCGCTCGACGTACCACCCGGGCAACGGTGACTCGGTCGAGCCCCCGGCCGCGCGCACGTGCCACGCGTGCTTGCAGCGCTGCTCCAGCGCCACCGCACGCTGGTGCACCGCCCGCACCGAGGCGCCGAGGACGAACACGCCGTGTCCGGCGAGGAGTGCGAGCTCGGCGTCGCCCATCGCCGCGACGGCGTCACGCGCGGCGTTGGTGTCGCTCACTCCCCCGCCGTACTCGTTCACCAGGACGAGCGGGCCGCCACCGCCGAGCGACGAGCTCTGGTCGTACGCGGGCGGGACCTCGCGCATGTCGCTCCACACCGTGCCGTAGAGGGGGTGGTTGTGCATCGCCACCTCCACGCCCGGACGGGCCTTGTGCAGCTCGAGGTGCAGCGGGATGCCGGGCGGCACCGGCCAGTCGCCCTCGACCACGTTGCCGTCGAGGTCGATGCGGATCACGTCGCGCGGGCGGATCTCGTCCCACAGCAGCAGCCACGGGTTGCACAGGAGCGTGCCGTCACCCAGGTTGATCGTGATGTGGCCGGCGAGGTGGTCGTTGTAGCCCTCGCGCCACAGCGTGCGGGCGAGGAGCACGAGCTCCTCGCGCGGGGTGAGGTCCGGGAGCAGCTTCTCGGCGGTGGGCGTGAACGACATGGGTGGTGCCTCCCTCTCGACGCGCGCCGGCACGGTGGATGGCCCAGGGTAACGAGATCGCCCCGATAGCCTCGCCGGCACTTCTCCCGAAGGGGGCCGGTTGGTCCGGGGCCGGGTGCCGCACGCGAACCGCACCGTCGTCGTCGCCGTCGCCGTCGCGGTGCTCCTGGCGCTGGCCCTCGTCCTCGTCGTCGCGGTCGCCGCGAACGACAGCCCGCCCCGCGTCTCCGTCGAGCGCGCCGACCGCCGCGCCGGGGCCGAGCCGCCGTCCGCCGCCGCGACCGCGCCCGCCGCCGCGCCCCTGCCCACCACCGCGCTGCCGCGCACCGGGGAGATCGCGACGCTCTCGATCGCCGACGCGCACCCCGAGGGCTACGAGCGCGACCTGTTCGGCGCGGGCTGGACCGACGCCGACGGCGACTGCCAGGACACCCGCGCCGAGGTGCTCGTCCTCGAGTCGCGCACCGCGGTCACGTTCACCACGCCGTCGGACTGCACCGTCGCGGGCGGCGAGTGGATCGACCCGTGGTCAGGCGCGGTCACCACGTCGGCGCGCGCCCTCGACGTCGACCACACCGTGCCCCTCGCGAACGCCTGGCGCTCCGGAGCGTGGGCGTGGACGGCGGCCCAGCGGGTGGCGTACGCGAACGACCTCGCCGACGCCGGCCACCTCATCGCGATCCCGTTGGGCGAGAACCGGTCGAAGGGCGACGACGGGCCCGAGGGATGGCGACCGCCGGCCCGGGGCTCGTGGTGCGCCTACGCGCAGACCTGGACGTCGATCAAGGCCCGCTGGGGCCTGTCGGCCACCCCGGCCGAGTGGGCCGCACTGGTGGAGATGGCCACGACCTGCTGACGCCCGGCGCTACGGGTATTGCGTGTCCATGCCCGCTCGGAGCTGGTCGATCGTCAGCCGGCCGTACGGGACGGGGACGACCCGGTAGATACCGGCCCCGGGACCGATGTGCAGGTGGAACACGCGGTTGCCATCCGGCTGCATCTCGTCGACCGTGTCGGTCCCACCGAAGGCCACCACCCAGTTCCCGCCGTCGAGCCTGCGGGCCGAACCGCCCCAGATCGACACCGGGATCGCGGGATCGCCGACCTGCTCGACGAAGGTGGCGGTGCCGAAGAAGTTGACCGCGTAGCGCACCGCCCGCGGTGGCCGGGCGGGATTGGCCGGTCCGTTGTTGCCGTTGTCGAACACCGTGACGGTGCCGTCGGCGAGGAGGCGCGCGTCGTGCTGGCCACCGAAGGTGCCGCCGGCGTCGAACACCGGATCACCGATCACGTCGAGGCTCTTGCCGGGGCGATCGGTGCCACCGAGCTTCCAGTCGATGTCACCGGTGGTGCGATCGATGTGGTACACCGCGTTGAGGTGCCGGAACGACACGAGGTACCCCGTCGGCGTCGCCTCGACCGAGTTCCAGTGGAACGCGTCGACCACGCCGGGATAGATGACCTTCGCGACGTTGCGCCATGCGGGATCGGTCTCGGCCACCGAGATGTGGCCCGACGCCGCCGCGTCCCACTCCCACACCACGTCACCGGCGGGGGTGATCTCCTGGAGCACGTGGTCGAGCAACGTGGCCGGGGCCGCTGGCGCGGCGGCGCCCCACGAGCTGAAGTCGTAGTCGGGAACCTGCTTGTTGGCCGTGACGAGGTAGTTCCCGTTGGACAGGAGCAGGACGTCGTGCTCGTCCAGCGGACCGGTCGACGACGTGACCGGCGTCATCGCCGGCGTCCCGTCGAGGTGGATCGCCTCCACCTTCCCGGCGTCGCGGCTCGTGTAGATGACGTCGCCCGCGGGCAGCACCTCGGCGAACAGCGTCGGCAGCTTGGTGCTCCACCAGACCGGCACGCCGTTGTGGTCGAAGATCGCGGCGTACGTGGGGACCGTGGCCAACGACGTCGAGACGTTGGGGGCGGTGATGTAGTACTCGGCTTGGGTCTCCCCCACCCGGGACGCGATGAAGCCGGGGAAGTCCGTCGGCAGGCACCGCACGTGATAGGTGCGCGACGCGGTGGTGTCCACGATCGTGAACGACTGCCCGGTGGTCGCGTTGACGGTCGCGACGAACTGGCCCGAGGCCGCCTGCTGGCCGGCGACCGAGATCGAGGTGCCTTCGGGCGCGTCCACGGTGAGGTGAACCGGCGCCCCGGTGCAGCGGATGACGTAGTCGCTCACGCCGGCCCCGAACCACGGATAGATCTCCGGGTCCGCGGTGACGGTCAGGATCGGCGCGGGGGGCGGCGGAGGCGGCGGCTCGGGATCGCACGCCGCGGCCACGACGAAGAGCAGGGCGAGCGCCACGACGCCGGCCAGCCGATTCCGCCGGTGCCCCCGCATTCGGATCATCTGCCCGAATCGCAACAACCGCACCCGGGCGCGGTCGGGTCATGGA
Source organism: Acidimicrobiia bacterium (assembly GCA_041659105.1). Classification (GTDB taxonomy): domain Bacteria; phylum Actinomycetota; class Acidimicrobiia; order IMCC26256; family PALSA-555; genus CAIUKV01. The sequence continues at coordinate 5,355 of JBAZYX010000156.1, forward strand.
ACCGGGTATTGCGCATCCATCCCCGCCCTGAGCGCCT
>JBAZYX010000157.1:0-5343 GCA_041659105.1 Acidimicrobiia bacterium
ATGCCGCGTTTCGCACAAAAATTGCAGTAAAGTGCTCGAACCTATACCGACGGGAGGCGCCATGCGCAGCCTTGTTCGTGTTCGGAGATCTCGGTTCGCACTCCTGGTTGCGGCGGCGTTGTTCGCGGTCGCCGTGGTGCCGACCTCGGCGGGCGCCGCGCAATCGCCCGTCGGACTGGGAACGGCCGACAACTTCGCGGTTCTCGGTGGGCAAGGCGTGACGAACACCGGCCCGACGACGGTCACCGGCGATCTCGGGTCGTGGCCGAACCCGGCGATCACGGGCGCGGGCTTGACGGTGAGCGGATCGATCCATGCCGCCGACGCCGTCGCGGCGCAGGCGCAGGCCGACACGACCGTCGCGTACAACGACGCTGCGGGCCGCACTCCGGTGAGCACGGTGGCCACCGAACTGGGCGGCCAGGTCCTCACCGCCGGCGTCTACGACTCTGCTTCGGGCACGTTCGAGATCACGGGGACGCTGACCCTCGATGCCGAGGGCGATCCGAACGCCGTCTTCATCTTCCAGGCGGCTTCCACGCTGATCACGGCATCGAGCAGCACGGTCAACATCATCAACGCCGGAAACGCGTGCAACGTCTTCTGGCAGGTCGGGAGTTCGGCGACGCTCGGGACCGACTCCACGTTCCGGGGGACGATCCTGGCGCTGGCGTCGATCACCGTGACGACCAACGTCACGATCGACGGCCGCGTGCTGGCCCGAAACGGGTCGGTCACTCTCGACTCCGACACGATCACGGCGTCCACATGCACGACCCCGAAGACCACCGGGACGACCGTCACTTCGTCGGTGAACCCGTCGGACACCGGCCAACCGGTGACCTTCACGGCCACGGTGACCGCCGAGGGCGGAGGAACTCCCACCGGGCCGGTGGTGTTCCTCGACAACGGCACGCCCCTCGGCTCGAGTCCGCTCGACAGCTCTGGCCAGGCGACGTTCTCCACGTCGGACCTCGGAGCAGGGACCCACGTGATCACGGCGGTCTACGCGGGCGCTCCCGGCTTCGACAACAGTGGGTCGTCGGATCTGACCCAGGTCGTCATCGGGCCGCCGGTCCTCCCGCCGACGTTCACCGGCTGACGCGGGTTCCCGTTCCCGGTCGGCTGCCGATCGTTGCCGGTGCGTCGAATCCGGCTGCGGCGCTCTCGTCGTCGGCGATCGGTCAGGCGGGCGTCGAGCGCGGCGGCCTCACGCCGTCCTGGCTCTCAGCTCGAGGGTGGTCGTTCGTCGTCGCGTCGCCCGCGTAGCCGGCGGAGTTCGGGTGCGGCCATGTGCCGGGCGATCAGCGCGCCTGCCAGTGCACCGAGCAGCGCGGCCACGATCAGGCCCATCCAGAGCGGTGCAGTGACCTGGGGGATGAAGAAACGGATCTTCGTTTCCCGGGTGTTCTCGACGACGAACACGAAGACCAGCACCCCGAGCACGATGCCAAGGACAAGCCGCGGATTCGGGCGCGTCTGCTCGTCGGATCTCACCATGCATCGAGTGTGTCACTTCCCGCTCATTCGCGGCCACCGTGGGCGCGCGTCGCCGATGGGGCAGACCGGCGCGGAGGCCTCGAGCGCGCGGCTGACCTGCGGCGGTTCCTGGAGCGGGTGACCGGGATCGAACCGGCATGGCCAGCTTGGAAGGCTGGGGCTCTGCCATTGAGCTACACCCGCGTGTGCAGGGCGGAACCCTACGCGTCGGGGAGGGGGGACTTGAACCCCCGACCGCCTGCCCCCAAAGCAGGTGCGCTACCACTGCGCCACTCCCCGGTCGAGCATCGAGGGTAGACGCAGACGTCGGCCCCCGGCCCGTTCTCGCCGCGTCAGCCGGCGATGCCGGAGTAGACGAGATGGGAGCAGGCGGCGTCGATGCGGGCCCCGACCGCGTCGGGGGCGCCGTCGCCGTCGACGCTCACGAGCAGCTCCCGTTGGGTGAGCCACTCGAGGAGGGGGCCCGATTCCTCGTCGTGGAGCGCGAGCCGACGCGAGACCGTCGACGCCTCGTCGTCGTGGCGCACCGCGAGGAGCCCGCCGCACTCGCCGCACCGAACGAGCGTGGCGGTGCTCTCGAGGCCGGTCGCCCGCCCGCAGTCGCCGCAGACGCGGCGCCGGAGGAGGCGATCGCGGGCGACCTCCGGCGGCACGACGAGGTCGATCGCGACGTCGAGCGTGTACGGGAGCAGGAGGTCGGCGAGCTGGTCGGCCTGGGCGACGGTGCGCGGGAAGCCGTCGAGCACGAAGCCGACGGCAGCGCCGTCGGCCCCGAGTCGATCGTCGACCACGTCCACCACGAGGTCGTCGGGCACGAGCTCGCCCGCGTCCATGTAGCCCTTCACCATCCGGCCGAGCGGCGCGTCGCGCGCGACGGTGGCCCGGAAGAGGTCGCCGGTCGAGATGTGGGGCACGCTCAGGGACTGGGCGAGGCGCACGCACTGGGTGCCCTTGCCCGACCCGGGCCGGCCCAGCACGAGGACCCGGACGCCTCGGCGAGCCCCAGGGTTCGTCGGCATGCCCCCTCCCCTCGGTCGGTTCGGTGGGGTTGCGCCCGCAGTCTGCACCGGATGCGGGGAACCGGGCCAGAGCCCGAGGTCCCGAGGTCGTGGGCCCCGGAATTCGCTTCAGGACCTCGGGGAGCGGGCCGACCAACAAGGAAGCGACTCGCCGGTGCCGGCGAAGCGACTCGCCGGTGCCGGCCTGGGGGAACGCGGGGCAGATGAACACCGAAGACGACATCGGGGCGCCGCCTCCCCTGCGCATCGGGCTCCCGTCGCGCCTCGGCGAGATGCTCATCCGCGAAGGGCTGGTGTCGTCCGACGACGTCCAGAAGGCCCTCGCCGAGCAGGCCGCGGGATCGGAGTGGCGGCTCGGGCGCCTGCTTGTGCGCCAGGGCGCGCTCGATGATCGCGCGCTCATCGGGGCCATCGCTCGCCAGTTCCACGTCCCGGTGGCGGACCTCCGCCTCGATCCGCCCGTCCGGACCGCGCTGGCCCGCATCCCGCGGGACGCGGCCTTCCAGCTCCAGGCGCTCGCGATCCGCGTCGACGGCCCCCACCTGGTCGTGGCCGTGGCCGACCCACCCACGCGGGACTTGCGCGTCGCCGTCGAGCGGTCGGCGGGGATGGCGGTGCGGCTCGTGCTCTGCCCGGCCGACGAGCTCGCCGCCGCGTTGGACCACTGGTACGGAGACGACGTCGATGTCCACGAGCCGGACCCGGCGGTCCCCTCGTTCGACGATCCGTTCCCGCCCCCCGCGGCCCACGTCGCCGCACCCGCTCCAGGGCCGGTGCCCCGTGCGTACGCGCCGGACCCGGTGCCGACCTACGAGTTCGTGACCCCCGGTCCCGAGCCCTTCGAGCCCGGGTCCGCCGCCGGCCCGGGGCCCGCCGGCGAGCCCGCCGACCTGCAGATCGTGGTGTGGCTGCTCACCGAGGCGCTCCGCCAGCAGGCGTCCGCGGTGCACCTCGACCACGGCGAGGATGGCCTCCGGGTCCGCTACCGAGTCGACGGCGGCGTGGTGCTCGGCCCGACCCTGCCGCGTGCGTCGGGCACGGCGGTCTGTCACCGCCTGCTCGCCGCCGCGCAGCTCGACCCCGCCGGCGACCCCGTGCACGAAGGCGCCTTCACCGTGGTGGTGGAGGGCCGGCCGCTCACCTGTCGGGTCGTCGCGGCGTCGACGCCGAGCGGGACCCACGTGGTGGTCCGCACCGGCCCGGGCGACGCCGCCCGCCGCTTGGAGGACCTGCGCATGGCGCCGGCCGACGTGGCCGCGCTGCGCCGCATCCTCGACGATGCGCGCGGTGTCGTGGTCGTCACCGCCGCCGCCCCCGCGATGCGGGCGCAGCTCGTCCACGCGGTGATCGACGAGATCGGTCCCGACGACCACGTGGTCGTCGGGGTGCCCCACCCCGGTGGCATCGCCATGCCGCGCGGCGTGGTGCACGCACCGGCGCCCGGCGCACGTCCCGGGGACGCGGTGCGCGTCGCCGGGGTGCTGGGCGCCGACACCCTCGTGGTCGACGGCGACGACGCCGAGACCGTGCAGGCCGCGTTCGACGCGGCGTCGGAGCTCCTCGTGGTGGTCGCGGCTGACGGTGACGATCCGAGCCGCGTGGCGACGTCGCTCGTGGACGTGGTCGGCGGGTTCCTCGTGGCCGGGATGCTGCGGGCCGTGCTCACCGGCTCCGAGGACGCGGGCGTGACCACCGCGGAGGTCCACCTCGTGACCGACGAGGTGTGCCGGGCCATCCTCGACCTCGGCCCTCAGGGCTGACACCTCCGGGCGCCCTGGAACACGGCGACGTCGAAGAAGCGGTCGGGCTCCACCGCCAGCGTCAGCAGCAGGTTGGTCCACACGTCGGGCAGCGGGAGGTCGGCGTAGGTGCGCGGCACGACGCAGAGCACGTGCTCGAGGTGGGGCCGGTCGACCGGTCGGTGCACCAACCGGTAGAGCTCCCCGAGGCGTACCGGGCCCCGGGGCGTGGGCACCCAGAACCGACCGGTGCGGCGGTAGTCGTCGCGCTGCTCCTCGGTGAGCAGCGACTCGAGCAGCTCGCGGGCCCGGCGGTCGGCCGCGGGGGTGACCCGGGGGAGTCGCCGTGGCGTGGGGAGCGCCGCGTTCGTCCGCGGGCGGGTGGGTGGCCGGTCGAGCCACTCCCAGCCCGCGACCGGATGCGGTCGCGCGCCGGCGCGCCCGACGACGACCTCCCGCCCGTCGGCGAACACGACGAGGTGACGCCCGTCGGGGAGCTCGAGGTCGAGCACCACCTCGGCGGCGGCATCGGCGGCATCGGCGGCGTCCACGGCGTCCACGGCGTCCACGGGGCCCGGGGGTCGGGGCGCGGGTCGGGCGCGCGCGGTCGCCGTCAGCCGCCCGTCACCGGCCGGACCCAGACGATCTCCTCGGCCGCGGGGTCGAACGACCGGACGCGCTCGGCGTCGCCGGCCGGGGCGCCGGCCGCGCGGGCGAACGGGATCTTGCGCTCGGCCCGGAGGCGGTCGAACAGTGCCTCGGCCTCGGCGAGGCTCGCGGGGTCGTCGACGGACCACGCCAGGGCGGTGTCGCCGGTGTGGTCGAGGATGCGCATCGTGCCCATCGGGTCCTCCAAACAGACGTTCGGGTCGGGACCGCGATCGAACACCAGTTCGCGGGCGCGCGTCAACCCTCGGTGGCGGGCAGGTCGGGCGCCGCCTCACCGGTGCGCTGGGCCAGCTCGACGAAGAAGCGCTGCACGTGGACGAGCACCGCGGGCGCCATGCGGAAGTCGGGGTCGAGGCGGGCGGCGAGCCCTTCCGACATCGCGAAGGTCTTCGCCAGCAGCGCGAGGTCGACCGGGA
>JBAZYX010000158.1:0-5324 GCA_041659105.1 Acidimicrobiia bacterium
CTGCGTCGCGCGGGTCGACGCACACGGAGTGGATGCCCGCGTAGTCGTAGCCGCCGCCGCTCCAGGACGTGCGGCTCGGGTCGTCCCACAGCGACCGCACGAGCGACCACGAGTCGCCCCGGTCGTCGGACACGAACAGCCCGCCCGGGATCGTGCCTGCCCAGATCCGTCCCGGTGCGTCCGGGTGGCCGGCCTCGAGCGTCCAGAGCAGCTTCGTGGCCCAGGGGATGGGGATCTGGCGGAACTGGTCGACCTCGACCTCGCCGTCGGGCTGGGGCGGGTAGGCGGGGCAGGTGATCTCCGCCCACCCGCCGCCCGGGTCGCGCCGGTGCAGCTTCACGCCGAAGTGGCCGTGGTCGAGGGCGGCGTAGGTGGTGCCGTCGCGCGGGTCGTGGAGCACGGCCGTGACCGGGGACCCGAGGTGCGCGGCGTCGACGACCTCGTAGCCGGAGCCGGCGCGGTCGACGGTGAACAGGCCCTTGCGGGTGCCGACGAGGAGGTGCTGGGCCACGGTGGACTCCGATCGGGGAGGGCTCGGGGAGGGGCGGGTGCCGGGTTGGGGCGCGCGGGTGGGACGCGGGTTCAGACGGCGCCGGGGCGCCGCGATCATCGGTGGGGTCAGCCGCCCGAGAGGGCCTGGATGACGTGGACCTCGCTCGCGGGTCCGACGACGTCGTCCATCACGGCACGGTGGGCGACCTGGGTGCCGTCGACGAAGACGTTGACGTGGGTGCGCAGCCCGCCCTGCTCGTCGAGCACGTAGCCGCGCACCGCGGGGTGGAGGGCGAAGTAGGCGTCGAGCGCTTCGCGGGCGGTGGCGGCGTCCACCGGCTCGGGCGGGCAGTCGACGTGGCGTTGCAGGTTCTTGGTGAAGTGGACGGTCGCCACCGCCGGACCTTAGGACTGGCGCCGGCCGTGCACCACATCTCCACGAATCCGGCGCCGGGTTCTGGCTGACGCGCGACTACCTGCCGACGGTGGCCGACGCCGTCACCGGACAGGTCGCCTCCCGGAGATCCTCGGGGTGCTCGGCCCCGAGACCGTGGCGCGCCTTCCCGTCCCGCACGACTGCACCGACGGGTTCATGAGCGCATGTTGGCGCCGGCCCGAGGCCTACCTCGACCCGGGGTGCGGGCCGGGATCTCCGCGCTCGCCCTCCGGGACGAGGCCGAGCTGCGCGGGGGACTGGCGCGCCTCGCCGACGACCTCGCGTCCGGGGCGTGGCACGCGCGCAACGCCGATCTCCTCCCCCGGACCGAGCTCGATCTCGGCTACCGGCTGGTGGTGGCGGGGACCGCCTGAACCGGACGGAGCGGGATCCTTCGCGCCCGGTCGCGCCCGCCTTGCATGGGTGAGGGCGCCCTTAGTAAGGTCTCCCTTACCTAAATGCTGGGCAAGCGGAGCGGGAGGTTCGACGTGCTGCCGACGTTCGTCATCGGGTTGCGGGAGGGGCTGGAGGCCGCGCTCATCGTGGGGATCGTTGCCGCGTTCCTCGTGCAGGAGGGGCGCAGGGACGCGATGCGGTGGGTCTGGGCCGGGGTCGCGCTCGGCGTGGGCCTGTCCCTGGCGGTGGGGGCCGGGCTCCGCATCGCCTCGGAGCAGCTGCCCCAGCGTGAGCAGGAGCAGCTCGAGACGGTCATCGCGCTCGTGGCGGTCGGCATGGTCACCTGGATGATCTTCTGGATGCGCAAGCACGCCGCGGGGCTGAGCGGCGAGCTGCGCACGCGCACCAGCGACGCGCTCGCCACCGGGTCGACCGCCGCGCTCGTGACGATGGCCTTCCTCGCCGTGCTCCGCGAGGGCTTCGAGACCGCGGTGTTCCTCGTGGCGGTGTTCAACGACGCCGCGAACCCGCGGGCCGCGGGCGCGGGTGCGCTGCTCGGGATCGCGGTGGCGGTGGTCGTCGGCTACGCGATCTACCGGGGCGGCGTCCACATCGACCTCGGGCGCTTCTTCAAGCTCACCGCCGTGGTGCTGGTGCTCGTCGCGGCCGGGCTGCTGAGCAGTGCGGTCCACACCGCGCACGAGGCCGGATGGTGGCACCTGATGCTCGGGCAGGCCGCCGACCTGTCGGCCGTCGTCACCCCCGGCACGGTCCGCTACGCCCTCGTGACCGGGGTCCTCGGGATCCAGGCGAAGCCGACGTGGGGCGAGCTCGCGCTGTGGTTGGCGTACGCGGTGCCCATGCTGATCGTGGTGCTGCGGCCGCGGACGCGCCGCCGCGAGGCGCGCGTCGGTGCGTCGGCGGCCGTGGCGGCAGCGGTGGTGGTCGCGGTGGTGGGCGTGGCCGTGATGGGCCTCGCGTCCGTCGCCGGAGCGGCGCAGACGGTGTCGGTGAAGCTCACCGACGCCGGCTGCCCCAAGCGGATCGAGGCCGCCGCGGGCCCGACGACGTTCTCGGTCCGCAACGTCGATGCGGCCGCGGTGACCGAGTTCGAGGTGCTCGACGGCAAGCGCGTCATCGGCGAGAAGGAGAACCTCACGCCGGGCCTCTCGGGATCGTTCACCATCGACCTCGAACCGGGCCGCTACACGACCCTCTGCCCCAACGGCGACCGTGAGCGGGGCGTCCTGGTGGTGGCCGGCACGCCGACCGGGTCGACGGCACCCGCGGTGAAGGCCACGAAGGTTCCGGTGCGCCTGTCGGAGTTCTCGGTCACGCCGAAGCCCGCGTCGGTGGCGGCCGGCACCATCACACTCGTGGTGAAGAACGCCGGCGGGCTCGACCACGAGCTCGTCGCCGTGCGGACCGCCGATCCGACGCTCCCGACCGACGCCGAGGGTGCCGCGGTGGAGGACGGGATCCCCGCGGCCGACCAGCTCGGGGAGATCGAGGACCTGACGCCCGGATCGAGGACGAAGTTCGAGCTGGGCGCGCTCACGCCGGGCACCTACCTGCTGTTCTGCAACCTGGTGGAGCAGGACAAGACGGGCACCCTGGCCCACTACGCCCAGGGCATGCACGGGGTCCTCACCGTGCGCTGAGGTCGCCGCCTCGGCGCCGTACCCCCGCGGCGTCGAGGCGCGCGACCTTCCTTCCTCGGCGCGGGCGGGACGGTTGCCTGCCAATAGCACCGTGGGTAAGGTCCCAAGGTCTTTTGGATCGCATCCCGTTGCACCCCGTCGCTCCCCGTCGCACCCCGTCGCAGGAGGTCCCATGCCCCCGACCCGGCTCATCTCGGCCGACTCGCACGTGCAGATCACGCACGACCAGGTGCTGGCCCACCTCGACCCGGCCCACCACCAGGAGTACCTCGACGGGGTGGCGGAGTTCGGGCGCCGGATGTCGAGCTCGGCCGCGATGAAGATGAACACCGCGATGCTCACGATGAACCCGCACCCCTCGGCCGGTCGCCCCGGCTACGGCGACCCCGCCGCGCGCCTCGCCGACATGGACGCCGACGGCGTCGAGGCCGAGGTCCTCTACTGCGAGGTGAGCGCGTTCCGGTACCTGTACCTGGTGAAGACCGCGTGGCGTGAGGCCACGCGCGCGTTCAACGACGCGATGTGGTCGTTCGGTTCGGAGGACCCGAAGCGGCTGCTCGTGAACGCGCAGATCCCGATCCACGACGTCGACGCGGCGGTGGCCGAGGTGCGGCGGGTCGCCGAGCTCGGCTTCAAGTCGCTCCAGCTCCCGGTGTTCCCGGTGGAGCTGGGCCTGCCCGACTACTTCGACGAGCGCTACGCGCCACTGTTCTCCGTGATCCAGGACCTCGACCTGCCGATCTGCTTCCACATCGGGCTCAACACTCAGCTCGAAGACCTCATGCAACGCGATCCCACGCCGATGTGCGGGATCTTCGTGCCGATGACCGCGCTGTCGACCGGCGAGGCGCTGGGCATGCTCGTCCTCACCGGCGTGCTCGAGCGGTTCCCGCACCTCAAGGTGGTGTTCGTCGAGCCGGGCCTCGGGTGGGTGGCATGGTGGCTGTACATCGTCGACGACATGAACACGCGCCAGCAGTACGAGTTCCCCGAGCTCAAGGAGCTCCCGAGCTACTACTTCCGGCGCAACGTGTCCCTCACGTACATCGAGGAGCCCGACGCCATCCAGCTGCTCCGCCACCGCATCGGGGTGGAGAACATCATGTGGTCGAGCGACTACCCGCACCCGGTGTCGAGCTGGCCCCGTTCGCGTGCGCTGGTGGAGGAGCAGTTCCGGGGCGTGCCCGACGACGAGCGTGACCTCATCGTGTGCGGCAACGCCGCGCGCGTCTGGAACCTGTAGTCAGGCTCGCCGCGCCGCGAGCGCGTCGGCCCAGTCGGCGAGGCGGTCCCACAGCTCGGCGCGCCGGGCCGCGATGTTGTGCGCGTGACCCGCGCCCGCGAGGACGAACAGGGTGATGTCGCTCGCGTTCGGGAAGTGGCCCGGGATGCGACGCGGGTCGCCGGTGATGTCGCCGTCGCCCACGCCGAGGAAGACCGGCACGTCGATCGCCGTGAGCTCCGGTGCGGACGCGCCGGGGATCATGGAGGTGAGCCCGAGCAGCGCGAGCAGCGGCACCCGGGTTCCCCGCACCGCCTCCTTGACCGCCTCGGGCTCGGGTCCCCCCGAGAAGATCGACGTGGTGCTCCGGGGGAAGTCGGGGCGGGCGCCGGCGAACCGCGCCTGCACGAGCCCGGGGAGCGCGGCGCGCGCCGCCGCGGGGTCGTCACCCACGGCCCGCTCGTCGTCGGTGAGGAAGTCGACGAGCCCGCGACCCGCGAACCCGAGCAGCGCGAGTGCGGCGAAGGGCCGGTGCCGGGCCTGCTCGTAGACGGTGAGCAGCGCCCCGGCCGAGTGGCCGACGCCGAGCGGGACCGCGTTCGCGACCGGGCCGAGCCCGGGGGCGAGGGTGCCGGCGGCGAGGCGGTCGAGCACCGTCGCGGTGACCGCGGCCTCGATGTCGCCGAGGGCGTCGGGCGTCAGGGTGAAGGGGTCGTCGGGCACGTCGCTCGTGCCCACCCCCGGCGGGTCGCCGATCACCACGACCACGCCCCGGCCGGCCAGGTGCCGGGCCATCGAGTAGCTCCCGTGCTCGGCGGGCACCGGGAGGTCGAAGTAGCGCCGGGACGAGTAGCCGCCGGGCAGGCAGAACGCGACGACCGGCGGGCGGTCGGCCGGGAGCCGGGCCGGTGCGAACACCTCGACGGTGCACTGGCCGACGCCCGGCGGCGCCACCTCCGACACGTCGATCCGGACCTCGGTGCCGTCCACGGCGTTCCCCTTCGCAGGCCTGCATCCCGTCGGGCCAAAGGCTTATCCTAAGTTCCCAAAGGTGTTTGGGGCGCGAGCGAGGCGGAGGGGGACCGGTGGGGGGAGTGCTCGAAGGAGATCGGAAGAG
>JBAZYX010000159.1:0-5314 GCA_041659105.1 Acidimicrobiia bacterium
GATCTCGCTGCCCCTGCACTGGAACGACGCCGGGTTGCCGATCGGCGTGCAGCTCGTGGGCGCGTACGCGCGGGAGGACGTCATCCTGCGGCTCGCGGGCCAGCTCGAGACCGCGATGCCGTGGGCAGACCGCCACCCGCCGGCGCCCTAGAGATCCGGCCGGTCACGCGGCGGTCTCGGACGTCGCATCGGGCGGGGGCAGGCGAACCCCGCGCTACGCGCCGGCGAGCTCGAGGACGCCCGGAACCGACGCGTCGCCGGGAATGCGGTCGGCCGCGGCCGCATCGCCACCCAGCGCCGCGCGCAGGAAGTCGTCCACCAACGCGACGAGCGCGGGGCGGGTCCGGTCGCCGGAGAACGCGTCCGTGTGCCCGCCGCCGCGCACGCGGACCAGGTAGCGCGCGCTGCCGGAACGGTCCGCCGAGTACAGCGACTGGCTCGAGAAGAACGGGTTGACGGCGTCGGCGTCGCCGTGGATCGCGAGCAGCGCGGGTGATCCGGCGGGGAACCACGCACCGCCGAAGTCGCCCTGGGCACCCGAGAGCACCACGGCGCCCGTGACGCGAGGGTCGCGCACCCGCGACGCGAACGCGACCCCGGCCGCGGTGATCCCCCCGTCCGAATGACCGACCACGCCGACGGGTCCCGCCCGCACGGCGCCCTGCAACGGGCCGTCGCTCGCGACGAGGTCAAGCACCGACGAGATCACGAACGACACGTCGCCCACCTGCGCGGCCGCGTCGCGCGCGCCGACCGGCCCGGGCAGCGCGGTGCTCGTGAGCGGAAGCTCGGGGGCCGCCACCACGTACCCGGCCGCGGCCAGGTCGTCGAGCAGCGCGGCGTACGCAGCAGTACTCGTCGCGTACCCGTGCGCGAACACCACGAGCGGGAACGGTCCCGCGGTCCGAACGTCGGGGAACCGGATCACCGCGCGGAGCGCGCGGCCGCCGACGCCCGCGGCGTCGACGTCGTCCTCGGGGGCGGAGGCGCGCACGACGGCGGGTCGGGTCGGGTCCACGAGGTCGACCTCGAGCCGGGCGACGGGGTAGCTCGGGCGCTCGATCGTCGGGGCGGGCGGCGGAGGCGGCGCGGCGGGCTCGGTGGCCCGCGGGAGCTCGGTGACGGGCTCGGCGACGGCCGCGACGGTGGACGGACCCGTTGCCGCTCCCGCACCCGTCGCCCGGACGCCACGGTGCGCCGGGGCCGCGTCGGACGGCCGCCCGCCGTAGACCACTCCGCCCGCGAGGGTCCCCACGATCCCCACGGTCACCAGGACGCCGAGCACGATCCCGGGCAGCCCGCGGGTCGCGTGGGGCGGGACGGGGCGGGCGGCCGCCGGCGACGGGCCCACGGCCGCCCGGACCTCCGCCTGCCAGCCCCACCAGTCGACAGGCCCGTCCGGAGCGCGGTCCGGGCCGCGCGGACCGGAGGGCTCGGCGGCCTCCTCGGGGAGGGAGACGAGCGGCGGACCGGCGGGAGGGGGATAGGAAGGGTTCACGGCGCGCGCGGGCGCGACCCGGGTCGCACCCACGGGTTGGATCGGCCGCAACCCCGTTACGGTTGAGCCCGTGGACGCCACCAACGCTCCCCTGGCCGGTCGCGTGGCCGTGGTCACCGGGGCCGGGCGGGGCATCGGGCGGGCCATCGCCCTCGACTGGGCCCGGGCCGGTGCGGCCGTGGCCCTCGCCAGTCGTACCTCGTGGGAGCTCTACGCCGTGGCGGCCGAGATCGAGGCCGCCGGGGGCACCGCGCTCCCCGTGCCCACCGACGTCACCGACCCGGACCAGCAAGACGCCCTCTTCGCGGGTACCGCGACCGAGCTGGGCGGGGTCGATGTCGTGCTGGCCAACGCCGGCGGCACGTTCCCCCACGCGACCGTGGCCGACGGCGACTACGACGCCTGGCGGGCCACCTTCACGCTCAACGTCGACGGCGTCTACCTCACCGCCCGGGCCGCGGTCCCCCACCTGCGGTCCCGCGGCGGCGGGAAGATCCTGGTGATGGGCTCGGGCGCGGGGCGCCGGGCCGGCCCCGGATGGGCGCCGTACGCGTCGGCGAAGGCCGCGGTGTCGATGCTGGTGCGGGTGCTCGCGCAGGAGCTGCGGACCGACCGCATCGCGGTGAACGAGATCATCCCGGGCCCGGTGCACACGGAGCTGGCCCACAAGATCGGGCCGACGCTGCCCGTCGCCGGCGTGGTGGCGGGCGTGGCGACCGAGTGGTTCAAGCAGCCCGAGGACGTCGCCGGCCTGGCCCGGTTCCTCGCCACCCTCCCCGACGACGGCCCCACCGGCCAGACCTACAGCCTCCTCGGCCGCGACCTGTAGACCCCCGCCCTCCCCCAACTCCCGGTTTTGGCGTCGTTCGACAACCGCTGCAGGGGGTCGAACGACGCCAAAAGCAGGGGGGGTGGGGGGGTCAGACGCGCTGGTCGAACTGGACGACGTTGCCGTCGGGATCGCGCAGCAGGAGCATCCGCATCGGCTTCCCCGCAGGCTCGCCGTACTCCTTCGAGTCGGCTGGCGCCGGGCCGAGGAAGAACTCGGCGCCGGCGGCCCGGGCCCGCTCGGCGATCGCGTCCACCTCGTCGACCCAGAACCCGAAGTGGTGCACCCCGAGCTCGCCCATCGGCGTGGGCGTACCCCGGCGCTCACGCTCGTAGGGCTGGTCCAGCACGAGGAACGCGGCGTCGGGGTCGTCGCGGTCGGACGCCCAGCGCAGGTACACCCCGCGGCGGCGCAGCATCACCGCGCCGTCGGCGTTGCGGAACTCCTCGGTGTCGTCGAAGGTCACCTCGAGACCAACGACGTCGCGGTAGAACGCGACCGACGTGTCCATGTCGCGGACCCCGATGGCGACGTGGGACAGGTTGCGCGTGGCCACGAGCGCGGAGCGTAGTGTTCCGCGCCGCTATCCGAGATGTGTTGGGAGGACCCCCATGGGCGCACTCGACGGCCGCGTGGCCATCATCACCGGCGCAGGGCGCGGCCTCGGCCGCGAGCACGCGCTCCTCTTCGCCGCCGAGGGCGCGAAGGTCGTGGTCAACGACCTCGGGGGGGACCCCCACGGACAGGGCGCCGACCGCGCGCCGGCCCAGCAGGTGGTCGACGAGATCGTCGCCATGGGCGGCGAGGCGGTGGCCCACACCGAGAGCTGCTCCGACTGGGAGGGCGCGCAGCGCCTCGTGCAGCTCGCGCTCGACACCTTCAGCGACCTCCACGTACTCGTCAACAACGCCGGCATCCTGCGCGACAAGATGCTCGTGAACATGGGTCCCGACGAGTGGGACGCGGTCATGAACGTGCACCTGCGCGGTCACTTCTGCCCGACCCGTCACGCGGCCGGCTACTGGCGCGAGCAGGTGAAGGCGGGCAAGGAGGTCAAGGCCGCCATCGTCAACACCTCCTCGGGCGCCGGCCTCATCGGCAACGTCGGCCAGGCCAACTACGGCGCGGCCAAGGCCGGCATCGCGGCCATGACGACCATCGAGGCGCTGGAGCTGAGCCGTTACGGCGTGCGCGCCAACGCGATCGCACCGGTGGCTCGCACCCGGCTCACCCTCGAGACGCCGGGCATGGACGAGATGGTGGCCGCGCCCGACAACCCCGGCGAGTTCGACAAGTTCCACCCGGGCAACGTCTCACCACTGGTCGCCTACCTCGCGACCGAGGACTGCCCGTTCAACGGCGGCGTGTTCCACGTCGGCGGCGGCGAGGTCGGCCTGTTCACCAGCTGGACGCTGCCCGAGCGGCTCTACCACGACGACCGCTGGACCGTCGAGGAGCTGCAGGCCGCGGCGCCGAAGCTGCTCGAGGGTCGGGGGGCCATCGCGTCCGAGGGCTTCACGATCGCCGAGACGCTCGCGGGCTTCACCGACTGATGCCCGCGCGACGCGAGATCGCCAAGCCCGGAGCGCTCCACGACGAGCGCGAGATCGAGGCCGTGATGGAGGTGCTGCGCACGTCCACGCTCGACCTCGGCCCCAAGGTCGACGAGATGGAGCGCCGCACCGCCGCGCTGCTCTCGAAGCAGCACGGCGTGATGGTGAACTCCGGCTCGTCCGCGCTGCGCCTCGCGATCGACCTGCTGCACTGCGAGCCCGGCGACGAGATCATCACGTCGGTGCTCACGTTCTCCACCGACATCGCACCGATGGTGCAGTCGGGCATCGTGCCGGTGCTGGTGGACGTCGAGCCCGACACATACCAGATCGACGTCGCGCGCATCGAGGAGCGGATCACGCCGCGCACGAAGGCGATCCTCACGCCCAACCTCGTGGGCAACTGTCCCGATTGGGACGCGATCCGTGTGATCGCCGACCGTCACGGCCTCAAGGTCGTGGAGGACTCGTGCGACGTGCTCGACTCCCGGCTGCGCGGCGAGCCAACCGGCACCCGCAGCGACCTCGGCGTCACCAGCTTCGCCCGTACGCACTCGATCACCGCGGCGGGGAACGGCGGCATGGTCGGCGTCGACGACCCCGACCTGCTCGACGAGTGCCTGATGCTGCGCCGCTGGGGTCGCCGCAGCGAGCAGTACCTGTTCGGCTCGAAGAAGGGGTCCGACGACCGCTTCTCGGCCACGGTCGACGGCCTCGCGTACGACAACATCTTCGTGTTCGAGAACGCGGGCTACAACTTCGAGCCGAGCGAGATCGGTGCCGCGTACGGATGCGTGCAGCTCGACAAGCTCGAGGAGTACAACCGGCGGCGCAAGTACGCGTTCGCCCGGTACGACGACTGGTTCCGCGAGCACGAGGACCGGTTCATCCGGCCGCAGACCACGCCCGACATCGACTCCACCTGGATGCTCTACCCGTTCATGGCCCGCGACGGCGCCGGGTTGACCCGCACCGGGATCCAGGAGTTCCTCGAGGAGCGGGGCGTGCCGACGCGCGTCGTGTGGTCGGGGAACATCACCCGACAGCCCGGATTCGCCGGCATCACCCGCTCCGATCCCGCCGACGGGTTCCCCAACGCCGACCGCGTGATGGAGTGGGCGCTCATGCTGCCCACGCACCAGGGCCTGAGCAGCGACGACGTCGGCTACATCGTCGAGTGCCTCCAGGAGCTCGTCGAGTCACCGTGACTGGCATCGTGTTTGGACGTTTCGTCGGGCCCTGGGCCTACGAAACGTCCAAACAGGGGATGGCGGCCGCGAGGGCGGTGATCTGGTCGCGGATCGCGGCGGGGGGCACGCCGTTCATGTGCACACGCAGGTTCACGGCGTCGGCGCCCGCCGCAACGAGCGACGCGGAGACGCGCTCGGCCAGCGCGACGGGATCGTCGTCGACGATGGTGTTGGCGTCGGCCCA
>JBAZYX010000160.1:0-5272 GCA_041659105.1 Acidimicrobiia bacterium
ATGGCGCTCGACGCGTCGATCCGCGGCCCCGAGGCCCGGGAGGGCTTCACCGCGTTCGTGGAGCACCGCGCCCCGGCCTGGATCCCCGAGGGCTTCGAGCCCGACGGCCGCCTCTGATGGTTCCGGGGCGGAGCTAGGCGAGCTCGGGCCAGAGGGTGAGGGCGGCACCGGCGGAGTAGGCGGCGCGCTGGTCGTCGGAGCACTTGGCCGCGGCCCGGCGGCCCTCCTCCACGATCTCGGCGTAGGGCGCGTGGTGGGTCTGCGACCAGTCGGAGCCCCACATGACCCGGCCGTCGAACCGGGCCAGGAGCTCGGCCACCGCGTCGGCCGGATCGCCGCCGGCGGCGGCGGAGTGCAGCGCGTGGGTGGACGCCTTGAGGAAGACGTTCGGGAACGCGGCGAGCGCGGCCAGCTCGTCGGGGACGCCGCGCGAGAGGTCGGCGAACCCGCAGTGGTCGAGCGCGAGCCCGATCGCGGGGAGGCGGGGCACCAGCTCGGCGAACTCGACCAGTCGGTCGGCCAACATCGTGGCGACCACCGGGACGGAGAGCCTGCTCAACGCGTCCCACAGCGCGCGCGGCTCGGCGAGCTGCCCGTTCTCGGCGAAGGTCACCCAGCGGTACCCGCGCGCGCCCTGCGCGCGGACGAGCGCCTCGACCGTCGCCACGGCGTCGTCGGTCGCGCGGTCGGTGCACACCACCGACGTGAGCACACCGGGCGCCTCGGCCGCGGCGGCGAGCGTGTACGAGTTGTCGAACTGGTATGCACCCACGCCCTGCACGAGCACCGCACCGTCGACCCCCGCCTCGGCCATCAGCGCGCGCAGCGCGGGGCCGGAGCACGGATGGGTCTCGTACCACGGGTTCGTCGCGTGACCCGGACTGAGCGGGAACCGCTCGAGGTCGTCGGACACGACATGGACGTGGGTGTCGATCAGCACGATGCCTCCAGGCGGGACGGGTCGGTTTGCCTCCGGGTGGGGCGCGTCAGTCGGCGCCGGCGATGACGGCCTGGCCCCGCAGGAGCGGGTCGGTCCGCATGTCGGCGAGCGACTCGTCGAGCGGGTGGAGCCAGTCGTAGCGCAGCATCGTGTACAGCGCGAAGACCGCCAAGCCGACGCCGGACGCGACGACCACCACCCGCAGGTCGACCACCTCCGCGAGCTTGCCCTGGATCAACGCGCCCACCGGTACGCCGAGGAGGAGCGACGACAGGTAGATGGCCATGGCCCGCCCCCGGAACTCGTCCTCCACCCGCGCCTGGACCCCGGTGTTCAACGAGGTCGCGAGCAGGAGGTAGGTGACGCCCATGAAGTACATCGCGGCCACGCCGAACCCGTACTTCGGGGCCAGCCCGAGCGCGGCCACGCCCATCGAGAGCCCCACGATGCCGATGCGGGCGACGAACGAGCGGTTCATGCGGTCGGCGATGAACGCGATCGCGACCGACCCCGTGACGGCGCCGAGCCCGAACGCGGCAACGAGGAACCCGTAGGCGCCACGCCCGACGTGGAACTCGTCCTTGGCCAGCGCCGGCGCGAGCTGGATGACCGACGAGCCGAGGAACGACACCATGCCGATCATGAGGATCGGCAGCCACAGTGCGGTGCGGGACCGCACGACCCGCCAGCCCTCGCGGAAGTGCTCGAGGACCGAGGCGTCGTCGCCCTCGGCGAACACCTGCGACCGCGGGTGCACGAGGAACAGGGCTCCGAGCACGAGCAGGAACGAGACCGCGTTGGTCAAGAACGCGGCCGACGCGCCGAACCTCGCCAGGATCAGCCCGGCGATGGCGGGCCCGAACGCCCGGGCGCCCATGAACTGCATCGAGTTGAGCCGGACCGCGTCGACCAGCTGGTGGGGGTCGACCAGCTGGGTCACGAACGCCTGCCAGGTGGTGATGTTCACCCCACTCACGAAGCCCGACACGAAGACGATCGCGACGATGAGCCCGGGCGTGGCCACGCCCGCGACCCAGATCCCCCAGAGGGTGAACGCCGAGATCATCATGACCGTCTGGGTGACGAGCAGGATCTTCTTGCGCGAGTGGCGGTCGGCGTAGGAGCCGCCGAACGGCCCGGCGATCATGGCGGGGATGAAGTTCATGAACGCCGCGAAGCCGAGCCACGCGGTGGACTTCGTCATCTGGTAGACGACGAACGGCACCGCGATCGTCTGCATCCAGCTGCCGGTGTTGGACACCAGCGCGGCACTCCAGAAGACGGCGAAGTCGCGGTGACGCAAGACGCGAAACGAGGTTCCGGAGCGACGTTCGGCATCCGTCACGACGGGCGGTCCTCCTTCACGGCGTGAAGCCTTGCAGCATGCGGGGAATGTCGCCGGATCCGGCGGGCAGCGGCGTCCAGGGGCCGTCGGCCATCACCGCGTCCCAGTGGTCGCGCACCGACTCGGGGGACAGTGGCCGTGCGTTCACGCCGTCGTTCACCGCCAGGACCACCCGGCCGATGTACCCGCCCCCGACCGAGAAGCACTCCCCGGTCGTGGTGCAGTCGTCGTGCACCAGCCACACGGCGAGCGCGGCCACCTGGTCGAGCGAGAGCCACGCGTGGAGCGCGGGCGACTCGGGGATCGGGCCGAAGCCCCCGGGCCGGGTCTTCGCCGACGGCGCGATGACGTTCACCGTGATGCCCAGCGGCGCGCCCTCGAGCGCCAGCGCCCGGGTGAGGCCGACCACCGCCATCTTGGCGGTGGCGTACGCCGCCATGCCGGGCACCCCCCACAGGCCCGCGCCGGACGACACGTCGAGGATGCGACCGTGGCCCTGCGCCGCCATCACCGGCCACGCGGCCCGGGTGACGTTGAGGTGGCCGCCGATCTGGGACGCGATCACGGGGTCGACGACCTCGGGCCCGTGCTCGGCGAACGGCGCCTGGCGCACGACGCCCGCGTTGTTGACGAGCGCGTCGAGTCGGCCGAACGTGTCGAGCGCGGCCTGGATGATCGCCGCGCCGCCCTCGGGCGTGGTGACGGAGTCGGTGTTGGCGACCGCCGCGCCGCCCGCCGCGACGATCTCGTCGACCACGTCGAGGGCCGGGTTGCGGGGCGGGGCCTCGCCGCTCCCGTCGGTGTCGGAGATCGCCACGCCGAGGTCGTTCACCACGACCTGCGCGCCGCGCGCCGCGAGCTCGAGTGCGTACTCACGACCGAGGTTTCGCCCCGCGCCGGTGACGACGACGACCCGTCCGCCGAAGCGGAGCTCGCTCACGACCCGGTCGCGGCGGACCGGAACGGACCGGCGGTCATGCCCCCGTCGATCACGAACTCGGCGCCGGTGCAGTACGACGCCGCGTCCGACGACAGCCAGCACACGAGCTCGGCCACCTCGTCGGGCGTGCCGACGCGACCGAGGGGCACGCCCTCGCCGAGGCGGGGCCGGACGTCGGTGCCGCCGAACGCCTCCGGCGAGATCATGGCGGTGTCGATCGCACCCGGGTGCAGCGAGTTGACCCGGATGCCGTCGCGACCGAGCTCGAGCGCCCCGACCTTGGCCAGGCCCCGCACCGCGAACTTGCTCGAGACGTACGCCGCAGCACCCTGCGCACCGATCAGCCCGTTGACCGACGAGATCAGCGTGATCGCCCCACCGCCGCTCTCGCGGATCAGCGGCGCGCAGTGGTGCACCGCGCGGTAGCAGCCCACCTGGTTGACCGTGATCACGCGCTCGTAGTCGGCGGCGGGCGTCGACGTGATCCACGACGCACGCGTGAACACCGCGGCGTTCGCGACGAGCACGTGCAGCCCGCCCCAGCGGTCGCGCACATCGTCGACGGCGGCTTCCCAGTCGGCGTCGTTCGTGACGTCGAGACGGCGGTACACCGCGGCGTCGCCGATCGCCGCCGCGACCTTCGCGCCCTCGTCGTCGAGCACGTCGCCCAGCAAGACCTTCGCGCCCTCGGCCGCGAACAAGCGGGCCTCGGCTGCGCCCTGGCCCCGCGCGGCGCCGGTGACCAGCGCGATCTTGCCGTCGAGGCGGCCCATGGCTACAAGTACGGGATGGAGTCGGGTACGTGGTCAAGCTTGTAGAGGCGCTTGCAGTTGTCGTGCAGCATCTTCTTGACCTGGTCCCTGGGGATGCCGCGGAAGTTGCGCTCGATCGTGATCCGGCTGTTGGGCCAGTCGCACCCGGTGTGCGGGTAGTCGCTGGACCACATGAGGTGGTCGACGTTGAGCCGGTGCCGCAGGTCCATGCCCACGGTGTCGATCATGAACGACGCCCAGAAGTTCCGGTGGAAGATCCGGCTCGGCGTGACCTGCATGCCCTCGCCGTTGGTGAAGAACCGGTACCGGTAGAACATGTCGTCGGTCTGCTCGAGCAGCGTGGGGATCCACCCGATGTTCGACTCGACGAGCATGAGCTTCACGTCGATGAACTTCTCGAACACACCGGAGAACAGGAGCTGGCACACCACCGGCAGCGTGTGCGATCCCGACTTCGTGGCGCCGGCCGCACCCATGAACTGCTTCTCGGTCATGGTCGGCGGCTTCGCCCCCGACGGCTGGCCGGTGGTCGGCAGGAAGCTGCCGATGTGCACGGCGACCGGGGTGTCGGTCTCCGACACGAACGACCAGAACGGCTCGTCCTCGGGCAGCGGCGCGAGCGACCCGTTCGGGAACGACGAGATCACCACGCCGCGGTGGCCGAGCTCGAGCGCGCGCTTCGTCTCGTCGATCGCGTCCTGCACGTTCGTGGTGGGCAGGATCGCCTGGCCGATGAGGCGGCCGTCGGAGCCGTCGCAGAACTCGGCGACCCAGTCGTTGTACGCGCGCACGCAGGCGACCTGGAGCTCGGGGTCGGCGCCGTAGACCTTCGCGCCGAACAGCGTGACGCTCGGGTACAGGACCTGGAGGTAGATGCCGTCGACGTCCATGTCGGCGAGGCGGGCCTTGGTGTCGAAGCTGCCCGGCCGCATGGTGGCGTAGCTGCCGCCCACCGGCGAGAAGTCGAGGTACGACTTGCCCGCAGTGGCGGTGAGGCCGACGGGGCGCACGCTCTCGCCGTCGTTGAACGACCAGAAGTCGCCCTCGTCTCGGTGGATCACCTTCGGGGCCTTGTCCCGGAGCTTGGCCGGGACCCGAGCCGTCCAGGTGTCGGGCGGCTCGTTGACGTGCGCGTCGCAGTCGAGGATCGGGTACTCGATCGAGGCGGCATCCTGGAACAGCTCTGTGGTCTCCATAACTGACAACGGTGTCACCTTCACCCGCCCCTGCGCAACCCGGCGAACCCCCCGTTTCGGCCCACGTTCTCGGGCGTC
>JBAZYX010000161.1:0-2241 GCA_041659105.1 Acidimicrobiia bacterium
CCAACTCGACTGACGTCCTGGGCGCGGCCGATACAAGCACCTGCCGAACTCGAGCGATTCATCCGCGACGATTCGGTAGTCCCCGCGCAGCAAGGGCCATGGCCTCTCGGGCAACGCCGGTTTGCGAGGTCGCTCGCGTTCGCCATCGGGACCTTCGCCCCTGCCGCAGCGGACTCGCACGTTCGAGAATCGGGACGTGAGCGGCACGCGTCGCGTGCCAGAGGAGGGATCGCCATGGATTGGGATCTCGGACTCGCAGGCGTGGGGCTCCTGCTTGCGATGTCGCTCGGCTTCGGACTGCTGGCTCAGCTCTTCGCCGGGCGCGGCACCACGCGGTGGATGTGGCTCATCGGTGCCGGCACGTTCTTCGTCCTCGGGTTGCTCATCAGCGAAGCGTGGTTCGG
Organism: Acidimicrobiia bacterium; assembly: GCA_041659105.1. Lineage (GTDB taxonomy): Bacteria > Actinomycetota > Acidimicrobiia > IMCC26256 > PALSA-555 > CAIUKV01. Next base: position 405 of record JBAZYX010000161.1, read on the forward strand.
GTGGGCAACGGAGGAAGACCTCCAGCCGAACTATGACGGGCTGTCATTCGACGAGACCCTGCTGGCCGTGATCCCCAGCGTTGCGGTCGTCATGGTGGTGCGCCACCTGATCCGCCGCCGGCAACACCCCGCCTCTCCGGGATCACCGAAGTCGCCGCCAGCAGCGAACGCGACCTGAGCCGGAGTCGCACCGGACAGGGCGAGGCGCGCTCGGGACCGACCACCAGATATCGCTCCCAGCCGGCGTTCGTTCGCGGGCACATGCGCCCGCCGGTCGGCGCCTCGTAATGTCTGCTGGCCAGCTCGTCCACGGCACTGGAGGCCGCGCACCATGGTGATGCGCTCGCTGGAGACCGACTACCTCGTCGTGGGTGCGGGCGCGATGGGCATGGCCTTCACCGACAGCCTGATCGACCACGCCGACGTGCACGTCACGCTCGTCGACCGTCGCCATGCGGCCAGCGGTCATTGGCAGGACGCGTATCCGTTCGTCCAGCTCCATCAGGCGTCGCTGTTCTACGGCGTCGCGTCGACGGTGCTCGGTACCGGTGCCGTGCAGCAGCAAGGCCCGGAATCGGGGCTCCAGGAGCGGGCGCGACGGTCGGAGATCCAGAGCTACTACGACGACATCCTGCATCGCCGCTTCGTCGGTTCGGGCCGCGTCACCTTTCTCGGAGGGAGCGAGTACCACACCGACGGCACCTCCCATCTCGTCACGTCCCGGGTGTCGGGCGAGACCACGCGCGTCGACGTGCGACGCCGCGTCGTCGACGCCGCCTACCTGTCACCAACGATCCCGGCCACGACACCCCCGCCGTTCGGAGTCGCCGACGGCGTTCGCGTCGTCGCAGTCAACGAGCTCGCCACGTTGGTCGAGGCGCCGAGCCGCTACGTGATCGTCGGATCCGGAAAGACTGCCACCGACGGGATCGTGTGGTTGTTGGCGAACGGTGTGCAACCAGACCGGATCGTGTGGGTGCGCCCGCGTGAGCCCTGGATGCTCGATCGCGCCGTCGTCCAGCCCGACCCGGCCGTGGCGCTCCGGCTTGCCGCGGACACCATGTCGGCGGCCGCCGACGCCGAGTCGCTCGACGATCTGTTCCTGCGCCTCGAAGCTGCGGGTGTGATGCTTCGGATCGACACCGGCATCGTTCCCACAATGGCAAAGACACCCACCCTGGGCGTCTGGGAGCTCGACCTGCTCCGCACCATCGAGAACGTCGTTCGCCTCGGACACGTCAAGGACGTGGCTGCGGGCGAGATCGTCCTCGATGACGGGGTCGTTCCCCTGGCGCCGGGCTCGCTCGTGGTGCATTGCGCCGCCTCCGGACTGCAGTACCCGCCGCTCGTTCCCCTCTGGGGTCCGGACAGGATCCGGATCCAGACGATCCGCGCCGGCTTCCCGTGCTTCAACGCGGCGCTCGCCGGCTTCGTGGAAGCAACCCGCGACGACGACCGGGAGCGCAACCGGTTGTGTCCGCCCAACACCCTCCCCGACAGCCCCGCCAACTGGGCGCAGATGCAGGTTCGTGGAACCCTGGCGACGCGCGCGTACGGCGCTGAGCCAGACATCGCGGCCTGGGCCAACGGCTGCGCCCTCAACCCCGCGCGCATCGAACCGTCCCAACGCGACGAACCCGCGGTGCGGGCCGCCGCCGCCCGTCTGGCTGACGTCGCCGAGGACGGGCTCACTCGGATGGCCGAGCTTGCCCACGAGCCGCTGACGGGTGTCGACGGAGTCTGAGCGCGGCCCTCGCGAACGACCCCGCGGTCGAGTCGCATGGGCGGCATCGCGAACGTGCCGATCGGGGATGCTGCGCTTGCCGGGTTCGAGCTA
>JBAZYX010000161.1:2251-5258 GCA_041659105.1 Acidimicrobiia bacterium
GACGGTGGGAGCTATCCCAACGGTGGGAGCTCGATCGGCACCGCGGTGTCGCCGATCTGGAACTCCGACGGCAGCCGCTCGATCCCGGACTCGTCCACGTCCCACTCGGGCACGCGCGCCAGCAGCTCCTGGAGCAGCACGATCCCCTCGAGCCGCGCCGCGTGGGCCCCGATGCAGAAGTGCACGCCCGTGCCGAAGCCGAGGTGGCGCTCGGGCCGACGCCCGACGTCGAACCGGTCGGGGTTCGAGAACTCGCGCTCGTCGCGGTTCGCGGAGATGTAGAGCAGGATCACCCGCTGCCCGGCGCGCAACCGCTCCCCCGCCACCTCCGCGTCGCGGATCAGCGTGCGGGTTCCGAACTGCAGCGGCACCGTGAGCCGGAGGATCTCCTCGACCGCGGCCGGCACTCCCGACGGGTCGGCCACGAGCGCGGCCCGCTGGTCGGGGTGCGCGGCCAAGAGGCGCGCACCTCCGCCCATCACCTTGGGCAGCGACTCCACCCCGCCGATCACCATCGTGGTGAGCTGGGTGACGATCTCGATCTCGGTGAGGTGACGACCGTCCACCTCGACCGCGGCGAGCGCGGCCACCACCGGGGTGGGCGCGCCGGACGACAGCTGCGCGCGCACCGCCGCCGCGACCATCGCGCCCAGCTCGGCCATCGCGACCTGGCCGTCGGCCGAGATCCCGGGCACGGTGCCGCCGCGTCGGGCAAAGGCATTGACGAGCTCGGTGACCCGCGCGTGGTCGACGTCGTCGAGCCCGAGCTGCGCGCAGGTGGCCACCGTGGCCACCGGCGCCGCGAGGTCGCGCACCACGTCGAAGCGGCCGCGCGGCACCAGGTCGTCGAGCAGCGACCGGGCCTGCGCGCGCATGTCGGCTTCGGTTCGACGGATGGCACCGGGGGTGAACGCGGGCGCGATCGCCCCCCGCAGCGTGGTGTGCCGGGGCGGGTCGAGCATCGAGAACGACGTCATCGGATCGGGCGGCGTGCGGTCGGGCGGGCCGTCGTTGTGCGCGAGCAGGCGCTCGCGGTGGCTCACGGGCCCCTCGACGATGGAGAAGTCCACGCGATTGCGGCTGGCATCCCACACGTCGGCGAACCGGGGCAGCGCGACCGCGTCGTACTGCGGGAGCGGGAAGGCGCGGTACCGATCGCGCAGCTCCCGGTACAGCGGGAGCGGATCGGTCATCGCCACCGGCCCGAACGGGTCGTACTCCGGCGGTTCCGTGGGCGCTTCGGTGTCCGGGTCGGTCGCGGGCGTCATGGCCGCGGACCGTAGCGCCCTACGATTCGGCTCGTCACGACCGAGGGGGACCCATGGCACTGGCCGACCGCACCGCACCGACGGCCGACGAGTACGCCGCGTACCGCGACCGCTTCCGCAACTGGGGCCGGTGGGGCGACGACGACGAGCTCGGCACCCTCAACCTGATCACCGACGACGTGCGCCGCTGCGCCGCCGCGCTCGTGGAGCACGGCCGCACGGTCTCCCTGGCCCGACCCCTCGACACCCACGCCGGGCCGGCCAACCCGTACCCCGCGCACCACTTCGTCGCGGTCGAGGGCACGGGCGGGATGCTCGACTACATCGGCTGCTTCGTGCACGGCTTCACGCAGACCCACATCGACGCGCTCTGCCACCTGAGCACGCTCGAGGGCGACGTCTTCTACAACGGCAAGCCCTTCGGCAGCGGGCACATGCCGCTCGACCACACCGGCACCGTCGACTTCTGGCGCGACGGCATCGTCACCCGCGGCGTGCTCTACGACATCCCCCGCCTGCGCGGCACCGCGTACGTCGAGCCCGGGCAACCGGTGCACGGGTGGGAGCTCGCCGACGCCGCGGCCGCGCAAGGGGTGGAACCCCGCGCCGGCGACGCCGTGATCATCCGCAGCGGGTTCGGGGCGTACCACGCGGCCACCGGCACCCAGCCCGGGATGGGCTCGGCTGCGGGCGTGCACGCGTCGTGCGTCGAGTTCCTGTACGAGACCGACGCCGGGATCCTCTGCTGGGACCAGCAGGACGCGCCGATCGCCGACCAGGGCATCCCCAACCCCGTCCCCATCCCCATCCCGCTGCACGTGCACCACATCGTGCTGCCGTACATGGGCCTCCCGATCGTCGACAACTGCGAGCTCGAGGATCTCGCGCCGGTGTGCGCGGAGCTCGGCCGCTGGGAGTTCCAGCTCGTGGTCGCGCCGCTCGTCATCACCCGCGGCACGGGCTCGCCGGTGAACCCCATCGCGGTGTTCTGACGTGGCCCGCCGCGCGCTCGACGAGTACGCGGCGTTGCGCGACTTCGCCAGGACTCCCGAGCCCGCGGCGAAGCCACCGCGCACCCGCACGCCGGAGCTCCCCCGCTTCGTGGTGCAGGAGCACCACGCGCGCCGTCTCCACTGGGACCTGCGCCTCGAACGCGACGGTGTGCTCGCGTCGTGGGCGGTGCCGAAGGGCATCCCCCCGCTCCCGAAGCCGAACCACCTCGCCGTGCGCACCGAGGACCACCCGCTCGAGTACCTCGACTTCGCGGGCGACATCCCGAAGGGCCAGTACGGCGCGGGATCGATGACGGTGTGGGACACCGGTACCTACGCGACCGAGAAGTGGAACGACCGCGAGGTGATGGTCACGTTCCACGGCACCCGCGTGCGCGGGAAGTACGTGCTGTTCCGCACCGACAAGGAGCCGGGCGGCAACCAGTGGATGATCCACCGGATGGACCCGCCCGACGACCCCGAGCGGACCGCACTCCCCACCGACCTCCGGCCCATGCTCGCCGTTCCCACCACCGACCTCCCGCGCGACGACGACGCGTGGGCGTACGAGATGAAGTGGGACGGGATGCGCGCGCTGCTCGCCGTCGAGGGCGGGCGGGTCCGGGCCACGTCCCGCCAGGGCAACGACGCCACCGGCCGCTTCCCGGAGCTCCAGGCGCTGGGTCGCGCCCTCGGCAGCACCGAGGTGGTCCTCGACGGCGAGATCGTCACCCTGTGCGACGACGG
>JBAZYX010000162.1:0-5223 GCA_041659105.1 Acidimicrobiia bacterium
GGTTCTTACGCCTCCCGCGCGTTCCGTCGCGTCCGCGTCGGCGAGGATCACGGGGTACCTCCACCCCCGAGGAGCCACGATGTCCACTCCCCTCTCCCCCCACCCGAGCCGCCGCCAGGTCCTGACCCTGCTGGGCGGGCTCGGCGGCATCGGCCTGCTCACCGTCGCCGGCTGCGGCGGCAGCGACTCGTCGAGCGCGGCCGCGACCGGCGCGAAGAAGGGCGCCGGGTCGGGCTCGTCCACCGGCACCACGGCGACCACCGGGTCGGCGGCCGCCACCACACCGGCGACCGCGGCCACGTCGTGCACGGAGGTCCCCCAGGAGACCGCCGGCCCCTATCCCGGCGACGGCTCGAACGGCCCCGACGTGCTCACGCAGAACGGCGTGGTGCGCTCGGACCTCCGGTCGAGCTTCGGGTCCGCCAGCGGGAGCGTCGGCGGCGTGCCCCTCACGATGAAGGTGACGGTGCTGGACCTGAAGAACGGGTGCACACCCCTCGCCGGCGCCGCGCTCTACGCCTGGCACTGCGACGCCGACGGCCGGTACTCGATGTACTCCCAGGGAGTGACCAACGAGAACTGGCTGCGCGGCGTGCAGGCCACCGACGCCAACGGCACGGTCACGTTCACGACGGTCTTCCCCGGCGCGTACCTGGGCCGATGGCCGCACGTGCACTTCGAGGTGTACCCCACCCTCGCCGCGGCAACCAGCGCGGGAACGAAGCTCACCACCTCGCAGCTCGCGATGCCCGAGGACGCGTGCAACCTCGCGTACGCGACCAGCGGCTACGCCGCGAGCCAGCGCAACTTCCCACAGACGACGCTCAACGGCGACATGGTGTTCCGCGACGGCGTGTCGCAGCAGCTGGCGACCGTCACCGGCACTCCGGCGGCGGGCATGGTGTCGAACCTGACGATCGCGGTCTAGCGGTCCGACCGCAGCCGGTGCGCCGCGACGCAGGGACGCGCGGCACGCGCGACACCGCCGATCTGCACCGCCATCGCACCGCCGTCCCCGGGCCCTCTGACCCTCCAGGCCCGGCACCGGGTGGTCGATGACTCTCCTGTGACTGGTTCCTCGGACCGCTTCCTCGACGTGCGCTCATCCCTGCGCGCGCCGGTGGACCGGTCCGATCCGCGCGTGCCCGTCACCATGCCGTCGCGGCGGATCCCCCTCTCGCCCCGCGGTCGTCTCGGCATCGGCCTCGCGGTGTTCTGGGTGGTCGGCGCGGTGATCACGTTCCTCGCCGGCCGCTTCGTACACTCGATGTCGTGCATGTTCGACGCCACCGACGTGTGCGCGCGCCATGCCGACACCGGCTCCGAGCACATGTTGTGGATCGGTGCCGGCGTGCTCGTCGGCGGGACGCTGCTCGCGCTGCTCGTCTTCCGCATCACCCATCGGGGCGAACGCCGTCGGACGTAGTGGGGCCGGAAGGGATCGAACCTTCGACCGAGGGATTATGAGTCCCCTGCTCTGACCACTGAGCTACGGCCCCCGATCGCGGCACGCTATCGGAACTCGAATTCGTACGGCCGTGGACGGCCGAGGGGATCGAGACCTCGCTTCACGACGACTCGACCCGGATGGGGTGTCGACGAAACGAGACCTGCCAGCCCACCGGACTCCGGTACACCGAGCGCTCCGCGGGCCACAACAAGGCTCCATCGGCTTCGACAAGCGGCGTTCCGGTCGATCGACCGTGAACCAGGACCTCGAAGCGTTCGGTTCGATCGAGGAATTCCTCCGGAACGCCGATGACCGGAACCTCCATCTCCACTTCCTGGTCAGGCCCGCCAGAGAGGGAGGCGATCGCGACCGGTCCGTGCCCATGACCGGCGCTCCACCACAGTTCCATCCACATCGGCTCGCCGGGTGCGTCACGCAGGAGCTGCGCGGATCGCAACGCGCGCTGCGACCGCCGAGCAAGGAGCAACGCGCCGATCAAGCCGAGCGCTCCGAACCCACCGGCGCCTGCGCCACCGCCGCCACCGCCGCCGCTCCCCGATCGGCCCGAGATGATCAGCCAGAGGATGACGGCGAGCAACACGAGCGTCAACGAGATCAGCGTGACGAGCGCGATCCATCTCCTTCGCAGGTTGCTCGCGAGGAACGCGCTCCAGGCCTCGACACCATCGAAGCTGTGGCTCTCCACGTAGCGCCATCCGGGATGGGCACCAACGATCGCGGGGTGCGCCACCACGTTTCCGCGCTCCATGAACATCTGGCCACCACGGTGCAATCGGCCACCCGGGCGGATCTCGACCTCGCCGGCGTACAGCGGCGTCCGGTGATCGACATCGACCGGCCAGTAGGCGTCGGCCAGGCTCCCAGGCCGCGCGCGCGGAAGCCGCTGGTTGGGCTCGAGCAGGAAGTGGAAGTCGGCGTCCGCAAAGCGGCCGGAGTCCGGCTCGTAGATGTGCGCGACCGGCATGAATCCAACCGGTCCGGTGATGACGAGACGCCATTGGCTCGTCGGTGGACATCCACCCGGGGAACCGTCAGGCGTCGCCACGTGGACCTGAACGAGCTTCCCGAACGGTGCTCAGGCCTCTTCGAGGTAGTCGCGCAGGCGCTGCGAGCGGGTCGGGTGGCGGAGCTTGGCCAGGGTCTTCGACTCGATCTGGCGGATCCGCTCGCGGGTGACGCCGAACTCGCGGCCCACCTCCTCGAGCGTGCGGATCTGGCCGTCTTCGAGACCGAAGCGCAACCGCATCACCTGCTGCTCACGCGGGTTGAGCTCGAGCAGCGCCATCTCGATCTCGTCCTTGAGGCGTTCGCGCTCCGCCGCGGAGTCGGGTGAGATCGCGCTGTCATCGGCCACGAAGTCGCCGAGGAAGCTGTCGTCCTCCTCGCCCACCGGCGTCTCGAGCGACAGCGGCTCGAGCGCGATGCGCTGGATGTCGCGCACGCGGTCGGGGCTGAGGTCGACCTTGGCCGCCACCTCGTCCACCGTGGGCTCACGGCCGAGCTCCTGGAGCATCTGGCGCTGGATGCGCAGCACCTTGTTCATCGTCTCGACCATGTGCACCGGGATCCGGATGGTTCGGGCCTGGTCGGCGATCGCGCGGGTGATCGCCTGACGGATCCACCAGGTGGCGTACGTGGAGAACTTGAAGCCCTTCGTGTAGTCGAACTTCTCGACCGCACGCATCAGGCCGAGGTTGCCCTCCTGCACGAGATCGAGCAGCGCCATGCCGCGGTTGACGTACCGCTTGGCGATCGACACGACGAGCCGCAGGTTGGCCTCGATCAGGTGCCGCTTGGCCAGCACGCCGTCGGTGACGACGGCCTCGAGCCCCGCGCGCGTCTCGGGGCTGAGGTCGATCTCCTCCTCGAGGCGGGCCTGGGACAGCACGCCGGCTTCGAGGCGCTGCGCGAGGCGCACCTCCTGCTCGGCGGTGAGCAGCGGGACCTTCCCGATCTCCTTGAGGTACATGCGCACCGGGTCGAACGACTCACCCGCCCGCTCGGGACGGATGTCGGCCGCGCGGTCGGCGCGCGCCGCGCTCGACCGGGCGGCGCGGCTGGTGCGGCTCGCCTCGCCCGGGCGGCTGACGACGGCGGCGCGACCGATCTCGGTGTGACGGGGTCGGTGGTCGTCGCGGCCGCGCCCCGACTGCTCCTCGTCCTCACGGCGGAGCTCCTCGTGGATCTCGTCGAGGACCTCGATGTTCCGCGCTGCAAGTCCGGAGTAGATCTCCGCGAGCTCCGCCGTCTCGGGCTCGAGGTCGGGGAACGCGGCGAACACCTCACCGGTGGTGATGTAGGTGCGGTCCCCCACGTGCGTGAGCAGCACCGCCACCACGTCGATCTTCGGGGCGTCTGGCTCGCGCTCGGGGGTATCGGTCACGGACGGCCTCGGGTCAAGACCCGGCTCGCGCCTCGTCGGGGGCGGCGGTCGGGTGGCGTGCAACCCACGCTACCAACCCGAGTGCGGCCTCCCGTGCGCGCGCCCAGTCGCCCACCTCGCGATCGTGGGCCACGTCGTCGAGCAACCGCTTCACGTCCGACGCCTGGTCGTCGCCGGCGGCGAGCATCTGCTGGAGCAGCTCGGTGCCGCGCGGCTCGGCCGCGTTCACCAGCAGTCGGGCCGCGACCGTGGCGGGCTCGTCGTCGGCGATGGGCTCCTCCACCGCGAGACGTTCGAGCAGGTCGCGCGTCGGGCCAACGCTTGCGTCGAGCGCGTCGTGGAACGTGTGCGACTCCGCCAGCAGCTCGAACACCGCGCGTGCCTGCGGGTCGGCGAACAGCGACACGTCGATCCAGTCGGCCACCATCTCCGGCTCGTGGATGGCCCAGCGCAGCAGATCCATCTCGCGGCGGTCGATCGGCGTCGGGGGCGCCGCGACGCGCGGCGCGTCCTCCCCGTTCGCGTCGTAGCCGCGACTCCCGCCGTCATCGTTGTCGTACCGGCGGCGCGGCGCCTCGCGCGGGTTGAGACGCGGGGCCGGACGCGCTGCGGCCGCCGCCACCGCCTGGCGCAGCGCGTCGGCCTCGATCTCCAGCCGGGCCGCGAGCTGCATCACGTACTGGTCGCGCACGAGCTCGTTGGGGTGCTGGGCCACGATCGCCGCCGCGGCTTGCCCGGCGCGGCCTCGACCCTCGGGCGTGGTGAGGTCAGCCGCGGCGAACAGCCGGTCGAGGCGGAACTGGAGGAACGGCGTGGCCTTCTCCACCGCCTGGACGAGCGCCTCGGGCGACTCCTGCCACACCTCGGCCGGGTCACGGCCCGCGGGCAGCGCGGCCACCCGCAGCTCGATCTCGTACTGCGACTCCCACGAGTACCACTTCTCGGCTGCGCCCTGGCCCGCGGCGTCGGCGTCGTACGCGAGCACCACCCGGCGCGCGAGGTTCTTCAGCGCGCGCACGTGGTCGTCGGTCAGCGCCGTACCACAGGTGGCCACCGCGTTGGGTGCTCCCGCGAGCGCGAAGGCCATCACGTCGGTGTAGCCCTCGCACACGATCACCTCACCCCGCGCCACGACCTCGGCCTTGGCCCAGTTGAGCCCGTAGAGGATCCGGCTCTTGTGGTACAGCGGGTTGTCGGGTGAGTTCTTGTACTTCGGCATCTGGTCGCCGAGCGCGCGGCCGCCGAAGCCCGCGGGCCCGCCGCTCGTGTCGTAGATCGGGAACATCAGCCGGGCCCGGAACTGGTCCTGGAGCTTGTTGGCGCGGTTGACGAACGCAAGGCCCGCGCCCACGAGGTCGTCTCGCTTGTA
>JBAZYX010000163.1:0-5202 GCA_041659105.1 Acidimicrobiia bacterium
GATCGGAGCATCGGGGTCTCCTTCCCCCTCTGAGCTCGGGTGGGTTGGCGCAGCTTCAGCAGCGGTAGACCGCCTCTGCGTTGTCGGCGAAGAGCTTCGAGCGCGCGCCGGCATCGAGGTCCGACGTCAACGCGTCGAAGGTCGAATAGAGGTCGTCGAACGTCCCGTGCGTGGAGTCGACCGGGAAGTTGCTCGCGAAGAAGCACCGGTCGACACCGAACACCTCGAGCGCGTATTCGATCCAGGGCCGGAACACCTCGCGGTCCATGGTCTCGAGCGGCATCGCCAGGCCCGAGAGCTTGCAGTGGACGTTGTCGAGCGCGGCGAGCGCGGTGATCCCCGTCTTCCACAGCACGTATTCCTCGTCCGAGCCCGAGTGCGGCCAGCCGGTGTGCTCGAGGACGACGGTGAGGTCGCCCCAGTCGGCGAGCGTCGACGCTGCGGCCTCCAACACGTCGGGGTGCACCATCAGGTCGAACACCAGGTCGCGCTCCTGGAGGGCGCGCAGGACGTCGGGATGCGGCACACCGCCGGGATCCACGCCCATCGTCCGCACCCCCCGGAACCGCGACGACGCCATCTGGTCGTCGAGGAGGGCGATGGACTCGCTCGGCGTGTCGTCCGAACGGATGCCGCCGATGATCGCGGCCGGATGCCCGGTCGCCTCGGCCATGGCCTCGCGCTCGCGGGTCTCGTCCGCGATGAACCCGCCCGCGGCCGAGACGTGCACGACCTTCTCGACGTTCCACTTCGCCGATTCGGCGAGGTAGTCGTCGGGACCGAACGGGCGGCACATCCCCGAGATGTCGCCGATGTCGAGCTGCATGCCGCCCGAGAGATAGGGATACCAGTCGGTGCGCGCCGGGTCCCAGAAGTGGATGTGCGCGTCGACGATGCGCTCGATCGGGTTCGCCATCAGTCCTCCTCGAGACGGACGTCGTTGGTCGCGATCCGGCGCAGCGCGGCGTCGACCCAGTCGGGGATCTCGGGACCGCCGTACGAGACGGTTCCGAACACCGACGGGTGGCTGCGCAGGCCGAACCACTCGGACTCCGCCACGAGCTCCGCGCCCGACAGGGCCGAGGCGTCCGCGGCACACACGAGGTGCGCCACGGCTTCGGCGGTCGCGTGGCGTCCGGTCTCCGTCGCGGTCTCCACCCCGATCACGAACGCGTCGACCCGGTCGGCGGTGGCCGAGTGGGCCGAGCGCGCGAGCTGCGTGGCCGCCATCGCCCGGCTCTTGCCCCCGAACGTGGTCGCGTCGGTGAGGGTGACCACCCGGATCGGACGGGCGGCGCCGGCCGCGTAGTCGACGGCCGCCCGCACCCACCCCGCGTCGGCGCGGACGCGATCGGTGATCCCGGCGTGCTCGTCGAGCACCTGCTGCCAGGGTGCGACGCCCGACCCGGTGCCTCCGGACATCGCGCCGGCGCCCATCAGGGCCACCACGACGGCGTCGATCGGCCCGGCCGCGGTCGCCGCCCGTTCGATCTGGTCGGCCGAACCCGCGAAGTCCCCCGCCGGGCGGTCGACGACGGTGCAGCCGACGCCCCGCGCGCCGAGCACGGCGCCGAGGGCGTCCCCCCACGCGGCGTCATCGGTCACGAGGACACACCGACGCCCGCTCGCCGCGCCGGCATCCGGATCCGCGTCGGTGAAGGCCGAGCCCAGCCGCGGCACGCTGCCACCGTTGCTCACCTGCGCGGCTTCCGCCGCCACGAACGCGGCCGGGACCACTGCCTCGAGGACGCGCGCGACGGACGCGACATCGGTGGTCCGCACCACTTCGAGCAGGTGCGGCGGCGCGACCACCGACACCTCCGCGCCGTTCGAGAACATCACCCGGCCGCTGGACCACGAGAACTCGTCGCCCGCGAGGTAGGCACCGATCGGGCCGAGGTGCTCCGGCGGCGGTGCCGCGCTCAACGCGACGCCTCCCGAAGCGGCGCTCTTCCCCGACGTGTCGCCGCTCCCGCTGCTGGCCTGCCGGGCCAGCGCGCCGGCCACCATCCGGGTCGCCGCGATGGGCGACAGGGCGTTGACGCTGACCCCGGTGGGCGCAGCCCGGCCGATCTGCCAGGTGAGCGACGCGACCGCGCGCTTGGCGCAGCTGTACGACCCCGCGTCGGCCGCACGCCACCCCGAACCCGACGTCACGCCGAGGATCTGCCCGTGGCCCGCCGCGGCCATGATCGGGAGCGCGACCCGCAGCACGGTGAGGTACCCGTCGAGGTGCACGTTGAGCACCCGGGCCCAGTCCTCCTCGGTTCCCGACGCGAACCCGGTGGGACGGCTGATGCCGGCGACGTTGACGACCGCGTCGAGCGCACCGAACTCTTCCACCAGCTCGGTGAACAGCGCTCGGACGGCGGGCTCGTCGGTGACCGACGTGTTGGACGCCCGGGCGGCGCCACCGGCGTCGATGATCCGCTGCGCCGTGGTCTGCTCGGGGGTGTCGGTCTGCGGCGTTCCGTCGACGGCGACGACCGGGTCCAGGGTGACCACGAAGGCGCCCTGACGGCCCAGCTCCTCCGCGATCGCGGCCCCGATGCCGATGGCGCCGCCGGTGACGACCGCGACCCGTCGTGCTCGCGTGTCTCGCTCTGCTGACATCGATTCCCCCCGGATCGTGCGGCGTTCAGTTGGGTGTGCTCGCGCGCTCAGGCGCTCAGGTGGTCGGGACGCGGTTCATGGCTGGTCGATCTCCCACCCGGCGAAGTCGCCGCGGGCCCGCCATTCGGCGAGGAGGTCCTGGTAGCCGAAGAAGTCGCCGTACCCGCCGCCGTACGCGCCGTTGCGGGGGTTCGCCTGACTCGGGTCACCCTCCCAGTTCAGGCGCGAGGGCGTGCACGCCGCCATGAAGTCGCGGTTGTCGCGCCACCCGCTCACGATCGTGGCGATCCAGTCGTCCTCGGCATCCTGGGTCACGTCGAACGTCCGAACGCCGCGCGCTCGGAGCATGGCCACGGTGGCCGCGATGTGCTCCGCGCCGAGGACGGCGAGGTGCGTGTAGTTCACCGTGGTCACGGACTGCGTGGCCGGCGCCGGCATGATGAACATGTTCGGGAAGCCGCGGGTCGCGATCCCGTGCAGGCTCGCGACGCCATCCTTGAACTTCTCGGCCAGGGTCAGTCCGTTGCGGCCGATGATCGTCTGCCCGGCACGGCGCGGGAACGGCGTGACCTCGGCCTCGAACCCGGTCGCGTACACGATGCAGTCGAGCTCGTACTCGGTGCCGTCGACGACCACCCCGTGCTCGGTCACCTGCTCGACACCGCGCGGACAGTCGACGAGCGTCACGTCGGGCCGGTTGAACGTGGGGAGGAACTCGTCGTGGAACAGGGGCCGCTTGCACATGTAGCGGTAGTAGGGCTTCAGCACCTCGGCCACCGCGGGATCGGTCACGGTCTCGGCCACGCGGGTGCGGTGCTCCTCCATCACCGCGAAGTCGATCTCCTCGACGATGCGGAGCACCTCCTCGGGCGACATGTCCGCAGTCACGGGGGGGTTGACGACCTTGGCCATGTGGTGCGTCCAGCTGTCGTCGATGAGGTCGCGCTCCACCGACCGGCCGATCATCATGGCGGAGAAGTTCTCCATCCGCTCCTTCTGCCAGCCCGGCTTCAGGTCCGCAGCGAAGTCTGGCGGCGTCGGCCGGTTGTCGCGCACGCCGATCGCCGACGGGGTGCGCTGGAACACGTAGAGGTGCTTCGACGACTCGGCGAGCGGCGGCACGCACTGCGCTGCCGTGCCCCCGGTACCGATGATGCCCACAACCTTGTCCGCGAGGTTGGTCAGGTGCGGGTCGTCGGGCGCACCGCCCGTGAACCCGTAGTCCCACCGCGACGTGTGGAACGACGCGCCCTGGAAGTCCTCCATGCCGGGGAGGTCGGGCAGCTTGACCAGGTTGAGGATGCCGGGCGCCACCGCGAGGTAGCGCGCGCGGACCTCGTCCCCCCGGTCGGTGTGGATCACCCACTGTGCGGCGGCTTCGTCCCACTCGCTCGTGTTGACCCGGGTGTGGAAGAGCGCGCCGTCGACGAGGTCGTACTTCTCTGCGATCGAGACGATGTGCCGGCGGATCTCGTCACCGGTGGCGTAGCGCGACGAAGGGACGTAGGCCATCTCCTCGAGCATCGGCATGTAGATGTACGCCTCGACGTCGCAGAACAGGCCCGGGTAGCGGTTCCAGTACCAGGTGCCGCCGACCCCACCGGCGGTGTCGATCAGCCGGACGTTCTGCACCCCGGCCTCGCGCAGCTTGGCGCCGAGGATGATTCCGGCGATCCCGGCGCCGATGATCGCGACCTCGACCTCGTCGACGACGGGAGCGCGCTCGGTGTACTCCGTCCACGGATCCCGGACGTAGCTCTCGAACCGGGGGTCGGCACCCAGGTCGGTGACAGACCTCCGGTTCGCGCCGACCCGCCGCGCCCGTTCTTCCTGGTACTTGGCGTGGACGGCATCGGGATCGAAGTGCGAGGCGTTCTCAGGGTTCCGCGGCATCAATCTTCCTTCGGGAGGCGCGGCGGTGACAGTATCCCGGGGAAGGCAGCCCGTGTCGGGGCCACCGGCGCCAGGCTGGCTCGCCAGGGTGCACGATGGAGGTCGCGTCGAGGGCGAAGGGCGGGGCATGCTCGACGGGTGATGCTGGCGGCGCTGTCGGGAGCTGCCGGGGCGATCCACCTCGCGATGGTGCCGTCGCATTGGGGGAGCTCGGTGGTCGAGGGCGCCGGGTTCGCGTTGGTGGGCTGGGCCCAGATCGCCATCGCGGTGGTGCTGCTCGCTTCCCCGTCGCGCTGGATGAACGAGTTCGCGTTCCACGGCGAGTGGCTCTGGAAAGAAGGGCAACACGATCTCGAGGGCCTCTCGCTCCGCATGTCGAGCCTCATCATCGGAAAGCTGGACGAAGGCTCCCCGGATCGCGCGCTGACGGCCGTCGCGGGCGGGGCCGAGCCGCTGGCCGAGGTCATCGCGTTCCCGGGCGAACGAGCCGCTCCTGCTCCGTCGGCCCCAGCCCCGACGACCGGTGACGTGTTCCAGCTGAAGGTCACATTGCTCGACACCAAGCCGCCGATCTGGCGCCGCGTGCTGATCGAAGGTGGCAGCACCCTCGACCACCTCCACGAGGTCATCCGGGCGGCGTTCGGCTGGTGGGACTACCACCTGCACGAGTTCGCGGTCGGGCCCGTGCGCTACGGC
>JBAZYX010000164.1:0-5165 GCA_041659105.1 Acidimicrobiia bacterium
GCACCTCCGCCAACGCAGGGGCGAGGGCGGCGACGAGGTCGCGGATCTCGACGGCGCAGGCCTCGAAGACCGGCAGCTCCCCGCCCGCGGGGTCGTCGACGTCCTCCCAGTCCTCGAGCTCGACCTCACCGAGACCGAGGGCGACGACGCGCGACACAAGTGGCGCGTCGCCCGCGGGCAGGTCGCGCACGAGGCGGCGGAGGGTGGCGGTCTTCCCGGCCGCGTCGGGGTGGGTGCGACGCACGTACACGACGTGCTCGCGGGCCAGGCACACCACGAGGTCGGCGCGGTCGACGTGCTCGTCGCGCAGCTGGAGGCTGCGGTGCATCGGGGCGGCGACGTCCACCCCGGCGAGGGCGTCACGCGTCCGCCAGCTCATGGGCATGCCCTCGATCACGTGGGTTCCCGCGGTGGTGATGGTCACGTCGTCGACCTCGGCGTCGTCGACGTGCGCGGCGAGGATCGCGCCCGCCATCACGGACCGGGCGGCGTTGCCCGTGCAGAGGAACACGACGTGGGGCGAGGAAGTGGTCTCGGTATCACTCATGAGGCAGGGCACGATAGTGCCGGCCCCCGCGCCTCCGTCGGCCTACGATCCGGCGCGTGACCGGGCCGGTGGAGCAGGGGACGCGGGGCCGGCTGCTCCCCCTGAAGGCCGTCGTCCTCCCCTTCGTCGTCTCGCGGCTGATCGCCGACGCGCTGATCCTCGGGATGGCGCTGGCCCGGAGCCGGACGCCGCTGTTCGCGGGCTTCGCGAAGTGGGACGGCTTCTGGTACACGCAGATCGCCAAGTCGGGGTACTTCCTCGACTACGTCCCCGGACGCGAGTCGCCCTGGCCGTTCTTCCCGCTCCTGCCGTGGATCATCAAGGCCGGCCACTGGCTGGGCCCGTCGGAGGCGCTCGTCGGGGTGCTGGTCAACCACGGTGCGTTCCTGCTCGGGCTCGCCGGGCTGTACCGGATCGCCCGCCGCCACTTCGACGACCGCGCCAGCACGCTCGCAGTGTGGGCCATCGCGCTGTTCCCGGCGTCGATCATGTTCTCGATGGTGTACCCCTCGGCGATCTTCTTCGCCGGGTCGGTATGGGCCTTCGACTTCGTGGAGGACCGGCGCGACGTCGCCGCGGGGCTCGCCACGCTCGCGGTGGTGATGGTGCGCCCCAACGGGTTCCTCATGGCGATCGCACTCGCGTTCGCGGTGGGGTGGAACCTGCGCCGCGTCGCGATCACCTGCGGACCGGCAGCCGTCGCGTTCGGTGCGTGGTGCCTCTACAACCTCGACCGCACCGGCGACGCCTTGACGTTCTTCAAGGCCAAGGACGGCTGGCCCGAGATCGACCTCGTCGACTTCGTGCTGCGCGACCGCAAGATCGCGATCCCCCACGTGCTGCTCGCCGCGGCGGCCGCGCTCGCGGTGATCCTCGTGTGGCGCAAGCTCCCCCGTGCCTGGCTCGTGCTCACCGGGCTGTGCCTCCTGATCCCCCTGTTCACCGGGATGGTGGGACTCGGGCGCTATGCCGGCGAGACCTTCCCGCCGTTCGTCGCCGCGGGTGAGATCATGCGCCGGTGGTCGCGGGGCTGGGTGATCGCGCTGTTCGCGGCGTCCGTCGTCGGCATGGCCGTGTGCACGTACTGGGTCATCTCCCTGGACTACCTGCCGTGAGGCGCGCCATCCCGTTCGCCGTGGCGATCGCGTTCGCGTTCGCGTTCGTCGTCACGTTCGGGTCCGTCGTCGCGTCCCCGGTCGCACCGGCGGGCGCGGGCTCGGGCGGGGGCGCCGAGCCGCTCCCCGTCACCACGTCGGGGGCGCCGTTCACCGAGCCGGAGCGCGTCACGTCGAGCAACGGCGTGCTCACCCTCGATCTCGTCGCCGGCAACGGCGGGATCCGCGTCGCAGGCACCCCGGTGAAGGGCCGCGCGTACAGCGACGGCATCGTCGGCCCCACCCTGGTGGTGAACCCCGGCGACACGATCGCGCTCACCCTCGACAACCAGCTCCCCGCACACACGAACATCCACTTCCACGGACTGCACGTGTCGCCGTCGAACAACAGCGACAACATCTTCATCGAGGTGCACCCGGGCGAGAAGTTCGCGTACTCGGTCGCCATCCCGTCCGACCATCCCGCGGGGACGTTCTGGTACCACTCCCACGCGCACGGGCTCTCGGAGGAGCAGGTGTTCGGTGGCCTCTCCGGGCTGATCATCGTCAACGGGCTCGAGCAGCTGCTGCCGCCCGACCTCCGGGGCGTGCAAGACGTCGCCCTCGCGTTGAAGGACGCTCAGGTCGTGGGGACGAAGATCCAGACGAGCAACATCAACAGCGACGCGCCGACCACCCGGGTCGTGAACTCGACGTCGGTCCCCGTGCAGACGATCGCCCCGGGCGAGGTGCAGCTCTGGCGACTGGCGAACATCGGCGCCGACATCTGGTACGACGTCGCGCTCGACCGTCAGCCGTTCGTGGTCATCGGCGACGACGGCAACCCGGTGTGGCAGGTGACGACGGCCGAGCACCTCGTGATGCCGCCGGGCAAGCGGTACGACGTGCTCGTCACCGGCGCGGCGAGCGGGACCGACGTGCTCCGCACCCGCCCCTACGACCAACAAGGCGACCAGTACCCGGCCGCGAAGCTGATGACGGTCGAGGTCGCCGGCGCGCCCGTCGCCACGGCGCCGATGCCGACGGCGCTCGTTCCCGCGGCGCCGATCCCGGCCGATCAGGTGGTCCACCAGCGCACGATGGTGTTCACCGAGAAGGACGCGAAGAACCAGTTCTTCATCAACGGGAAGATGTTCGACCCCAGACGGGTCGACGTGCGGCCGAAGCTCGGCACCGTCGAGGAGTGGACGCTGGTCAACAGCACCAGCGAGCAGCACCCCTTCCACATCCACGTCAACGACTTCCAGGTGATCTCGGTGGGCGGCGTGCCGTGGCCTGCGACGGGCCTCCAGGACACCGTCCCGATGTACCCGGGTCAGAACGTGGTGATCCGGATGCGCTTCACCGACTTCACCGGGAGGTTCGTCTTCCACTGCCACATCCTCAACCACGAGGACAACGGCATGATGGCGGTCGTCGAGGTCGTCCCCTAGCAGTCGTTGCCTCGCGGACGCTCGCCCGCGGCTCAGTGGGCCGCGACGACGCCGTGGTCGCGGGCCCAGAGCACGGCCTGGGTGCGGTCGGACACGCCGATCGCGCAGAACACGCGCGTCAGGTGCGCCTTCACCGTCTTCTCCGCGATGCCGAGGCGCCGGGCGATCGCCTTGTTCGCGAGTCCGTCGCCCAGGCACTGCAGCACCTCGATCTCACGCGGCGTGAGCGCGACCTCGGCGGTCTGCTCCCGCTGACGCTGCTCCACCAACGCGGTGGCCGCACGGGGATCGAGCGGCGAGCCCCCGGCGACGGCGGCGCGGATGCCCTGGATGATCTCCTCGGGCTCGGCGTCCTTGAGCAGGTACCCGGCCGCGCCGGCGTCGATCGCCTCGAGGATGCGGTCGCGGTCGGAGAAGCTCGTGAGCATCACGACGCGGAGCTCGGGGAACGCGGACCGCAGGAGCCCGGTGGCCTCGATGCCATCCATCTCGGGCATCGAGATGTCCATGAGCACGAGATCGGGCCGCTGCTCCGCGACCACGGCCTGGGCCTCCACCCCGTCACCGGCGACCCCCACCACCGACAGGTCGTCGCCGTGGTCGAGCATCTGCGCGAGCCCGGCCCGCACGAGCGGGTGGTCGTCGACGAGCACGACCCGGATCACGACGCACCACTCAGCGCGAGGACGACGGTGGTGCCCTCGCCCGCGCGGCTCTCGATGTCGAAGGTCGCACCCGATGCGGACGCGAGGTCCGCGAGCGAACCGAGACCGAAGTGCCCGTCCTCCACCCCGTCGACGGCGTCCGGGTCGAAGCCGCGGCCGTCGTCGTGGATGACGAGCGTGCTGCCCCCGTCGCGGACCGTGAGGCCGACGTGGCTGGCGTTGCTGTGACGCACCACGTTGCGCAATGCCTCCTGGGCGGTGCGGTACACCAGCCCCTCGTGGTCGGGATCGAGGTCGAGCGAGGGCGGGCAGTCGAACGAGGTCGCGATCCCCGCGCTCGCGACCGGCGCGAGCAGGTCCTGGAGCGCGCGCGGCAGACCGGCCTTCTGGAGGTTCGGCGGGTAGATGTCGACGAGCAGCGTCCGCAGCTGCTGGATGCCGCGCCGGGTGGCCGCAGCCGCGCCGTCGAGCTCGGCCCGCAGCCCGGCCTGGTCGGGGCCGGCGTCGTCGGCCGCGGCCGCGAGGAGGAACGACACCCCGGCGAGGTCCTGCACGATGCCGTCGTGGAGGTCGGCCGCGATGCGGCGCCGCTCGGCGTGCTCGGCGTGGATGGCTTGGCGCAGCAGCCGCTCCCGCTCGGCCTGGCCCGCCCGCATCCGCCGGGCCAGCGCCCACGCGAGCGGCACCTGGATGAGCGCGAGCACCGCGAGTGCGCCGAGCGCGACGGGCAGGAGCTTGCCCGAGATCACGTGCCCGCTGCGCGTGAGCGACCGGTCGGCGAAGTACGCCTCGAACAGGAGGGGATCACCGCCGGCGGTGCGGATCCGGGAGTACACCTGGAGGGTCTCCCGGTCCTTCGGCTCGTACCGGTTCTCCGGGGCGTTGAGGTTGGTGGGCCCGGCGTCGGGTCTGCCGGTGCGGATGACCGCGAGGTCGTCCCGACCGAGCTCGAACCGCTTGCCGATCAGGCGGGGCTCGTCGGAGTAGATGATCGTGCCGTCCGGCGTCCACAGCTTGGCCCGCACGATCCCCGCCGGCGCCAGGCGGTCGCCCACCGCGGCCCGCAGCGCCGCCAGCTCGGCCGGGTCCATCCGCGCCACGGAGTCGGGAAGGGCGGGCGCCACGATGGACTGCCCCACGAACCTGGTGGTGCGCTCCGCGTCGCTCACCGCTTCGGTCCGGCCGAAGGAGCGCAGCGCGAACAGGGCACCGAGCCCGAGGATCAGCAGCGCGAGCAGGCCCCCCAGCGCGAACTGGGCGACGGCGCCGGCAACGGAGCGGTCGGCGTGGCGGATGGGGATCCTCTCGGCGGCGAATGCGGACGCTTCGGAGAACGCACGCCGATGCCCGGCCGGAGGTTTGGTCGCCATGGGAGGAAGCTGCCCCGAAACGAGACGGGGGCGCC
>JBAZYX010000165.1:0-5082 GCA_041659105.1 Acidimicrobiia bacterium
CTCGATCTTCGGTCGGCCAGCGCTCGGTCTTGCGCACGGCGGCCACGAAGATCGAGCGCTGGCCGACCGGCGCACCGGTCACCGCGTCGTACACCGAGACCGTGGCCGTGTAGGAGAGGTTGACCCTCACGCCCCCGACCGTGAACTTGCCGCTGAGCGGGGCGTTCGGGTCGTCCCAGACGACCACCGCCGGGTTGGCCGACTCCGCCACGACCGTGCGCACGGTCACGACCTGGTCCTTGACGCACGGCTTCACCGAGTAATCCACCTGGATGGTCGCGAAGGCGGTGTCACTCGTGGTCGCGTCGCCCTTGTAGCCCAGACTGCTGACCGGATTGCAGGTGGTCGTGCCGCCACCACCGCCACCACCGCCCCCGCTGCCGATCTCCTTCGCGCCCGCGGGCCCGGCGAGCGTGCCCGCCACCAGCGCGGCACCGAGGACGACGCCGGCGACACGGCCGATCCGTCGCCGGGCGGCGCGGGGGGTGGTGGGGGTGGTGGGGGTGGTTCCGATCACGGGCTTGCTCCTCGTTGCTCGACACGCCGCGCCCGATCGGCGCGAGCTGACGACACGAAGGTCTCACCCTCGAGGTCCGATTTGGAACCGGACCTTGGTCCTACGACTGCCTCCATTGCCTCACTCGCAGCGAGCGAGGTCGAGCATCAGGCCCAGGCTTCGCCGCGGTGGGCGTCGAGGGGCGCAGGCGCGTCCGGGCCGAGCGCCGGATGGTCGGCGTAGCGCACCGGATGTGCGAGCGCGGGCCGGCCGTCGGGACCGTCGAGCACGGTGCCGCGCGCGCGCAGGTGCGGATCGACCAGCATCTCCGTGCGGTCGTAGACCGGGGCGACGGGCGCGCCGGTGGCGTTGAGCCGCGCGAGCGCCTCGGCCCGGGTGAGCCGCGCGCACGCGTCGGCGATGCGGCCGCTCAGCTCCTCGCTGCGCTCCACCTGGTCGAGCAGCGGGAGCTCGCGCACGTCGTCGAGACCGAGCCCGTCGCAGGTCGCGGTCCAGAAGTGCTGCTCGGTGATGCCGCTGAGCGCGATCCACCCGTCGGCACATCGGAACACGCCGTAGCCGGGCAGGCCCGCGAGCCGCTTGCCCGGAACCGCCGTGTGGGCGCCCGACGCGGAACCGGTCCACGTGGCGAGGATGTCGGTCATGGCCACGTCGATCACCTCGCCGTCGCCGTGGCGCAGGCGCCGGACGAGCGCCGCGCAGACGGCAAACGCGGCCACGAGCCCGCCGGCGACGTCGGCCCACGGGATCGACGACCGCGACGGCTCGCCCCCCTCGGGGATCAGCGTGCCGGCGACGGCCTGGTAGCCGAGGTCGTGACCGGGCGCGAGCCGCATCGGCCCGTCCTGCCCGAACCCGGAGAGCGAGAGGTAGACGACATCGGGGTTGACCGCCCGGACCTGCTCGGGCCCGATGCCGAGCCGGTCGGCCACCCCGGGTCGGAACCCCTCGGTCACCACGTCGGCGTCGGCCGCGAGCGCGAGCGCGCGGGCGAGGTCGTCGGGCGACTTGAGGTCGAGCTCGATGCTGCGCTTGTGCGCCGAGATCGTCGCGTACAGCTCGGCGAAGCCGCGCATGGGGTCACCGCCCGGCGGCTCGACCTTGAGCACATCCGCGCCGAGGTCGGCGAGGAGCTGGGTGGTGTAAGGCACCGGCCGCCAGATCCCGAAGTCGAGGATGCGCACGCCCGCGAGCAGCCCGCCGCCGTCAGCCATCGTCCGACTCCGCCGCGAGCACCTTGGCGAACGCGATGCCGAGCGCCGCGACGTCGGCGTCGTCGAGGTGGTGGTCGAAGTGGTCGCGCACCCCGCGCAGGTGGACCCCGGACGCGTCGCGCAGGCACTTCGCGCCGGCGGGGGTCAGCACCGCGAACATGCCGCGCCGGTCGTCCTCGCAGCGCTCGCGGGCCACGTAGGCCGCGTCGACCATGCGGTCGACGAGGCGGGTGAGCCCGCTCCGGCTGAACAGGACGCGCCGGGCGAGATCCTGCATCCGCAGCCGGCGGTCCGGGGCCTCGTGGAGCGAGACGAGCACGTCGTACCACGCGAGGGGAAGGCCGCGCGCTTCGTCGAGCTCGGTCTCCAGCGCCCCCACGACCACCGCGTGCACCTCGAGGAACTGCCGCCACACCGCCAACCGCTCGGGGGCGACGCGCGCCCCGCTGCTCCCCGTCACGGCGCGGATCGTAGCCTCGATCCCCGATTCCCTGCGCTCGACAATGATTGCACTGGCAACTACACTCCCAGGCATGACCAGCACCGTGCACCGCGCCCAGGACCGCTTCCACACCCAGATCGACTGGCTCGACTCGTGGCACAGCTTCAGCTTCGGCGGCCACTACGACCCGGCCAACACCCACCACGGCCTCCTGCTCGTGGTGAACGACGACGTGGTCGCCCCCGGCCGCGGCTTCGGCACCCACCCCCACCGCGACATGGAGATCGTCACCTGGGTGCTCGACGGCGCGCTCGAGCACCGGGACTCCGAGGGCAACGTCGGCGTGATCGAGCCCGGCCTCGCGCAGCGGATGAGCGCGGGGCGCGGCATCCGCCACTCGGAGATGAACGCGAGCGCCACCGCGCCCGTGCACCTCGTGCAGATGTGGGTGCTTCCCGACACCGAGGGCATCCACCCCGGCTACGAGCAGCGGTGGGTGGGCGACGCGCTCGACGGCGGCGGACTGGTTCCGATCGCGTCCGGCCGGGGCCACGAGGGCGCGGTCACGCTGCACCAGCGCAGCGCCGTGTGCTGGGTCGGCCGGCTCGCCCCGGGCGCGACCGTGGCGGTGCCCGACGCGCCCCACGTCCACGTGTACGTGGCCCGCGGCGCCGCGGACCTCACCGACGCGGGCCACCTCGACGCGGGCGACGCCGCACGACGCACCGATGCCGGCGCCACCACCCTCACGGCGGGCCCCGACGGCACCGAGGTGATCGTCTGGGAGACCGCCTGACCCGCGCTCAGTGCCAGCCGCGGGCGGGGTCGGTGGGGTCGTAGCGGCGGACGACCTTGGCCGGGACGCCGACGGCGACCGCGAAGGCGGGGATCTCGCCGGTCACGACCGATCCGGCCCCGATGACCACGTGCTCGCCGATCCGCGACCCCGGCAGCACGATCGAGCCGTGGCCGAGCCAGGACCCCGCGCCGATCGACACCGACCTGGGCGCGGCGAACTGGCGGCCGATGGGCACGTCGACGTCCTCGTAGCCGTGGTTGGCGTCGGTGACGTACACGTGGTGCCCGGTGAACACGTCGTCGCCGATCTCGATCGACTCGTGGGCCACGATGCCGCTGCCCCGCCCGATCAGGCACCGGTCGCCGATCGAGACCACGGTCTCGCGGTCGAGCTCGTGGGTCGGCGACACCCCGGCCGACAGCGTGACGTGGGGACCCACGATCGTCTGCGCGCCGAGGCGGATGTAGCGCTCGCCGTAGAGCGCGGTGACCGGGAAGCAGATCGCGCTCCCCGCGCCGAACGCGCCGAAGCCGCGCGCACGACGGTGGTCGGGACCGATCGACCCGACGCGCTGGGCGATCGCGTAGCCGCGCTGGAGCACCTCGCCGGTCCAGCGGCCCACCACGCTCACCGCGGCGTCCCCGCGTCCGGCCCGAACATCGCGGGGACTGTAGCCAGCGTTTGTCCGCACTCCGCCGGGGACGTCAGGATGCGGGGATGCCCTCCCGCGTCACCCGACGGTTCCGCGCCCTGGCCGCCATCGGCGCGCTCGTCGCGACGAGTGGGATCGCAGTCGCGGCCTGCGGCGGGGGCGGCAGCGAGGCGAGCCGGCCCACCACCGGCCCGGAGATCTACAAGGCGTACTGCCTCACCTGCCACGGCGCCCAGGGCCAGGGCTTCGTGGGCCCCCAGCTCGCGGGCGTGATGGAGGCCAAGTACCCCGACATCGACGACCAGATCGCGCTCGTCGCCAACGGCAAGGGCACCATGCCCGGGTGGGGCGACCGGCTCACCGCGGCCGAGATCCGCAAGGTCGTGGAGTTCGAGCGCACCAAGCTCGGGCGATGAGCGTGCCGGTCCAGGTCTGCCCGGGCCCGACCTTCCTCGAGGGTCCCGTGTGGTGCCCGGGCCCCGGGCCGGTCGGCGGCAGCCTCGTGGTCACCGACGTCGCTGCGGGTGCCCTGCACCGGGTCGACGTCGACACCGGCGCGGTCACCACCTTCGCCGACACCGCGGGCGGCGCGAACGGCGCGGCCCCCACCGCCGACGGCGGCTTCCTCGTGACCCAGAACGGCGGGCTCGACTTCGCCGCCATCGGGCTGTTCGACGACCCGCCCGAGACCCGGCCCACGCGCTCGGGCATCCAACACGTGACCGCGGACGGCGTGGTCTCGTACCTCACGACCACCGCGCTGGCGGCCCCCAACGACCTCGTGGTCGCGCCCGACGGGACCGTCTACTTCACCGATCCCCCGCCGTATCCGCTGCCGACGGACGCGGTCGGGCGGATCATGGCCCTCGACCCCGACGGGACGCTGCGGGTGGTGGCCGACGGGTTCTCCTACCCGAACGGCATCGGCATCGGTGCCGACGGCCTCCTCGTGGTGGTGGAGAACGGCCTGCAGTCGGGCCGGTCCGACTTCGGGTTGGTGCGCCTGCACCCCGACGGCGCACGGGAGCGATTCGTCGGCCGGACCGGCGACGGCTTCTGCTGCGACGTCGACGGCCGGATCTACCTCGCCGGCGGCGTCCACGGCGTGACCGTGCTCGAGCCCGACGGCACCGTGGTCGAGGTGCTCGAGCTCCCGGGCCCCGGCGTCACCACCAACTGCTGCTTCGGCGGGCCCGACGGTCGCACCCTCTACGCCACCGAGGCCATGCCCGGCGGGGTGTGGGCCTGGCCGGACCTGCCCACGCCCGGGGCGCCCCTCAACCCCTGGCCGGGCCCCGTGTCGGGCCCGGGCGGCCCGATCCCCCGATAGATGAAGCTCCTATTTCGTCAAGTGGGTAGCGCGGTGAAGACCTCTCGGGCGATGTAGCGCTTGAGGCAGCGGATGATCTCGCGCTTGGAGAGGCCTTCCTTGGTGCGTCGCTCGACGTAGTCGCGGGT
>JBAZYX010000166.1:0-5051 GCA_041659105.1 Acidimicrobiia bacterium
GTAGTACCGCGCGCTCGGCAGGTTGCGGGACCAGCGCAGCAGCTCCTCGTCGGTGACCGGGCGGTCGAAGCACGCGGGCTCGACGCCCACGATGCGGAACGCGGCGAGCGTGAGCATGCACTTGTTGCACTTCCCGCAGTTGTGGTCGCGACGCGGGTCCAAGAGGCACACGCGCAGGTTTGCCATCGCCTCGGGCCAATCCGTGAGCACCCGGAGCTTCTCGAAGCGGTTGAACAGCGCGCCGCTGTGCACGATCTCGAAGCGTGAGGCACCGAGCAGCCAGTCGCTCACCGGACTCGTGTTGAGCGGCACGACCAGGTCCTCGTACGCGGCGGTCGACGGGATCAGTCCCGCACCGAAGCGGCCACCCAGCGTGTGGAGCGCGGCGGCCACGCCCATCCCCGTGAAGTGCGGAACGGAGACCGGCAGCTCCCACGCGTTCGTCGCGACCGTGACGAACTCCAGGCCGCGGCTGTCGACGATCCGACGCGACCTCGCCGACGCGCGCGCGAAGCCGTCGGGCTCGGTGACCGGGATGTCGATGCCGAAGATCATCATCGCCGCCTGCACCGGGCGACTGGCCTGCGCGTCCCCCCGGGTGTGGAACCACGCGCTGAACGCGGCGTCCGCACCGCCCGAGAACGCGAGCACGTTCTCCGCCGCGGGGAGCCCGGCGGTGCCCACTTCGGCGTGCACCTCGACCATGGGGTACCCGAACCACGCGTGCCAGATCCGCTGGAACTCCGCGAGGTTGCGCAGCAGCACCGGGTCGACCGGCGCGCCCGTCACCGTGAGGTCGCGCTCCTCCGCCATCGCGAGCAGGAGCGTGGCGACCACGAAGGGGTCGGCGCGGTCGGTCAGCCAGTCGGCGCGGGACGTGTCCGTCTCGTACCACAGCTCCTGCTCGCCGAGCCCGGGCGACTGCACGTCGGCGGCCATGCGGACGCGGTCGCCCGTGGTGGCCACGGGCCGCACCCGTACGGCGAAGCCGGCGTCGGAGGTCATCGCCGGGAGGCTACGGCGCGGTGAATCGGTGCAGCGTCGGGTGCGCGCCTTCGGCCGCGGTCACGTAGCCCCGGCCGTCGGGGGTGAAGGCAATCGACTCGAGCTGCGGCTCCGGATTGACGGAGATGGTGGCGGCCGGTGTCCCTCCGAAGCAGACGGGCTGGGTGAACGCGTCCGTGAGGGGGGTCCCGGCCGGGCGGGGGTACAAGAAGACCGTCCAGTAGGAGCGCAACGCCACCACGTCCCCCGCCGCCGTCACGTCGCCGGCGGTGATGGCGTGGAGGAAGCCCAGCGAGATCGTCGCGGCCTGGGTCAACGCGCCGGAGGCGGCGTTCGCGGGAGCGCGGAAGACCTGCGCATTGCCGCTCACCTCTTTCGTGACCACGAACAGGTCGCCCGTGGCGGGATCGACGATCAGCGCCTCGGCGTCGTGGGGGCCGTCCGGATAGGTGAAGGTGAACGTGTCGAAGGCGGTGATGCTGCTCGTGACACCGGTGCTGCCCGTGTTCACCGCGGGCTCGGGGAATCGGTAGATCACGATCGACCCACGTGCCTTCGCGTTGTCCCCGATGTCGCCGACGTACACGTAGTTCACGCCGGGCGCCGGGCCCGGCCCGACCGCGATGTCCTCCCAGTCGACGTTGGCCGCGCCCGTGAGGGTGAACTCGGCGTAGTTGCGGCCGTCGTCGCCGATCGCGAACAGCTTCAGGTCCTCGTTGGAGTTGCTGATGGAGTCGTTGTGGCCCCACCACACCCCCGCATCGCCCCGGCTCGCGGCGAGCCCGGACAGCTCGGTGAGCGTGTTCGCCGCAACGGTTCCCGGCGTCGACGCGACCAGCGTGCCGCTGCACGCGCTGTCGTACACCGGCGCCGACGGCGGAGCCGGCGCGCACGCAGCGGCGACCAGCCCGATCGCGACGACCCCCACCACCGCGAGCGGTCGCGCGCGACGGCGAGGGAGGGAGCGCACGCGCCGAGGCATCCGCAGAGTGTACGAGCGGAGCCCCGGGAACGACTCCGGACCTCGATCCCTGGCCCGGGGGCAGCGCGCGTGCGAGGCTCTCCGGGTCCGTTGTCGAGGCAGGAAGGGAGGGGAACCCCGATGGCCAAGAAGAAGAGCAAGAAGAAGGACAAGAAGAAGGGCAAGAAGAAGAAGTGACCGCCGCGCTCGTCGCCCGGAGCCGGTCACGCGGCCGGCTCCGGGCGACGGCGCGCACCTGCTGGAGATCCGGATCCTCCCCTGCCGACCGGCAGCTCCCCGACCCGGAGCGCGGATTTGACCGGCCCACCCCCCGGACCTGCGAGCATCGCGGGGACGACGCGAGGGAGACGCCGTGACCCGACCCGCAGTTTCCGCCCGAGCCCTGGCCGCCGCCCGGGGCGACGCGCCCGCCGACCTGCTCCTGACCGGGGGCCGCGTGCTCGTGGCCCCCACCGGCGAGTGGATCGACACCGACCTCGCGATCGCCGACGGCGCGATCGTGGGCTGGGGTCCGCGCGAGGCCGTCGAGACCGTCGACGTCGGCGGCGCCGCGCTCACCCCCGGCTTCATCGACGCGCACATGCACCTCGAGTCCACGAAGCTGTGGGTCGACGAGTTCGTGCGCAGCGTGCTCCCGTGGGGCACCACCGCAGTGGCGGCCGACCCGCACGAGATCGCCAACGTGTTCGGCGTGCCCGGCGTGGCCGCGCTCGTCGAGGCCGCGGCCCACCTGCCGTTCACCTTCGGCGTGTGCGCGTCGAGCTGCGTTCCCGCGTCACCGTTCGAGAGTGCGGGCGCAGAGCTGCTCGCGGCCGACGTACGCGCGTTGCTCGAGGGCCACGGCGCGATCGGTGTGGCCGAGGTGATGAACTTCCCCGGCGTGATCGCGGGCGACGCCGACCTGATGGCGAAGATCGCGGCCGCGGGCCACCGGCGCGTCGACGGCCATGCGCCCGGGCTCGGCGGAGCGCTGCTCGACGCGTACCTCGCCGCCGGCGTCGAGTCCGACCACGAGTGCACGGTGCTCGAGGAGGCGGAGGAGAAGCGGCGGAAGGGCATGTGGGTGTTCATCCGCCAGGGTTCGTCGACCAAGAACATCGCCGACCTCGTCCCGATGGTGCAGCGCGGCGGCACCCGCCACGTCGCCCTCTGCACCGACGACCGCGAGCCCGACCTCATCCTCGGGCAGGGGCACATGAACGACTGCGTGCGCATCGCGGTGCACCACGGGGTCTCGCTCGAGGACGCGCTCGTGCTCGCGACGATGCAGGCGGCCGAGTACCACGGCTTCCACCGGCTCGGGCAGCTCGCACCCGGCTACCAGGCCGACGTGCTCGCGTTCGACTCCTTCACCGAGATGCGGCCCACCACGGTGTGGCAGCAGGGTCGGCGCGTGGCCGAGCACGGCGCCGTGCTCCCGGGCGTGGTGCCCGCGGCCTCACCGCCCGACTGGATGCTCACGAGCATGCACCTCGGCCGCAGGCCCGCGGCCACCGAGCTCGCGCTCGACCCGCCGCCGGGTGGGCGCGCTCGCGTCATCGGGCTCGTCGAGGGCCAGGTGACCACGCAGCACCTGGTGCTCGACGTCACCGACCCCACGGTCGACCTCGCTCGCATCGCGGTGCTGGAACGGCACCGGGCCACCGGCCGGGTCGGCGTCGGCTGGGTGTCGGGCTTCGGGCTCGCGCGCGGCGCGATCGCGTCGACGGTGGCGCACGACGCGCACAACTGCATGGTGGTGGGCGCGCGCGACGCGTCGGGCCCCGACGAGATGGCCGCGGCCGTCGCTCGGCTGAGCGAGATCGGCGGCGGTCAGGTGGCGGTCCTCGACGGGCACGTGCTCGCCGAGGTGGCGCTCCCGATCGGCGGCCTCATGTCGCCGCTGACGGCGCCCGAGATCGCCGCGCTCACCGAGACCGTCAAGCGCGCCGCGCACGACCGGCTCGGGGTGACCGTCGAGGCGCCGTTCATGCAGCTGTCGTTCCTCGGCCTCTCGGTGATCCCGCACCTGCGCATCACCGACAAGGGCCTGGTCGACGTCGACGCGTTCGCGCTCGTCGAGGTCGCCGCCCGCTGACCGCCCCCCACCGCGCCCTTTCGGCGTCCGGACACCCCCACATGTTGTGGTTTTCGCGTGCCAAGCAGCGCCAAAAGGGGACGAGAGAGCGGTGGTTGAGGGGGGTCAGTCGTGGGGGTCGGTGACGCCCGCCCTCGTGCTGGTGACCGAAGGCGCCACCGACCCCGGTCGACGACGCCCGGATCGTCGGTGGACAGCCGTTACGCTGCCCTGGTCCGAGCACGAATCCGATCGTGGCCGGAAGCGAGGGGGCCCAGTGCGCGCGTTCGTGACGATGGTGGTGATCGCAGGCGTCGCCGGCGGGTGGAGCGCCCCGGCCGGAGCCAAGACGAGCGACCAGCAGATCGCCAAGGCGGCGGTGCTCACCGAGGCCGACGTCCCCAGCGGGTTCACGGGCGGACCGTTCACCGAGAAGGGGGACGACCCGACGCTCCCCGAGTGCGAGGGCGCCATCGCCAAGGCCGACAAGAGCGTGGAGTTGGCACCGATCGCCCGGTCGGGGTTCCAGCTCAACAGCACGACCGGCTACGCGGTGATCGAGAACACCGTTGCGGTGCTGCCGAGCGAGAAGAAGGCCAAGCAGGCGATGGCCGCGTACAGCGACGAGGACACGGCCGAGGTCTGCATGCAGGCCCGCTTCGAGGAGTCGTTCACCGAGACCGGAATCACCACGTCGGTGAGCATGGGCAGCTTCGACCCCGAGATGGACCCCAAGGGCAACGAGAAGGTGATCAAGGGCGGCGACGAGTTCCTCGGATTCGGCGGGGGCGTCCGGCGCAGTGCGGGTGGCGCGCCGCAGTTCTTCGAGGTGCAGGTCGTGTTGGCCCGGGAGGGACGCGCCGTTACCCAGCTCGCGATCGTGACCCAGGGCACGATCCCCCGCGACGACATGGAGCAGATGCTCCAGACCGTCGTCACCCGGATGGGGAAGGCCTGATCGGCCCGGGCACCTGGGCTCAGGCGTCGTAGCCGGGGCGGCCGGCGGCT
>JBAZYX010000167.1:0-4864 GCA_041659105.1 Acidimicrobiia bacterium
GGCCGCTGGTGGCGGTCCCGCCTGGGTGGGCCGCTGCTGCTCGAGATCCTGATCTGCGCCCTGCTCCTGTTCGTCTACAAGGCGGCGCGCCTCGTCGCCGAGGGCGACGTCGGCCTGGCCCTCCACCACGCCCGCCAGGTGGTCGACATCGAGCGCGCGCTCGGCGTGTTCAACGAGGAGAACGTCCAGGAGCTCGCCCTGCGCAGCGTCGGGGTGATCAAGTTCCTCAACTCCTACTACCTGTACGCGCACTTCGCGGTCACGATCGTGTTCCTCGTCTGGCTCTACGTGCGCTATCCGATGGGGTACCTCTCCGCCCGGCGCGTGCTCGTGGTGGTCACCGCACTCGGCCTCGTGGGCCACGCGCTGTACCCCCTCGCGCCCCCGCGGATGCTCGACGGCTTCGTCGACACCGCGCGCGTCTTCGGCCCGTCGAGCTACGGCGACGGCGGCGCGTACGGCGGCCTGGCCAACCAGTTCGCGGCGATGCCGTCGCTGCACTTCGCGTGGGCCGTCATCGTGGCCTGGGGCGTCATCAAGTTCTCCCGCTCCCACTGGCGCTACCTGATCATCGCCCATCCGATCGTCACGCTCGCTGCCATCGTGCTCACCGCGAACCACTACTGGACGGACGCCTTCATCGGCCTCCTCCTGGTGCCCATCGGGATCGCGGCCGACCGGGTGATGCCGCGCTGGAACCGCAACCGGCTCCCGCGCCAGGCCCGGTTCGACATCTCACCCGCGGATCCGGCCGCCTCCGAGCTCTCCTCGGGCTGAGCCGCGCGCACCGGACGAATCGTCGTCGCCGGGCGAGCCTCTCGCTGTCCGCTCTTGGCGCCTTCGGCGCCGGGCCGCTCGGGCCACGGCTCGCGACGAGGAGGACCACTCGTCGTCGCCGGGCGAGCCTCTAGCATCCGGGCGTGCGGCTCGCCTCTCTCGTCGCCCGGCTCCGCACCCGCGTCGAGCTGCGGCACCCACCGAAGTGCCCCGAGGGCTGGACGGTCGCGCCGCCCGACTTCGTGGGCCTCGGCGCGCAGCGCTCCGGGACCACGTGGCTGTACTCGCTGATCGCCGCCCACCCCGACGTGCAGGGCGAGGCGACGAAGGAGCTGCACTACTTCCACCGGTTCTGGAACCGGCCCTTCACCGACGCCGACGCCCGCACCTACGCCGCGTACTTCCCGCGGCCGCCCGGCCGGATCGCCGGGGAGTGGTCGCCGGGCTACCTCTCCCACTTCTGGGTCCCGCCGCTGGTCGCCCGGGCCGCGCCCGACGCACGGCTCCTGGTCTCGCTGCGCGACCCGGTCGAGCGCTACCGGTCGGGGGTGGTGCTCCAGTCCGAGACCCGGCGCACCGGCGCGGCCGGTGCGAGCACCGCGTTCCGGCTCGGGCTGTACGGCCTCCAGCTCGAGCACCTGCTCGCGTCCGTCGACCGCAGCCGCCTGCACCTCGTGCAGTTCGAGGCCTGCACCCGTGACGCGGGTGGCGAGCTGGCCGGGATCTACGCCTTCCTCGGGCTCGACCCGTCGTTTCGCCCGTCCGCCATCGACGAGCGCGTGAACGCGGCGAAGGGCACCAAGCAGGATCTCGACCCGTCGATCCGGGCCGCACTGGTCGACGCGTACGAGCCCGACGTCCGGCGCCTCCTCGAGCTCGACCTCGGGATCGACGTGGCGCGCTGGCCCAACTTCGCCCACCTCGCGTAGCCACCGTGCGCATCGCCGTCATCGGCTCACTCGAGTTCCCCGGCCGCCAGGGCGGGATGACCCGGCACATCGAAGAGGTCTACGCGCGCATCGCCGCGCGCGGTCACGACGTCACCGTCTACTGCCGCCGCGCGCTCGAGGGTCGCGAGTACCGCGGCATGCGCGTGCAGCCCGTGCCCGCGATCCCGAAGAGTCCGCTCGACCGCTTCAGCTACAGCGCGACCGCGTCTCTCCGCGCCGCCGCGTCCGGCGCCGACGTCGTGCACTACCACTCGTACTCGAACTCCGGATGGTCGTTCGTTCCCCACCTGCGCCGGACCAAGGTCGTGATGACGGTCCACCGGCTCGAGTGGCTCGACGAGAAGTGGGGTCCTGCCGGACGGGCCATCCTGCAGACGAACGCGCGCATCGCGCACCGGTCGGCCGACGCGTTCATCGCGGTGTCGCGCGACTTCGAGGAGTACCTGCACGCGCACGTCCCCGCCGGCAAGCTCGTGGTGCGCATCCCGAACGGGATCACGATGCCCGACGAGATCGACGACGACGCGCCCGCGCAGCTCGGATTCTCCCCCGACGAGTACCTCCTGGCGGTCAGCCGCCTGGTCCCCGAGAAGGGTCTCGACGTGCTGCTCGACGCGCTCGACCAGGTCGCGCGTGACGGTCCACCGCTGCCGTTGCCGGTGGCCGTCGCCGGGCAGGCGCGCCAACCGACGCCGTTCTCCACCGCGCTCGCGGCCCGGGCCGACCGCGCTCCCACGCCCGTCCGCCTGCTCGGCGTGCAGCCCGCGTCGGTGGTGCACGGGCTCTACCGCGGCGCCCGGGCCCTCGTCGCCCCGTCGCGCCGGGAGGGCAACCCGCTCACGGTGATCGAGGCGATGGCCCACGGCCTGTGCGTGGTCGCGAGCGACATCCCGCCCCATCGCGAGCTGCTCGGCGACACCGGGATCCTGGTGCCGGTCGACGACGCCACCGCCCTCGCCGACGCGCTGCGGTCCGTCGCCGCCGACCCGGTCCGGGCCCACGCGCTCGGCGCGCGGGGCCGGACGCGGATCGAGCAGTCGGACGAGTATCAGTGGGACGGCGTCGCCGCGCGCACCGAGGCGGTGCTCGCAGACGTGGTGGCCGGAGCCTGATCGTCGGCCGGCTCGTCGGGCGGCCGGTCCTCGTCGTTCGCCCGGTCGGCCCGCACCAGCATGCCGACCATGGCGGCCACGAACACGTAGAGCATCACCGCGGGGATGGCCACGCCGGAGTCGTTCACGGTGTAGCCGAGCACGAGGAGCACCGCGAACCCGATCAGCGAGGCCCGCAGCTCGGGCACCCGCTGCACGAGGGCCTCCACCCGCGGGCGGGCCCGCCAGGCGAGGTAGGCCACGAACAGCACGCCGATCACGAACATGCTGCGCCACGCCGACGTGGTCCACGTGTCGAGGTTGCGGTTGAGCTTGCGGACGATCACGTCGGTGATCTCGGAGATCCCGCGTTCGCGAGCGTTGGTGAGCAGCCGGCCGAGGTGGGTCCGGTCACGGGCGGGGCGGGCCAGGTCGACCACCGCGGCGAGCGCGAGCGCCGCGACGGCAGCCCCCACGAGCGCGATCACCGTGCGCTTCCGGATGCGGATACCGAACAGCAGCAATCCGGTGACGAGGTACGCGGGGGTGAGCGACAGCACGCCGCCGACGTCGCCGCCGAGCATCGGCGCCGCGTCCACGACGAGCGCGACGAACATCGAGACGACCGCGATCCACGCCCCGCGCCGCCCGCCCACGCGGTGCGCGAGCAGACCCGCGAGGAGCACCATGCTCGCCCCCAGGAACGCGAACGCGACGTTGCCCACCCCCGCGAACCGCACGCCGATCGACGGCGTGTACCCGAACGCGGTGCTGAGCTGGAGGCGTGCGCCGGACACGACGTCGAGCACGAGCAGCGCCACGACCGCCCCGAGGCCGAGGATCGCGGGCGCGATCGGATCGCCCGCGCCGATCGTCTCGTACCCGGCCGCGAGCACGAGCGCGAGGCCGGCCAGGAACAGGTAGTACGGGCCGATCCCGGCGTCGTGGAACGTGATCAGCCGCGCGAGGTACACGGCCGGCACCAGTCCGAGCAGCCACGACGACCCGACCCGGGCGAACGCACGCCACGGCCCCCGCCGCCGGATCTCCCACGCGAGCACCGCCGCGATCGCGACCAGGCCCGCGATGACCGTGGCCAGCACGGTGACGGGGGTGAGGACGCGGTCGCGGAACAGCGCGGCCTCGGTCTCGTCGATCATGTGGTCGACCCGGTGTCGGGCGGTGCCCGCCGTGGACCCCACCGCGAACGGCCGTCCGTTCATCGACTTCGGCCGGGGGATGTCGAGGAGCTGGAGCACCGACGGCGCCACGTCGGCCAGCAGCACGAAGCCCTTGCGGCGGGTGCTCGACGACTTCATCAACCCGGGCTCGATGCCGGGGGCGCGCACCCCCACCACCGTGAGGCCCTTGGTGACCCGGGAGCCGTACGGGCTCACCACGATCACGGCGTCGCGCGCGGGGTCGACCTCGTCGAGCAGCTGCCCGACGAGCTCGTCGGTGCGGGCCAGGGCCGTCTCGTAGCTCTTCGCGTCCTGCGCGGCCACCGCCGGCGGCCGCGATGCAACCGCGCGCACGATGTCGGACCCTTCGACCATCACGACCGACTTCGGCGTCCACGCGTCGCGGAACGAGGCGAGCACGGCGTCGTTGTCGAGGCGCAGGCCGAACGGCGCACCGGCGTCGGGCACGAGCAGCTTCCGGTCGACGCGGCCTCCGTCGACGGTGCCCGCGTCCGTCATCAGTCCGGTGACGAGGTAGCGGCGGTAGCGGTCGAGCGCGTCGTCGGGGACGGACCCGTCGCTGTTGCCGATGACCGCGGTGCGGTAGCCGGCGTCGCGCAGGGCGGTGCCGAGCGCGCCGACGCTGGTGCCGCCGGCCTCGGCGTCGTTCACGTCGTTCAGCCCCACGATGCCGAGCTGCACGAGGCCGCGCGTGCGGTCGATCCCGGTGCGGCGGCCGAAGGCGGCGCCGGCGGTGTCGTCCCCGAAGGGGTCGTCGACCCCGAAGCCCATCCCGTCGGACGGCGTGTCGGTGCCCTTCGACCGCTTCCCCGCGCCCAGGGTGAGGTACCCAGCCACGTTCCCG
>JBAZYX010000168.1:0-4811 GCA_041659105.1 Acidimicrobiia bacterium
TCGTGCTTCCGGGTGCTGGTCGGGCTCGGGCCGGGTGCTCACCATGACGGCCATCATCGTCACCGGCTGCCCGCTGCGGTTGCGCCACGCGTGGCGGGTCTCGCGCTGGATGACGCAGTCGCCGGGACCCAGGGTCACCTCACCGGTGTCGAGCTCGAGGCCGATCTCCCCCTCGAGCACCATCACGTAGTCGATGGTCCGGGTGGTGTGGAAGCCGTCGGCCTCCATGCCGTCGATCGCCTCCCGGTTCGCGGCCATGGCCTCGCGCATCGCCGCGTCGGGCGGGACGTGGAACACGCGGAACGCGGTTCCGCCCGCCGGCGGCTCGAGCGCCGAGGGGCCGAGCGGTGCGTCGAACACCGCGTCGGTGCCCACCGCGGGATCCGTGAGCCAGACCTCGACCCAGGAGTCCGGGCCGGGCGCGTCCCCGTCGGACAGGAAGACCGAACGGCCGTCGGCATCGACACCGGTGACGACGCGCCGCACACCCACGGCTAGCGCACCGTGCGGAAGAACGCGCGCACGTCGTCGACGTAGAGCGCGGGCTGCTCCATCGCGGCGAAATGGCCCCCGCGGGGCATCTCCGTCCAGTGGGTGAGGTTGAACGCGCGCTCCGCCCACCGACGCGGCGGCCGGATGATCTCGCGCGGGAAGATCGCCCCGCCGGTCGGCACCTCGACGCGCCCAGCGGCTGCCCAGCTCCCCGAGACCCGGTTCTCGTAGTACAGCCGTGCGGACGAGTGCGCGGTGCCGGTCAGCCAGTAGAGCATCACGTTGGTGAGCAGCTGGTCACGGGTGAACGCGGACTCGACGTCGCCGCCGCAGTCGGACCAGGAGCGGAACTTCTCCACGATCCAGGCGGCGAGCCCGGCCGGCGAGTCCTCCAGCGCGTAGCCGAGCGTCTGCGGCTTCGTCGACTGGATCTGCATGTAGCCGCTGTCGGTCTCGAAGTACTTCGCCATGTCGGCGAGACCCTGCTGCTCGGTCTCGGTGAGCGGCTCGGGGTCGCCCTCGGGCGGCGCACCCGCCACGACCATGTTCAGGTGGATCCCGGCGAGGTGCCCGGGGTCGACGAGGCCGAGCTGCGTGGTGATGATCGCACCCCAGTCGCCGCCCTGCGCGCCGTAGCGGTCGTAGCCGAGGCCGGCCATGAGCACCGCCCATGCCTCCGCGACCCGGCGGGGGCTCCAGCCCCGCTCGTGCGTGGGGCCGGAGAACGCGTACCCCGGGATCGACGGCGCGACCACGTGGAAGGCGTCGGCGGGGTCGCCACCGTGGGCCCGCGGGTCGGTGAGCGGGCCGATCACGTCGAGGAACTCCACGATCGAGCCCGGCCAGCCGTGGGTGATGATCAGCGGCAGCGCGGCGGGCTCGGGCGAGCGCTGGTGGACGAAGTGGACGTGCGCGCCGTCGACGGTGGAGGTGAAGTGGTCGAACGCGTTGAGCCGGGCCTCCTGCGCGCGCCAGTCGTAGGTGTCGCGCCAGTACTCGACGAGCTCGCGCTCGTAGTCCAGCTCGGTGCCGTAGTCCCATCCCGCGCCGGGGATCTGCTCGGGGAAGCGGGTGCGGGCGAGGCGGTCGTGCAGGTCGTCGAGCGCGGACTGCGCGATGTCGACCGTGAACGGCGTGGCGTCGATGGCCATGCGGGGATCAGCTCCTGGGATCGGGGCCGAGCGCGAAGCCCTGCTCGACCGGGGTGCGCTCGTCGTAGAACGGGCTGAGGACCGCGGACACGGAGTCGGGCGTCCACCGGTCGGCGATCTCGAAGCTCTGCTCGATGTAGGGCCCGTGCACCACCGACAGCCTGCGCCCGACGATCACGAACAGCTGGCCCGAGACCTTCGCGGCCGCGGGCGAGGCCAGGTAGGCGACGAGCGGCGACACGTGCTCCACGCCGTACGGGTCGTAGCCGTCGACCACCTCGGCGGCCACGAAGCTCGGCTGCCCGGCCGTCATGCGGGTGCGGGCCCGGGGTGCGATCGCGTTGGCGGTGACGCCCATGCGGGCGAGGCTGTTGGCAGCCACCAGCGTGAGCTGCACGATGCCGGCCTTGGCCGGCGCGTAGTTGGGCTGGCCGGGGCTGCCGATGAGCATCGCCTCCGACGCGGTGTTGACGATCCGCCCGTACACGGGCCCCTCGGTCGCCTTCGACTCGTTGCGCCAGTGCTCGGCCGCGTGGCGCATCGTGCAGAAGTGCCCCTTGAGGTGCACGCGCACGACGTCGTCGAACTCGGCCTCGTCCATGTTGAAGAGCATCCGGTCGCGCAGGAACCCGGCGTTGTTGACCAGGATGTCGAAGCGACCCCACTCGTCGATGCCGCGCTGCACCATGGCCTTGGCCGCGTCCCAGCTCGACACGTCGCCGGTGTCGGCCACCGCCTCGCCCCCCGCGGCCCGGATCTCGGCCACCACCGCGTCGGCCGCGCTGGCCTCGTCGGCTCCGGTGAGGGACTTCCCGAGGTCGTTCACCACCACCTTGGCGCCCAGGCGGGCCAGCTCGAGCGCGTGGGACCGCCCGAGGCCCTGGCCGGCGCCGGTGACGAGCGCGACCTTCCCGTCGAGTCCTCGGAGCATGCGTCCCTCCCGTACCTCCGGGTCCGCGGCGGACGCGCGTCCCCAGGGGAAAAGTGGAATACGTTCTAGTCGATGACGACAGATCGCCCGACCTCACCGCCGCACCCGCGCACCGCTCTGGTCACGGGAGCCAGCCGCGGCATCGGGAGGGCCACCGCGCTGGCCCTCGCCGAAGCCGGCTTCGACGTGGCGTTCACCGCCCGCACCGTCCACGAGGGCGAGGGCCTCGACGACTCCGACGCCGCCGGCCGGCACGTCCCGGGCAGCCTCGACACCACCGCCGCGCTGGTGCAGGACGCCGGGCGGCGGGCCCTCCCGATCGCGATGGACCTCCTGGACCGCGCGTCGGTGGCTGCCGCGGCCGACCGGGTCTACGACGAGTGGGGCCGGCTCGACGTGCTGGTCAACAACGCGGTCCACACCGGGCCCGGGTCGATGAGCCGGTTCGAGGACACGACCCTCGAGATGATCGAGACCAAGCTCCAGGCGAACGTGCTGAGCCAGGTGGTGATGATCAAGGCCGTGCTGCCCCGCATGGTCGAGGCCGGCGGCGGGATCGTCGTCAACGTCACGTCCGCGGTCGCGATCACCGACCCGCCCGCCCCCGCGGGCGAAGGCGGCTGGGGCAGCGCGTACGCGATGTCGAAGGGCGCGTTCCACCGCCTCGCCGGGATCATCGGGGTCGAGTACGCCGACCGGGGCATCCGCATCCACAACGTCGAGCCGGGCTACGTGGTCACCGAGCGGATGGAGGTCAACGCCCGCGCCCTCGGACTGGAGGGGGCCTACCCCGGCTCGCCGCCCACCGTCCCGGCGGCGGTGATCGCCTGGTGCGCGACCAACCCCGACGCGGCCGAGCTCAACGGCAAGACTCTCAGCGCCCAGAAGTTCGCCAAGGAACGCTCGCTCCATCCGAAGTGGTGGTGACGGGCCTTCCGCAACCGGCGCCACCGGCGCCGCCACCACGAGGGGAGCCCGTCATGGACCACACGTACAAGGTCACCGAGATCGTCGGCACTTCGCCGGAGGGCATCGACGCCGCCATCCGCAACGGCGTCGCCCGGGCGGCCGAGTCGGTCCGCCACCTCGACTGGCTCGAGGTCACCCAGATCCGCGGCTTCATCAAGGACGGCGCGGTCGACCACTTCCAGGTCGGACTCAAGCTCGGCTTCCGCATGGAGGACTGACCTCCCCCATCGGGGCGCGGGTCAGCGGCGGACGGCGACGGTCTGGACGTTGGACTCGCCCCAGGAGGTGAGGGCCACGCCGTGGAGGCTGCCGCGGCCGCCGCAGACCACGGGGATCCACTGGTCGGGCCGCTCGCAGATGTGGACGCGGCCCCGCGCGTCGATCTTGCCCTGCGAGTCGAGGATCTCGCGGTTGCCCGCGGGCCACAGCTCGGCGGGCTGCCAGGCGTTGTCCTGGATGAACGCCTGGAGGTCCTCGACGTTCGGGAACACCGCGCCGAAGCGCTGGGCCCACACCGGGTTGAAGCACACGACCGTCTCGCCGTGACCGGCCGCGGTGCCCAGGTACATGTTGGCCAGCGGGAACGCGAGGGTCTTGGCCACGAGGTAGAGCAGGTCGCGGGCGTCGTCGTTGTGGATGTCGGCGAACGGGAAGGTTCCCTTGCCGCCGTGCACGGTGACCACCTCGTCGGTGGGCGCGAAGCCGGAGCGCTCGGCCAGCGACGGCCACGGCGACTCCTCCTCCCACTCGCCGAAGCAGAGCCCCGACGCGCGGGCGGGCTGCCCGAACACGCTCTTCGAGGTGACGCCCACCTTCTGCCCGCCGATGTTGCGCAGGCACAGCTGCACCGCACGGCCGACCGACATCGAGCCCCGGCCCGCGGCGCCACCCATGCAGCCCGTCTCCATGTCGAACTCGTACTCGGCTCGCTTGGGCCCGTTCACCACGAGCATCGCGGTGACGCTCGACGTGGTGGCCGCGAGCGCGGACCAGTTGAACGGCTTGCCCATGATCGCCTCGAGCGCCGCGACCACATAGCCGAACGCGAGCGGGTCCACCCCCGCCATCGCCGCGTTCACCGCGACCTTCTCGACCGTCGCGTCCACGGTCGCGGGCGCGAGCACGCCGAGCACGTGGTCGGGCGCGAGCGGCGTGGCGTCGAGCAGCGCGCGCACCGCCGCCTCCGTCGGCGCGAAGAGCGGGAGGCCGTCGCCGAAGCCCTGGGCCAACGAGTAGTCGTAGAACGCGCGGGGGTCGGCTGGGACCTC
>JBAZYX010000169.1:0-4746 GCA_041659105.1 Acidimicrobiia bacterium
CGAACCTGCTCGGCATCTCGCTTCCCGAGGAGCACGGCGGCAGTGGACTCGGGATCACCGAGGCCTGCCTCGTGCTCGAGCAGCAGGGGCGGGTCGTCGCGCCGGTTCCGTACTGGGCCACCGTGCTGTGCAGCGCGCTGCCGGTGGCCGCGTTCGGCACGCCGGCCCAGCAGGCGGCGCTGCTGCCCGGCGTGGTGGCCGGCGACGTCATCCTCACCGCGGCCCTGGCCGAGGCCGGCGTCAACGACCCGCTCGCGCCCCAGGCTCGGGCCACGCCCGATGGCGACGGCTGGAAGATCACCGGGTTCAAGCCGTCGGTCCCCGCGGCGCACGTCGCGACGCGGGTGCTCGTGCCTGCGTCCACGGCCGACGGCGTCGCGGTGTTCCTCGTCGATCCCGCCGGTGCGGGTGTGACGCTCGAGCGCGCGGTCACCACCAACCGCGAGATCGTCGGGCACCTCACGCTCGACGGCGCGCCGGCCGAGCGGCTCGGCGACGGCGCGCTCGCGGGCGACCGCGTCCTCGGCGCCATCGTCGACCGCGCGCTGCTCGGTCTCTGCGCGCTGCAGCTGGGCGTGTGCGAGTCCGCGATGCGCCAGGCCGCGGAGTACACGTCGCAGCGGATCCAGTTCGGCAAGCCGCTGTCCGCGTTCCAGGGATCGCAGATCCGGGCCGCCGACGGGTACATCGACACCGAGGCGATCCGGGTGACCATGCTCCAGGCCGCGTGGAAGCTCGACGCCGGCCGCGACGCGTCGTCCGACGTGCTCGTGGCCAAGTGGTGGGCGTCCGACGGTGGCCAGCGGGTGGTGCACCACGTGCAGCACCTGCACGGCGGGATGGGCGCCGACATCGAGTACCCGGTCCACCGGTACTTCCTGTGGGGCAAGCAGATCGAAGACACCCTGGGCGGTTCGAGCGCCACGCTCCAGCGCCTGGGTCGCCACATCGCAGCGGAGCGAGCGGTTGGCGCTCTGACCGATTCGGGCGCGCCAGCGAGCGACGCCATGGTGGGGACGGGGGCAGCATGAGCACGAAGTCACTGCGGTACGACGACGTCCAGGTGGGCGACGAGATCCCGATGCTCGAGATCCCGTTGACGCGCACGCTGATCGTGTCCACCGCGATCGCGTCCCGCGACTACCAGGACGTCCACCACGACCCCGAGCTCGCGAACGAGAAGGGGTCGAAGGACATCTTCATGAACATCCTCACCACGAACGGGCTCGTCGGCCGGTACATCACCGACTGGGCGGGTCCGAACGCGGTGCTGAAGTCGGTGCGGATCCGTCTGGGTGCGCCCAACTACCCCGGCGACACGATGCGCATCACCGGCTCGGTGATCGGCAAGGCCGACGGCGTCATCGAGGTGGGGCTCAAGGGCTCCAACAGCCTCGGCGACCACGTGACCGGCACGGTCGCGCTCGCCCTGCCCGACGCGCCGATCGCGTGGAAGGCCGACGGCGGCGAGGGCGGCGAGGGCGGCGGCAAGTCCGGCAAGAAGCAGTCGAAGGCCGACAAGAAGCGGGCCAAGGCAGACAAGAAGAAGTCGAAGAAGTCGAAGACGTCGAAGAAGGGTGCCGAGAAGTGAGCGAGAAGCACCGACTGCTCGATGCGGCGGCGATCGTCGGCATCGGCGCGACCGAGTTCTCGAAGGACTCCGGCCGTTCCGAGATGCGCCTCGCGGTCGAGGCCTGCGAGGCGGCGATCGCGGACGCGGGGCTCCAGCCGTCGCAGATCGACGGGTGGGTCACCTACAGCGCGGAGACGAACCCGGAGATCGAGGTCGCGAAGAACCTCGGCGCCGGTGAGATGACGTTCTTCTCGCGCATCCACCACGGCGGCGGCGCGGCGTGCGGCACGATCCAGCAGGCCGTGCTCGCGGTGAACGCAGGCGTGGCCGACTATGTCGTGTGCTACCGCGCGTTCAACGAGCGCTCCGGTCGCCGGTTCGGCGCCGGCGTGCAGGACCGGCCTGCGCAGGCCACGGCCGAGAGTGCCGCGTTCGCCTGGTACGCGCCGTTCGGTCTGCTCACGCCCGCGCAGTGGGTCGCGATGTTCGCCCGGCGCTACATGCACGAGTACGGCGCGACGAGCGAGGACTTCGGCCGCATCGCGGTGGCCGATCGCAAGCACGCGGCCACCAACCCGAAGGCGTACTTCTACAACGCGCCGATCACGCTCGAGGACCATCAGCAGTCACGCTGGATCGTCGAGCCGTTGCACCTGCTCGACTGCTGCCAGGAGTCCGACGGCGCGCAGGCGATCGTGGTGACCACGCCCGAGCGGGCGCGCGACCTGAAGCAGCCGCCGGTGCTGGTGCGCGCGTCGGCGCAGGGCGCCGGTGACCACCAGGAGATGATGACGAGCTACTACCGCCCGTCGATCACGGGGTTGCCCGAGATGGGGCTGTGCGCCCGCCAGCTCTACAACACCACGGGCCTCGGGCCGTCCGACTTCCAGATGGCGATCATCTACGACCACTTCACCCCACTCGCGCTGCCACAGCTCGAGGAGTTCGGGTTCTGCGCGCGGGGCGAGGCGAAGGACTTCGTGAAGGACGGCAACATCGAGCTCGGGGGCAAGCTGCCGATCAACACCCACGGCGGCCAGCTCGGCGAGGCGTACATCCACGGGATGAACGGCATCGCCGAGGGCGTCCGCCAGGTGCGGGGCACGGCCGTGAACCAAGTGGCCGACGTCGAGCACACGCTCGTCACCGCCGGCACCATGGTCCCGACCAGCGCCCTCATCCTCGGCAAGGACCGCTAGCACGAGAGGCGTCGCTCACCGTCGCCCGGCGACGGTGAGCGACGCCTCGTGCGTCGAGGCGTGGATCACCGTCGGACGCACACCGTCTGGTGGTGCCGGCAGTCGATGCGACCGGTCCGGGGGTCGTCAGCGCCGTTCTTGGCGAATGCGGCGGTGCCCGTCGTGCCGACGATGGCGGCGGCGAGCAGGAGCGAGGCGAGGATCTTCTTCATGGGGTGGCCCTCCTGGGGTCGGGGTGGTTGCTCCCCCGATCCTCGGCTCTTCCCCGTCCGCGTCGCCATCGGACATTCGTCCTACGACCCCTGCGTGTCCCGGACCGACGGTGAGCGACGCCTCGACCGTCGAAGCGTGGCTGACCGTCGGCGGGCGACGGTGAGCAGCGCCTCTAGAGGTAGGCGAGGAGGCGGGCCTCGGCGTCGATGAGCTTCGCCCAGTCCCCGAGGTGGAGGCTCTCGTCCTCGCCGTGGATCCGGCTGCCGGGGTCGGCCGGGCCGAGCAGCAGGGCGGGCACGCCGCCGAACGCGTCCGCGAAGGGGCCGACGAACGGGATCGAGCCGCCCACACCCATGTAGACGGGGTCGACGCCGA
This sequence comes from Acidimicrobiia bacterium, assembly GCA_041659105.1. Classification (GTDB taxonomy): domain Bacteria; phylum Actinomycetota; class Acidimicrobiia; order IMCC26256; family PALSA-555; genus CAIUKV01. The sequence goes on from JBAZYX010000169.1 coordinate 3,361, forward strand.
ACGCGTCGCGCAGCGCCCGCCCGGTCGCGGCGAACGTGGGCCCGGTCGGCTCGCACCGCCACGCGGGGGAGGCCTCGGTGGCCTCGTACGTGCACTCCATCCCGAACGGCACGCGCCGGGCGAAGTGGTCGCGCAGCGCGGCGTTGATGCGGTCGGGGTCCTGCCCGGCGGCGATCCGCACGCTGATGCGCGCCGCGGCCTCCGAGACGATCTGGTTCGACGATCCCTTGATCGGGTGCCCGTCGATCCCGATGACGGTGAGCGCGGGCCGCAGCCACAGCCGCTCGAAGACGGTGAGGGCGCCGTCGCCCGCGAGCGCGACGCCCGGCAGCATGCCCCACGCGCGCTGGAGCGCGGCGTCGTCGCGGGGGAGTGCCTCCAACCGGCCCCGCTCCTCGAAGCTCGGCGGCCGCCAGTCGTCCCAGCAGCCGTCGAACGCGGGGTCGCCGCGCTGGTCGACGAGGGTGGTGAGCATCCGGGCGAGCGCCATCACCGGGTCGGGCACCGCGCCCCCGGCCATCCCCGAGTGCACGGGGCTCTCGAGCGCGCGCAGCCGGACGGTGCCCCCGGCAACGCCCCGGAGCGAGTACGTGATCCCCGGAGTGCCGACCGACCAGTTCCCGGCGTCGGCCAGCAGCAGCACGTCGGCCCGGAGCTCGTCGCCGTACTCGGCGAGGAACGGCGCGAGCCGGGGCGAGCCGATCTCCTCCTCGCCCTCGACCATCACCTTGACGTTGCACGGCAGCGCGCCCGCCGTGCGCAGCCACGCCCGGACCGCGGCCACGTGCGCGACCGCGCCGGCCTTGTCGTCGGCGGAGCCGCGTCCGAACAACCGACCGTCGCGCTCCCACGGTTCGAACGGGTCGCCCGACCACCGCTCGGCGTACCCGGCCGGCTGCACGTCGTGGTGTGCGTACAGGAGGATCGTGGGCGCGTCGGGCGCGTGGAGCCAGTCGCCGATCACACAGGGCGGGCTCCCGTCGACCGACGCCTGGCGCACGTGCTCGAGCCCGGCCGCCTCCATCAGCGCGGCGACCGCGTCGGCCGACTCGGCGACGTCGCGCACGCGTTCGGGGTCGGCGCTGATGCTGGGGATGCGGACGAGGTCCTCGAGCTCGGCGCGAGCGGTCTCGAGGTCGGCGGCCACCGACTCGACCGCGGCGGACACGGCAGCGGCATCGAACTGGGGCATGCCCGGAGCGTATCGAGCGTCCCGTCGGCGATCACGAGTCGTGCGGGCGAGATGTACCGCTCGGCGAGAGGAGCGACCGGAGTGGGGGAGCGTATCGAGCGTCCCGTCGGCGATCACGAGTCGTGCGGGCGAGATGTACCGCTCGGCGAGAGGAGCGACCGGAGTGGGGGAGCGTATCGAGCGTCCCGTCGGCG
>JBAZYX010000170.1:0-2740 GCA_041659105.1 Acidimicrobiia bacterium
CAACAGCCCAGCGCCCGCGCGATCACCATGTGCTGGATCTCGTTGGTGCCCTCGCCGATCTCGAGCACCTTCGCGTCGCAGTAGAAGCGGGCGACGGGCGACTCGAGCATGTAGCCGAGGCCGCCGTGGATCTGGACCGCCTCCGACGCCGCCGAGACCGCGACGCGGCTGGCCTTCAGCTTCGCCATCGAGGCCTCCTTGAGGAACGGCTGCCCGCTGTCGCGCAGGGATGCAGCGCGGTACGTGAGCCAGCGCGCCGCCTCGAGCTCGGTGGCGATGTCGGCGAGCTTGAACTGCACTGCCTGGAACTTCGAGATCGGTTGCCCGAACTGCACCCGCTGCTTCGCGTACTCCGTCGCCATGTCGAGCACGGCCTGGGTCAGGCTCAACGACAGTGCCGCGATCGAGATGCGCCCGACCTCGAGGGTCCCGAGGAACTGGCCGAGCCCCATCTTCGGGTCGCCGACGAGGTGATCGTCGGACACCCAGACGTCGTCGAGGTACAGGTCGCGGGTGTCGAGACCCCGCCAGCCGATGCCGCGCATCTTCGGGCCCATCGTGAAGCCGGGGGTGGCCTTCTCGACGACGAAGCTCGCGAACGTCGGCGCGTCGCCGTCGGAAGCGTCGGTGCGGGCCAGCAACGTCACCCCGAAGGACATGTCCGTGCCGGCGTTGGAGATGAACGTCTTCCGACCGTTGATCAGCCAGCCTCCGTCGCGCCGCACCGCCCGCGTGCGGATGCCGCGCGCATCGGAGCCCGCATCGGGCTCGGTCAGGCCGAAGGCTCCGAGGACCCGACCCTCGGCCAACGGCCGCAGCCAGCGCTCGCGCTGCGCATCGTTGCCGAACAGGTACAGCGGCAACGATCCGATCGTCACGTGCGCCTGCCACGCGGCGGCCACCGACTGGTCGGCCGTACCGATCTGCTCCATCGCCGCGACGAACCCGACGGTGGACATGCCGATGCCTCCCCACTGCTCGGGGATCAGCATGCCCAGCAGGCCCAACGCACCCATCTCACGGAGCAGGTCGGTCGGGCACCGCGCCTCGTCCCAGGCCTGCGGGGCACGCGGCGCGATCTCGCGCTGCGCGAACTCACGGCAGAGCCCCACCAGATCGCGTTCGGATTCGTTGAGCGAGAAGTCCACGCCCCCGATCCTATTGGACCGACCAGTACAACGTGCCTGGCGTCGGCCCGTGCGCCCCGGCGCTCAACCTCGACGGATGATCGCGCGCTCCACCGCGTCGAGCAACGCCTGGCGGGTCATCGGGTAGCCGACCGGCTCACACCCCGCCGCCAGCTCGGTGGACGCGTTCGCCCGCGGTCCCACCTCGATCACCACCGGCGTCTCGGGCGCCTGCTCGCGGATCGACGCGAGGATCGCCCGGTTCGCGGGATCGGAACCGTCGAGCGCGTGCACCACGACGTCGGCTCCCTCGACCAGGCCGCACGTCCCCTCGGAGACCAGCGGGCACGCGTGCGACGCACGCGCGCGTGGTCCGCCGCAGGCGGCCACGACGTACCCCTCCTCGTGGAGCACCCGCACCAGCCCGTCCTGGATCACCGGGTCCTCGCACTCGACCAGTGCACGCGGCCCGCCCGTGTCCCGCGGCCACCTCGGATGAGTGATCGTCGACATCACGCACCTCCGATTCCCTCGGTCTCCTTGCACCGAGGGTCCGCCGCCGTCGGGGTCGCAGGTAGGGCACAAGGTCCCGGATGGCGCGATGGGCTCAGCGGGTGTTGATCCACTCCAGCGCGGCTTCGCCCTTCGCCGTGAGCTCGTAGCTCCCGCCCTCGGGGCGCACGTACCGCTCCACGTAGCCGCGCTCGACGAGCGAGCTGAGCATCGTGGCCGGATCGGGATCCGAGCCCACCCGGCTGTAGAGCACCTCGGGGGCGACCGGGATCCAGCCCTGGTCCTTCAACCGGGAGAGATGGAACAGGACCCGCGCTTCGTCCTGGCTGAGATCCTCGAAGTCGCGCGTCACCAGCGCAGGGTAAGCGCCATCCTGGCCGTCGACGGGTCGGATCCCGGCGAACCCGCAGGATTCCTGTGGTTCACTGCGTACGTGGACCTACCGGCCGGTTCGTTGGAGCTCGGAACCGCACACCGCGGGCACCTGCTGTTCCTCCCCGGCTTCCTCGTCGGGCCCCGCGCCTACACGTCGCTGCTGACGCCCATCGCGGAGGCCGGGTTCCACGTCGTGGTCCCGAGGCTCTCCCGGCGCAGCCCGTCGGTCCTGAGGGGCCGCCGCGCGCCCGACGACGAAGCCACGGACGCGATCGCGGTCGCACGCCGGACGACCGATGCGGGCGGCGCGCTCTGGCTCGGCGGACACTCGCGCGGCGGCCTCGTCGCGTGGCTGGCCGCGCCGAGCATCGCGCCGGTCGGGCTCGTGCTCGTCGATCCGGTCTCCGGCGGGGGTGGACCACGTGCCGCGCCCGAGCCGCCGCCCCGCCTCACGGTCCACTGCCCGCGGCTGGTGATCGGATGCGCCCTCGGGGGCCGCTGCGCACCGGCCGGCCGCAACCACGCGGAGTTCGCACGCGTCTCCCCCGGGTGCGCGCACGTCGTCGTCCCCGACTGCGGTCACGCCGACATGCTCAACGGCGCCGACGCGCGCCTCGGCCGCCTCGCCTGCGGGCACGGACGTGACCCCGCGGCAGCCCGCGCGGCGATCACGGAGCTGCTCCGCGACTTCGTGACCTCGCCCTGATCCGGCGCCTGCGTGGGCG
>JBAZYX010000170.1:2750-4668 GCA_041659105.1 Acidimicrobiia bacterium
ATCCGGGGTCCCGGACGTGCGAAGCAGGAGCACATGGAGCAGATCGAGGAGCCGCAGCCGTGGAGGTCACCCACATCGGCCACGTGCGCGTGAACGTCGAAGGCGAGCTCGACGCGACGCGCGACTCCTCCGCGGACGTGCTCGGCCTCGGCGACGTTGCGCGGCCCGAGATCCCGGTCGTGGGCGGCCACTGGAACCACGCGGATCCGCCGCCCGACGTCCACCACCCGCGCACGCGCTACGTCGCCACGCGCGACGGCGTGCGCCTCGCGGCCCAGCGGTTCGGGAGCGGTCCCGATCTCGTCGTGCTCGACGCGTTCGGGATCGAGCGGGCCGCGGTCCACGGCAGCTACGAGGCCGGGCCCGTCGCCCTGCTGCTCGCCGCGCGCCACCCCGACCGCATCGACGAGGTGTTCCTCGAGAACACCTCGGCGAAGGACCTGGCCAGCGACGACGTCCCCCACGGGATCCCGACCGACGTGCTCGTCACCGACCACGTCGTCGACGGCGGCGTTCCCGACTCCGTTGCCCTGCACCCCGCCGGCGCGCACGACCTCAAGGGAGTACCCGGTCCCCGCACGCTCATCCGGGTCGCACGGGCGACGCCGCCCGCACCCGCGCCGTAGTGCACCGACGAACCCTGGCCCACCCCGGGATCGTCGCGTCGCTCGCGGCCGTCGCGCTCGCACTGTCCTGGCTCGTGGCGCGGCGACGACCGATCCCCGGCTGGGAGATCGACGCCACCCGGTGGATCAACGACGCGCCGGCCTGGGTCGCGCACGCGCTGTGGCCGGTCATGCAGCTCGGCACGCTGTGGGCGCCGATCGTGATCGCGGTCGTCGTCGGGCTCGTCCGGCGCGACTGGCTCCTCGCCGGGTGCGTCGTGGGGGCCGGTGTGGTCACGTGGCTCGGCGCGAAGGTCGTGAAGCAGGTCGCCCGACGCGGGCGTCCCGACGCCTACATCCACGACCTCGTCGTGCGCGACGGGTCGGGCGGGCTCGGGTTCGTCTCCGGCCACGCGGCGATGGCCGCCGCGATCGCCGTCGTCCTCATGGCCGCGGTCCCGCGACGATGGCGCCCCGTCCTGGTGCTGCTCGCCGCCGTCGTGGGCCTCGCCCGGATCGTCCACGGCGTGCACTTCCCCGCCGACGTCGTCGGCGGGTGGGCGTTCGGGGTGCTCGTCGGCGTCGCGGCGCTCGCGGTGTACGACCGGTGCTCGGGCCGGGTCAGCCGGTGAGCAGGTCGCAGCCGGTGACCTCGTAGCGGAAGAACTCCCCTGCCGGCCACTGCGGGGTTCCGTAGCCCCAGCCGACAAACCCCCGACTCGCGATCGTGACGCCCGCGAACGTCCCCCACGCGGTGACCTCTCCACCGAACGGGTGCAACGCCGGCGTACCGGTTGCGTCGGGATCGCCCCAGCGGTGGAACACCGCGGCCACCACCCGGTGGTCCGCGTCGAGGGTGAGCCGGAGCTCCACGTCGTCGTAGCCGGTGGACGCGGTGGCCGCGATCTCACTCGACGACAGTGCCGTCCACGTGACGCCGCACCGGGGCAGCACGGCGGTCGGCGCCCACAGCACACCCTCCGCGAACGCGCGAGCCAACCCACTGCGCAGGATGTCGGGCCCGTCGGCGTGCGCGACGGTCTTGATCCCGAAGAGCTTCCAGTCGAGGAAGCCGCGCTCACCCAGGGCACAGTCCCCGCCCGAGACGACGCGCGCGACGCGGCCCCACCAGACCAGTCCCGTACGGGGCGCGAGCACCTCCTGTGAGCGGAACGAGCGCCACCGCCCGCCCAACCAGATCTCGCCCCGGATGGCGAGCCGCACCGCAGGCGCTAACGGCGTGCCGGGCACGATCGCGGCGGCGAAGAACGCGCGCACCGGGTCGGGCAACCCGGCGGTCTCGGCGTCGGTGA
>JBAZYX010000171.1:0-4566 GCA_041659105.1 Acidimicrobiia bacterium
CCCCGAGCCGGTGAACCTCGCGTACGGGACGCGCACAGACCTCATCACGTTGATCGAGATGCTCGAGGACGTGCTCGGCCACCCGCTCGCGCGCGAGCACGGACCGCGCCGCGTGGGCGACGTCGACCACTCCCGCGCCGACGACACCCGGCTGCGATCGCTGTTCCCCGACGTCCACCCGGTCGCGATGGCCGACGCGTTGCGCGCGACCGTGGCCTGGTACGAGCAGGAGCTCGCCGGACGTGGCTAGAGCCGGCGTGGCGTTCGACGCGCAGAAGCGGCTCGTCGACATCGTCGGGGCTGCCGCGGGGCTGGTCGTGCTGTCGCCGTTCCTCGCGCTGATCGCGCTCCTGGTGCGGCTGCGGATGGGATCGCCGGTGCTCTTCGCCCAGGTCCGGCCCGGGTGGCACGGTGCGCCCTTCCGGCTCCTGAAGTTCCGCACGATGACCGACCGGCGCGGGCCCGACGGCGAGCTGCTGCCCGACGCCGTGCGGCTCACCTGGCTCGGACGGGCGCTGCGCAAGAGCAGCCTCGACGAGCTCCCGGAGCTCGTGAACGTGCTGCGGGGCGACATGAGCCTCGTCGGCCCGCGCCCGCTGCTGATGGAGTACCTCGACCTGTACACGCCCGAGCAGGCCCGCCGCCACGAGGTGCGGCCCGGCATCACGGGCTGGGCCCAGGTCAACGGGCGCAACGACACCACGTGGGACGAGCGCTTCGCGAACGACCTGTACTACGTGGAGCACCGGTCGATGCGCCTCGACCTGCACATCCTGAAGCGCACGGTCGCGCAGGTCTTCCGGGGCTCGGGAGTGTCCCAACAGGGGGAGGCGACCATGGCCCGGTTCACCGGTTCCGACGGGGCGGGTGGATCGTGAGCAGGGTCGTGGTGGTGGGCGGCGCCGACCAGGGCCGGCAGACGATCGACGTGCTCGAGGCCTCGGGTGTGCACACGGTGGTCGCGGTGATCGATCCCGGGTTGCCGGCCGGCTCGCAGGTGTGCGGGTACCCCGTGATCGGGCCCGACGAGGTCGACGCGGCCGGCGCCGACGGCTTCGTGGTGGCCGTGGGCGACAACGTGGTGCGCGCGACGGCGATCGCGCGCGTCCGCGCCGAGCTCCCCGACCTCGAGCTCGTCCGCGCGATCCATCCCGCGGCCGTCGTCGCGCGCGGTGCGGTCGTCGGCGCGGGCACCACGCTGATGGCCGGCGCCGTGGTCAGCAACGGGTGCGTCGTGGGCGAGGGCGTGCTCATGGGCACGAACGCGTCGATCGACCACGACTGCACGCTGGGCGACTGCGCGAGCCTCGCACCCGGGTCGACCACCGGTGGGAACGTGCACGTCGGCGCGTACACCGCCGTCCTGCTCGGCGCGAAGGTCATCCACGAGGTGACGATCGGGGCCCACGCGGTGATCGGCGCCGGCGCGGTCGTCCTCGACGACGTGCCCGACCTCGTCGTCGCGCACGGCGTCCCCGCCCGCGTCAGCCGCGCCCGCGTCGAGGGTGAGCCCTACCTCACCCGCCGAACAGCTCGGTGATGCAGGCCACGGCTTCGTCGAGGCTCCCGTTGGGGAGCCGGTAGACCTCGGCACCCCGGACCACCCCGGCGAGCACCTCCAGGCTGGGGCGCGCGTCCGTGTCGAACCGGAACGTGTTCTTCGCCATCTCCACCAGCGCCTCGCCCCGCGTGAGCGGGACCAGCTCCGTGGTGGCGCCCGCTTCGTAGCGGGGGAAGACGACGTAGGCGACGGGACAGGACGCACCGACCGCGTCGCCCCGGATCGCGGCCGGCGGGACCTGCCACTGGGTCTCCTTGTAGCCGTCGGTCGCGAACGGCTCCCGGGGCTCGAGCTCCGGGAACAGCGGCCACGACCCGGGGTCGAGCGACATCGGCTTGGGGTAGGGCACGACCGAGTGGGTCGTGCGATCGATCGCCACCGCCTCGTCGGACAGGTAGCGGAACCCGGCGCGCACGAGGCCGGTGGTCAGCGTCGTCTTCCCCGACTCCATGGAGGCCGGGAGCACCACGCCCGCGCCGTCGCGCTCGACGCCGCCCGCGTGCACCAGCACCTGGGGCGCCTGCTCGGCGGCCCGGCGGTTGCAGTGGTTCACCAGCGTCGACACCAGGCCCTCGGGGTGGTCGGCCGATCCGATCGGGCCGCCGTCGGAGAGGAACACGAACCGGCCGTCGTCGGGCTCGACGGAGTAGTGGTGGTCGGCCGCGGCCGCCACCGGGAAGGCGTCGTACAGCCGGTGGAGGTAGTCGGTGAGACGGGGGTCGCACGTGGTCAGGGCCAGCGTGTACCCGAGCAGGTCGCGTGCCGGCGGTGGCTCCACGCGGCGGAATGCTAGGTGCCGAACCGGAACGGACGTGTGCCACCATGGCCCGATGGCAACAGGCGGCAGTGGCGAGCAGAGTGCCGGTCGGCTGGTGGTGCTCGGCCAGGGCTACGTGGGCCTCCCGCTCGCGATGCGGGCCAGCGAGGTCGGGTACGACGTCGTGGGCTTCGATGTGGATGCGACGCGGGTCGCGTGCCTGGCCGCCGGTGACTCCTACGTGGGCGACATCTCCGACGAGCGCCTCGGCGCCGCGCTCGCGACGGGCCGGTACCGCCCGAGCGGGGACCCCGCCGACCTGGCCGACTTCGACCTCGCCGTGATCACCGTGCCCACTCCGCTGCGTGACGGCGCCCCCGACCTCAGCTACATCGAGGACGCGGCCCGCCTGCTCGCTGCGCACCTGCGCCCCGGTGCGTGCGTGGTGCTCGAGAGCACCACCTACCCGGGGACCACCGACGAGCTCGTCGCGCCGCTGCTCGAGGAGGGCTCGGGGCTCGTGCCCGGGGCCGACTTCCACCTCGGCTACTCGCCCGAGCGGATCAACCCCGGCGACCCGAACGCGACCCTCGAGGGGACCCCCAAGGTGGTGAGCGGGATCGACGCCGCGTCCCTCGCGCGCGTGCAGGCGTTCTACGACGACATCGTGGTCCGCACCGTTGCGGTGTCGGGGACCCGCGAGGCCGAGCTCACGAAGCTGCTCGAGAACACGTTCCGGCACGTGAACGTCGCGCTCGTGAACGAGCTCGCGATGTTCGCGGCCGACCTCGACATCGACGTGTGGGAGGCGATCGACGCCGCCGACACGAAGCCGTTCGGGTTCATGCGCTTCGAGCCCGGCCCGGGTGTCGGCGGCCACTGCCTCCCCATCGATCCCAGCTACCTCGCGTGGAAGGTGCAGAACGAGCTCGGCGCGCCGTTCCGGTTCGTCGAGCTGGCCAACGAGGTCAACGACTTCATGCCCGAGTACGTGGTGCGCCGCCTTGGTGCGGGGCTGCTCGCGCGCGGCAAGGTGATCGACGGCGCGCGGGTGCTCGTGGTGGGTCTCGCCTACAAGCCCGAGACGGGCGACGCGCGGGAAGCGCCGGCGTTGCGCATCGCCGAGCTCCTCGCGCGCCTCGGCGCCGACGTGCATGCTGCCGATCCGTACGTGGTCGACGAGGTGCACGGCCTCGACCCCACGATCGGGCTCGTCCGGGTGGATCTCGGGCCCGACGAGGTGGCTGCAGCCGACGCGGTCGTGGTGGTCACCCCGCATGCGGTGTTCGACCTCGACATGGTCGTAGCGAACGCGCAGTACGTGCTCGACACGCGGCGCAAGGTTCCTGCCGCGGCCAACGTCGAGCGCCTGTAGCCGCGGGGTGCGGCCCCTCAGCCGGTGAACCGAGGGGGCGGCGGGACCGGGTCGGGGTCGGGAGCGGGCGAAACGAGCACCGGGGTCTCGGGCTTCGGGCACAGCGCGTCGGCCAGGCTGCGGAAGACGGTGCCGACGTCGGCGAACGTGGTGATCGCGTAGTCGGATCCCTCGACCGGGCCCGACACGGCCGCGAGGTTGTCGGGCGCCACCTCGTCGACGTTGCCCACGCCCACGGCGAGCATCCGCGCGCCGGCGGCCTTCACCGCGTTCGCGGAGACGACGCCGGCGTCGATCTGGTCGAGCCCGGTCTGGACGGGCGGGAACTCCGCCGGCACACCGTGCACGGTGGGGTTGCCGTCGGTGAACAGCACCACGATGTCGCTCTGCCCGACCACCGCGCGCAGGGCGGCGTCCCAGTTCGTGTAGCGGGCGTCGCCGGTCGGCGGATCGAGCGCGGCGATGGCCGCCTTCACCGTGCTCACGCCCGTCGTCGTGTCGACGGCGGTGGGGGCGAGGTTCGCGTTTCGGGCGGCGGGCGCGTCGGTGGCGAAGCTCGCCACCGCGATGGCCGACGGCGTGCCGGCGAGCGCGTCGACGAACGCGAGCGACGCATCCTTCATGCGCGCGGCCTCCGTCGCGTCGATGGACCCCGAGAGGTCGTAGAGCAGCGTGACCCGCACGCCGCACCGCGCGGGGAAGGGCGGGTTCGTGCGCCGGAACGCGAAGCGGCGGGTGGTGGGCGTCCCCTCGTCGACCGCGACCACGTCGGCGTACGGACCCGCGGCGTCGAGGGACGTGGTCACGGTGCCGAGGCGGCGGAACGAGCCGCCGGGCGGGTCGCCGGCCGGGGCGACGTGGTAGACGCCGGCC
>JBAZYX010000172.1:0-4561 GCA_041659105.1 Acidimicrobiia bacterium
CGGGCATTGACGTGCTCGCCCAGCTCGAACGTACGGCAGGGCCGGGCCTCGGTCCAGCGGACAAAGGGGAGCGATCGGACAGTCATCGAGGGCGAGCTGGCCATCGACAGCCTGCTCCTCCTGTGCATCGAGCTCCTCCCCATCGCCTGGGCGAGCGTCGCCATCACGGGGGACGCCCAGCACCTCGGGACCTTGGCGAGCGCGGGGGTCGGCGCAGAGGCGGTCGAGGACCTGCAGTTCAACCTCGGTGAAGGCCGGGTCGGTCCCGATCGCTTCCGCCTCGCTGCAATCCCACACGGGCGACGCTTGTGGCCCCTCGCTCGTGGACCAGGCCATTGCGGCCCTGGCCGACGTCGAGCAGCTCCTCACCCACCTCTGGGTCGAGGCCGTGGGCGGCGACGTCGGCCCAAACCTCAGGACATCGATCGCCGATGCCACGCGGCTCGTGCACAAGGCCGCGCAGACATTCGAGCCGACGACCCTCGGTTGACCGGTCACGACCTCGACGACCCGCGCGCCGAGGTCCGCCATTACGCAACCGGTTGCGACGACGGTGTCGACGACCGTGCCGGTGACGGCGGCGTCCACCACGACCACCGCCTGCGACACCTACACCAAGCGCTGTTGACGGCGGGGGAGGGTCAGAAGGAGCGGCCGAAGTAGGTGGCGCTGGTTGTGGCGACGAGGACCCCGCCGGTGTCGCGGATCTCCTGGTCGAGGACGTACTTCGCCTTGCCGCGCTCCTCGAGCTCGGCGGTGACGCGCTCGATCTCCTCGTCGGTCATGCGAGCGTCGACGGTCACGTCGGTCATGGCCGGCTTCACGAACCGGATGCTCATGTCGCCGACGATGGGATAGAAGCGCGAGATGTCGAAGGCGCTGCCGAACAGCACACCGCCCGGCACCTCTGCGACGGTGAACAGCGCGCCGGCGTAGATCATCCCCACGTGGTTGATGTTGAGCTCGAAAGGGAGCCGCATCACCGTGCGCCCCCGCTCGACGTGGAGCAGCTCCAGGCCGAGTCGTTCCACGAAGGGGAAGTCCCTGGCCGGGCGGGGGGGATCGAGGTTGTACCGCTCCATCGTGCTCCTGACGAGGTCCGTGTGGCCGGATCTGCACGATATGCGTGCGGATGGCGGCAGTGACGGTACATGGGACGTTCGCGCACCAGGATGAGCCGAACGGCACTTCCGTCGGGCCGGTGGGATGGGGCACAACGGAACCGTGGGAGACGCGCGCGAGGAGACGAGATCGATGCGGTGGGCCCCGGGACACAGCGGACCGGGCAACGTCGAGTTCGACGGCGCCTCCGCCGTCGTCGGCCGGCATCACCCCTTGGCGATGATCTACGGCGGCGGCGGCGCCTTCGGCATTGCCTACGACCTCGGTGTGGCCCACGGCTTGGCCGAGACCGGGATCGCCGTCGCGACGGCGCCGTCGCTCGGCACCTCCGCCGGTTCCTGGGCTGCGTCGGCCCTTGCCCTCGGCGTCGGCTACGAAGACTTCCAACGGATCGACGCGCCGTCGGTCCCCAGCGTGCGGCGCGGGGTGCTGGCCGACCTGGCCCGCGAGCTGTTCGGCGAGCGCCGCCATCCCCTCGTGTCCGTCTCGGCAGTGTGCGTGCGCAGCCGCAGGCGCCACATCCTCTCTGGTGGGCGCTACCCGTTGGCCGACCTGGTGGCCGCGTCGTCCGCGGTGCCGGGCCTGCTCCCGCCGCACTCGATCGACGGCCGCCTCTACGTCGACGGCGGCATGTGGTCCGCCACCTCGGTGGATGCCGCTGCCAGCGCCGATCGGGTCATCGTCGTCGCGCCGCTCGGGGCGCGTGTGCTCGGTCCCTTGGGACGGGGAGCGGGACTCCTCCTCGGGCGCGAGCTGCGCGCCTGGCGCCGCCGGTACCCCGGACGCGAGATCGAACTCGTCCAGCCCACGCGTGAGATAGCGGCGATGGCCGGGCGCAATCCGCTCGCCCTCTTCGACGGGGAGCGCGCCCGCGCCGTCTACCCGCTGGCCCTGGACCAGGGTCGCGAGGTGGGTATGCGCTTGGCCAGCTCGTCGGGCGCGAACCAGCTGGCCAGCTGAGCGCTGGCCTGCATTCGGCAAGCCCGGGCGCGCGCCCGCGCTGGGGGAGGACCCTGGCGGGCCTGACGAGGTCGGGCTACGAGAGCGTGTCGACGAGGGATTGGCGGGCGACCCGTACGGCCTCGCGGCCCCGGTCGAGCAGGCGCAGCGCCTCGGCCCGCACGGTGCCGATCGCGTCGCTGCTCTCCATCTCGCCCAGCCGCAGCTGCACGCGCAGGTCCTCGAACCGGGCGCGTAGCTTGTCGAACACGTCGTCGAGCTCCTCGCGCAGCTCGGCGCGGGTCGTGGCCCGCTCGGCGTTCAACCGGGCCCGGGCATCCTCGAGGTCCTTCTGCATCTGCCCGAGGGTGCTCTGCACCTCGGTCGAGTAGCGCTTCCACGCCTCGTCCTGGTCGGCCCGCAACCGACCGAACGCGGCCCGGACCGCGTCGGCTTCCTCGCGCATCCGATCGGTGATGGCGGACGCCTGGTCCTGCTCGGCGCTCTGATCGCCCATGGGTGTCGTCATGGCGGTGCACCTCCTCGTCTCGGCCCCAGCGTGCCGGGCCGCTGGTTACCTCGGTAGGGCCGAAGGTCCCTCGCTCCGATCGGGTGCCTGCGGGGTGGGCCCCCGGAGGCTCAGGGGTCGGTGAGGGCGTCCTCTACGCGTGCGAAGAACCGGTCGCGCTCACCGTCGCCGAGCAGTGCGGTGACCGTACGGCGCAGGTGGGACAGGTCGACGGTCCCGGCCGCCACCATCGTGGCGACGTCGACGGCGTCCTTGGCCCGAGCGAAGAAGGCCTTGAACACCGCGAGGTCGGCGCAGGCCAGGACCGGGAGGTCGTCGATTCCGGCGAAGGGCACCGCGCGGGCGCTGGCCTCGGCATGGTCGTGGAAGGGGTGGTTGGAAAGGAAGACGTCGACGGGGGTGCCGTCCCACCACAGACGCGTCTGGCCATCTCGAGCGAGCGCCGCACGATCGCTCGGGGTGACTTCGATCTCGGCGGGCAGCGCGGCCACGAGCTCCTCGATCCGGTCGAGACCGACGAAGACGTTGACGTCGATGTCCTTGGTGCCCCGCGGCTCGTCGGTGCAGTAGGCGAGTGCGAACGCGCCTCCGAACGCGTGCGGCAGCGCAGCGACTTCCAGTGCGGCATGGAGGCTGAGGATCTTCGAGGCGAGGCCGCCGGTCATCGGGTGGCCGCGGCGCGAAACGGTGGGAACGCGAGCGTCGGCGAGTGGTGCTGGGGGAGCTGGTCGGCGAGGTTGAGGACCGCGACCAGGTCCTCGCCGCGAGCGGTCAGGTCGATGTCCGGCAACTGCAGCGCATCGAGCGAGAGCGACGCGCCCGCGGCGGCGAGGAGCCGCTCGAGCGTGTCGACTCGCGGCACCCGCTCGCCGCGCTCGTAGAGGCACACGGCCGCGGCCGAGGTGTGGGCCCGGCGGGCGAGCTCACGCTGGCTATAGCCCGATCGGCGCCGGGTGCTGCTGAGCAGGGTGGCGACGTCCACGTCACGATGTTATCGGATTCGATAACGTTGCGACTTGAAGGGACCGTCGTTCAGAGCTTGCGGCCTGCGAACGCCTGGAGCCGGTCGACGACGGGTGCCCCGGGGTCGGCGGGCTGCTCGGGATCGAACACGCCGGGTTGGCGGAGCTCCGGCCCGACCGTCTGTCGGCCGATGGCGAGGGCGGCCTCGAGGAGCGCCTCGTCGTCGATCTTCTGCCCCGTGGCCCGAGCCAGGTCCGTGGCGTGGGTCGCCACGTCGAACACGGCGATGCTCAGCGCGACCCCGGCCGGCATCTCGCCGAAGGGCAGCGTGACGAGCTTGTCGAGCACGGCGGGATCGTCGAACGCGGCGAGGGCCCGTCGGCTGGCGACCTGCCATGCGCCCTTGTAGTCGTCGCCCAGGTTGTCGCCACCGAGTAGCTGTCCGAGCATTTCGTCGGGGACTGCGCCCGACTCGGCTGACACGGCGAACATCGTGGCCCCACCCGTGATGTGGTTGAGGAGATCGCGGACGCACCAGTCGGCGCACGGCGTCGGGGTCGCGAGGTCCTCCGGCGTGGTGTGTTCGACAAGGCGGTCCGTCTCGTCGACCACCCGCTTGAGCAGCGCAATTGCGTCCATCAGGTCAGCCCCTCGTCAGGTCGTGCGGTCCGTTCCGACGGGGACCGTCAACGGGCCCTTCGCCACCGCCGGCCTGCACGGATCACCGTTCCCTCATGTGAGCCGGGTGCCGGCGCCGGGGGTGAGCGTGCCGGTGGCTCGGAGCTCATGGACGGCGGGGACGGGGTTCGGATCGCGGAAGATCTGATCCTCGTCGTCACCGGTCGATTCGTCCGTCACGTCACGGACCCACCACGAGGCTTCGAGGGCGATCCCGTTGGGATCGGTGAAGTACACGGAGTGGATGAAGCCGTGGTCCACGACATCGGTCACCTCGCACCCGGCGTCGAGGAGCCGCTGCCGCAACGCGTGGAGCGCGGCTTCGTCGGG
>JBAZYX010000173.1:0-4555 GCA_041659105.1 Acidimicrobiia bacterium
CGCCGCCTCACCGGTGCGCTGGGCCAGCTCGACGAAGAAGCGCTGCACGTGGACGAGCACCGCGGGCGCCATGCGGAAGTCGGGGTCGAGGCGGGCGGCGAGCCCTTCCGACATCGCGAAGGTCTTGGCCAGCAGCGCGAGGTCGACCGGGAGCCGGAGGCGGTGCCGCCGCATCGTCCCCATCACGTCCACCAGCAGCTCGCCCACCTTCAGGTCGCCGAGGGGTCGGTCGAGGTGGGTGCGGACCAGCGCGTCGAGGTCGTGCAGCAACGCGGCGCGGTCGATCGGGCCGGTGGTCATGCCGAGCGTCAGGGCGGCGTCGGCCAGCTGGTCGACATCGGCGGTGGCCACCGCGGCCATCAGGTGGGCGAGGGCGCTGCGGGTCGCGTCGTGGAGCGCGCCGACCATGCCGAAGTCGATCAGGCCGACCGTGCCGTCGGGCTCGATGAAGAAGTTGCCCGCATGCGGGTCGGCGTGGAAGAAGCCGTGCTCGAAGATCATCGTGAGCATCACGTCGGAGCAGCGCTGCGCGAGGTCGGGCAGGTCGATCCCGGCGCGGGCGAGCCCGTCGAGGTCGTCGGGCTTGGTGCCGAAGCAGCGTTCGAGGGTGATGACACGGTGCGTGGTCTGCTCCGCGTACACGCGGGGGATGTGGACTGCCCGGGTGCCGGCAAAGTTGGTGGCGAACCGCGCTGCGTTCGCGGCCTCGACGAGGTAATCGAGCTCGGCCCGCAGCGTCGTGGCGAACTGTCGTGTGAGCCCGAGGAGGTCGTAGCGGCGGGCCGCCCGTGACAGCCGCGCGATCACGCGGGCCGTGTGGTCGATGATGTCGAGATCGACATCGACCTGCGCGACCACGCCGGGGCGTCGCACCTTCACCACGACCGGCGTGCCGTCGGCGAGCACCGCGGCGTGGGCCTGGCCGATCGACGCCGCCGCGATCGGCTCGGGGTCGAACGACGCGAAGACCGATGCCGGTGAGCCGCCCAGCTCGCGGGTGATCACCGACGCGATGACGGCCGGCGGCTCGGGTGGCGCGGCGTCCTGGAGTCGCGAGAGCTCGGCGATGTACTCGGGGGCGAACACGTCGGGGCGGGTGGAGCAGATCTGGCCGATCTTGATCGCGGTGGCGCCGAGGTCCTCGAGGACGAGTCGCACGCGGCGCGCTCGTCGGTCGGCCCGTGACCCGGCCGGCCGGGCCAGTGGCAGCAGGTGAGTCGCGGAGTGCCGGGCGATGACCCCCACGACGGTTCCGACGCGGCGGGCGCGGGCGCGCCGGTCCACCGGAGCGGCGGGCGGGCCGGGGCGGATCGGGGCCATCGGCACGACGCTACGGCTCGCGCGGACTTCCGGCCCTGCCGCTTCGGCAGTCGAGGCGCTTCAATCGACGTGGGAGACGACGAGCGTGAGGGTGGGACGCCAGATGACCGAGTGGATGCCGACGCACTGGGTGCCGGAGGCGGGTCTCGAGGCCCGCCCCACCCCCGACCCGGCCGTGGCTCCGGTCGCGCGCCTCGATCCCTGGCTCGAGGTCGCGGTCGCTCAGGTCTGGGGTGACTGGGCGCAGGTGGTGTGTGCGAACGGGTGGTGGGCGTGGGTGGACGGACGGGTGCTCGTACCCCGCACAGCACCCGCCCCGTCGACCGTCCCGAGCGTGTCCACCTCGCCGGCGACCGGCGGGATGCTGTCGGCATCGTTCGCAGCGAGCCTCCGGGTGGGGTGGGCCGCCGCGTTGGGCGGCGTGGTCGCGGCGGTGTCGGGATTGCTTCCGTGGTTCACCCCGGGTGACCTTTCCCGCGACGCGTTCGACGTCCCGGTCGAGTTCCTGTACGACTACAAGTCGACCTCGGACTCGGGGCTCAAGGTCGGGCTCCTGCTCCTGGTGCTCGGCGGAGCCGGGGCGCTCCTCGCGGTCCTGCTGAACGATCACCGCTGGCGGCGCGGCGTGGGGATCGCGATCACCGTGATCGCGGGCGTCTACGTCGTGCAGTTGCAGCGGCTGCTCGGCTCGGTGCCGGCCGCCGATCGTCCGAGCTTGCTCTCGTCCATGGGGTTCGGCGTGTACGTCGCCCTCGTCGGGGGACTCGCCCTCGCCGTGGTACCGAACCTTCGGCGGCCGGTCGATGGCTGACGGAGCGAGATTCTGCGAGCAGTGCGGAGCGGCGCTCGTCGCCGGCGCCCGGTTCTGCGCCGGCTGTAGTGCCGCGGTGCCCGGCGCGTCGGCCCCCATCCCGTCCGCAGCGCCCGCGGGTGGGCCCGTCCGCCCGCCGGGCGGCCCACCGCCATGTCCTCCCTCCGGTCCTCCTCCCGGTCCTCCTTCGGGTCCGGGCGAGGGCCCCCCGGGGTCGGCCGGGCCGCCGCCGACCCGCCGCGTCGGGCGACCGGTGCTCGTGATCGGCGCGTCGGCCGTCGTGGCCGCGATCGTGGTCGTGGCGCTCGTCGTCATGGCCGGAGGCGACGACGACGGCACGGTCGCGCCGTCCACTCGCCCGCCGGTGACGACGGCCGCGGGCCCGTCGGCTCCCAGCGTTTCGCCCACGACGGTCACCACCTCGGCGGCACGCCGCTACGTGGGACTCGAGCGCGCCCAGGGGTCGTTCCCTGCCGGGGTCACCGACATCGGCGGGTCCTATCTGATCCCCGACTACGGAGTGACGTGGGCCGAGGGCCCCGAGGGCTCGATGTTCTGGCTGGAGACGGTCACGGCCATGTCGGCCGACGGCAGCGTCGCCGGGTGGCGTGTCGTCGACGCCGTGACCGCCCCGTCCCTCCAAGCGGGCGATGTCGTCGTGCTCGGGCTCAGCCAGTGCGAGGTCGGGGGCCAACCCACCAAGGAGGTGGTGGGCGTCTTCGCGTCCTCCGGCCAGGAGCTGCTGGTCTCCCCGCGGTCGGTCTGGCGGGTCGACCGAAGTGCCGGTCGCCTGGTGCCGATCACCTCGCCGGTGAGCTGCATCGACGAGGGGTTCGGCGTCTGAGGGCGGCTCGCGGAGCGCGTTTGCCTCCGTGTGGTGCGAGAATCGCCGAGTGCTCGACCTCCTGATCCGAAACGGCCAGCTCGTCGACGGCACCGGAGCGCCTCGTCGCCGGGCCGACGTGGGGATCCGCGCCGGTCGGGTCGTGGCGATCGGCGACGCCGCGGCCGACGAGCCCGCCGGGCGGGTGTACGACGCCGACGGCCTCGCGGTGGCGCCGGGCTTCGTCGACATCCACACGCACTACGACGCGCAGGTCTTCTGGGACGGCGCGCTCACGCCGTCGCCCTTCCACGGGGTGACCACGGTGCTGGCCGGGAACTGCGGGCTCACGCTCGCCCCCATCGCCGACGAGCACCAGGACTTCCTCGTCCGCCTCCTCGCGCGCGTCGAGCAGATCCCGGTGGCCTCCCTCGCCGCGGGAGTCGACATCTCCTGGCGGACGTTCGCCGAGTTCCTCGACGCCGTCGAGGCCCAGTCGCCCGCGATCAACGTCGGGTTCATGACCGGCCACTCCGCGATCCGGCGGGTCGTGATGGGGGAGGGTGCGTCGTGCGACGCGGCGACGCCCGCGCAGCGCGACGCGATGGCCGCGCTCCTCCGCGACGCGCTGGTGGCCGGGTCGTTCGGCTTCTCGAGCTCCACCGCCGTCAACCATCGCGACGGCGACGGCCGGCCCACCCCACCCAACTTCGCGACGGCCGACGAGCTGCTCGCGTTCGCCGACGTCGTGGCCGAGTTCCCGGGCACGTGCGTCGAGTACATCCCCGGCTCGTTCATGACGGGGTTCGACGCGCACGACGCCGAGGTGATGGCCGACATGTCGGCGCGCGCGAACCGCCACCTCAACTGGAACACGCTGATGTTCAGCCCGTCGGACCCCGACCTCTGGCAGCGCCAGATCGACGCGAGCGAGTCGGCCCGGGCCCGCGGCGGCTGGGTGGTGCCCCAGGTGATCCCGCACAACTACCGGACCCGCACCGACTTCCTCGACGCGGAGCTGGGCTTCCGCAACCTCCCCGGATGGGACCGGCTCTTCACCGTCGATCGCACGGAGCGCCAGCGGATGCTGTCGGACTCGGCGGTGCGTTCGCAGCTCCGCCACGATCTCGACACCGCGGTCAACCCCTTCACCGCGCTGTACCGCGACAGCCTGGGGCGCATCCTCGTCAACGACGTGGAGGACCGCGATCGGTTCGCGTCCCTCGTGGGGCTGACCCTCGGTGATCTCGCCGAGCACCGCGCCGGCGGGGGTGACGCCCTCGATGCCCTGTTCGACGTCGCGGTCGAGACCGAGCTCGGTGTCGGCTTCTGCCGGTTCGCGTACGACGAGAACGATGGCGCGTTGCGCGACGCGCGGCGCGACGCGGTGCAGAACCCGCATGTGCTCCTCGGCGCGTCCGACGGGGGCGCGCACCTCGACGGCACCGTGAACACCGAGTACCCCACCGCGAGCTTCGCCGAGCTCGTGCGCGGCTACGGCTGGTTCACCGTCGAGGAGATGGTCCACCGCCTCGCCGACGTACCAGCGCGCCTGCTCGGGCTGCACGACCGCGGCCGCGTCGCGGAGGGCTACAAGGCCG
>JBAZYX010000174.1:0-4509 GCA_041659105.1 Acidimicrobiia bacterium
GCCCGCAACGTCCACCTCGGCCGCGCGCTCGCGGACTGGTCGCCCGACGACAGCCATACGGTTGCCCTGCTGCTGCGCCGTCTGGTTGACGACCTGCAGGCCACGCCCTTTCCCGGGGAACCGAGCACTTCGAACGGAGGCCCCCAATGACCGTGATCGACGTCGACACGCACTGGGAGATCGGCGAGATGGGTCCGGCGACCCACCCCCTCGGACCCTGGCTCGACCAGTTGCCCACGGGGATCGAGCGCCTGGCCCACGGCATCGCCGGCGACCTGCTGCGCGCGTTGCCCGACGAGCGTCGCCCCGATGGCCGCACCCTGCTCCCCACCCTGGTGCGCATGGCCGAGGACCGGGGCGGCCCGGTCATCCTCCATCCCCTGCACTCCTCGACCGCGGCCGAACGGGTCGAGTGGATGGACCGCGTCGGCATCGAGCACTGCCTCGTCAACCCCGGCGGCTACTGGCAGATGCTCGAGTTCCTCGGCCCCGACCGCCCGGCCGGCGTCACCCGCTGCAACGACTTCCTCGGCGAGCAGCTGTCCGACCGCGCCGATCGGCTCCACGGCGTCGCGGTGGTCGATTTCTCCGACCTCGAGGCTGCGGCCGCCGAGCTCGAGTGCGCTCGCGCCCGCGGGCACCGCGCGTTCTTCCTGTCCACGGTCGACGGCCGCCCGCCCGCGGCGACGCCGCCGGGGCATCCCGACTGGGACGTGATCTGGTCCACCGCGACCGACCTCGGCATGATCGCCTCGATCCATGTGGGCAACACCGTCGCCGACTTCACCGGCTGGGCCGACATCGGCTGGGACCTCCCCGACGGCGCCGGCGTGGGCGCGCTCACGCGGCTCGCCAACACGCAGCGCATCCACGTCGCTCAGAACTTGCTCGTCTCGATGCTCTACGGCGGGGTGTTCCATCGGCACCCGAACCTGACCGTCGTGCTCGAGGAGATGAAGGTCGGCTGGTTGCCGTCGTTCGTCGACGCGTGCACGCGCCAGTCGCTCTCCTCCCCCGCCCTCGGCGAGTGGCCGTTCCCGGTGAGCGGCGGAGCGATGCTCCGACGCAACGTGAGGTTCACGCCGCTCCCGGGCTTCGGGGACGTCGAGGCGCTCGACGTGGTGCGCGCGCTCCCCGAGATGGCGCTGTTCTCCTCGGATTACCCCCACATGGAGGGCAACGCCGACCCGATCAACCTCTACGGCGATGGCCTCGACACGCTCGGCACCGACCTCCGTGAGCGGTTCCTCGGCGCCAACGCGACCGAGGTGTTCGCCCGCATCGGCGACCCGCTGTAGACGCGCGGTCCGAACGGGCGGCTACGCGGTGACGGGGAGCTCGACCTTGTAGAGCTCGGCCGCGTTGTCCTGGAGCACCGTGCGCTTCACGTCGTCGTCCATGCCGGCCAGGGCCGACTCGGCCGACGCGAGCGGGTCGGGGTACAGGCACGTCGGGTGCGGGAAGTCGGTCTCGAACAGGACCTGGGACGCGCCGAGCGCGTCGATCACCGGCGCCAGCATCCGGTTCTCGAACCAGAAGCACCCGTACACCTGGCGCCGGAAGTACTCCGACGGGAGCATCGACAGCGCGTCGACCACGCTCGGCGAGCTCTCGTACATCTGGTAGTCGAGCGACTCGAGGAAGAACGGGATCCAGCCGATGCCGCTCTCGACCGACACGAACTTCACGTCCGGGTACCGCTCGAGCACCCCGGAGAAGATGAGGTTCGCGATGATCCGCGCGTTCGAGAGGTACATCATCGCGGAGCCGATCGCGAGCTTGCGCTCGCCGTCGAGCGCGGGCCACGGCGACGCTCCGTACCAGCTCATCGACGACTCGCTCGCGCCGATGTGGAAGTTCACCGGCTGGCGGTGCTCCGCGCACGCCTCCCAGAACGGCTCCCACTCCGGCTGCCACAGCTCCGGCGCACCGCGCACCTGCGGATCGCTGCAGATGTTGACACCGTGCAGGCCGTCGACCGCGGTGCGGTGCACCTCCTCGGCTGATCCCTCGGGATCCCACCACGGCATGAGCGCCATCGGCAGCAGGCGGCCACCCGACTCCTCCTGGATCTCCACCATCGCGTCGTTGTAGAGCGTGACGCACAGTCGGCGGAGCTCGGGATCCGCGACCTCGGCGAACTTCTGCGCACCGAAGCCCGCGACGTTCGGGTAGAGCACCTGGGCCCAGATGCCCTGGCCGTCGAGGAACTCGACCCGAGCCCCCATGTCGGACGACGCGGGGTGGATCTCGTCGCGCTCGAACTCGAAGAAGGCCGGCCCGGGCACCTTCTCGCCGTTCGGCCGGATGACGCTCGACAGGTTGACGCGGCGGTTGTCGAGGAGGACACCGTCGAACGACCACATCGGCACGCCGTCGATGTCGACGACGTGGGGCACGCGATCGGCGAACCGCGCCGGCGCGCGACGCGTCCACAGGTCGGGCGGCTCGGTGATGTGCGCGTCCACGTCGATGACGTGGAGGTCACGGATGTCCATCGGCTCGCCCCCTCGCTGCCGCGGCATCGTCAGCGGTGTCCACACTAGTGTTGACGCGTGGGTCGTGTCACCGGATCGCTGGAAGCCCTGTACTCGGATCCGGTCACGGCGGCGGCACGCGCCGCGCTGCTGCGGCGGTGGCGCGACACCGGGCGGTTCCGCAGCGACACGCTGCTCGACCTGGTCGAACGTGCCGCGGCCGAGGACCCCGACGCGCGCCTCGTGTTCGCCTCGGAGACCCACGGCGGTGTGACGCGGGTCGGCGATCTCGCCGGGCGGGTGCGGGAGGTCGCCGGCGCGTTCGCGGCCGTCGGTGTGCGCAAGGGCGACGTGGTCGCGATGCAGCTCCCCAACTGGCCGGTCACCATCGAGGCGTACCTCGGGGCCGTCGCCGCCGGTGCCGTCATCGTGCCGATCGTCCACACCTACGGCCCCACCGAGACCGGCTGGATCCTCGAGGCCTCGGGCGCCTCGGTGCTCGTGTGCCCCGATCGCTGGACCAGCATCGACTTCCACGAGCGCCTCGACACGATCCCGTGGGCGGAGCGGGGCACCGTCGTCATGGTCGGCGACGACGTGCACCCCGGCGCCGTGTCATGGCCCGACTTCCTCGCCGGGGCGGGCGAACCCGCCGAGTCCGTGGAGCCGACGGCACTCGCCCCCGCCGACCCGCTCCTCGTCGTCTACACCTCCGGAACCACCGCCGAGCCCAAGGGCGTGCTGCACTCCCACGAGACGTTCATCGCCGAGCTCTTCCGGATGTCGCAGGCGCCCCCCGAGCGGCGGGACTGGGTGGTGGTGCAGCCGTGGCCCGCCGGGCACGTCGCCGGCCTGCTCGCGATCCTCAGCCCGCTCATCACCCGCGCGACCACTGTGCTGATCGACCGGTGGGACATCGAGCTCCTCAGCGAGCACATCGAGCGGTACCGGCCCATCGCGATCACCGGCGCGCCGTTCCACCTCGGCGAGCTGCTCGGCCGCGTCGAGTCCGGCGCGCTGGACGCGAGCTCGATCCGCTACGCGATCACCGGCGGCGCGTCCGTCCCTCCCGTGCTGGTGGAACGCGCGGACGCGGCCGGGTGGAGCCTGACCCGCTCCTACGGCTCGTCGGAGCACCCGCAGGCCACGACCACCCGGTTCGACGACGACCTCGCGGTGCGCATCACGACCGACGGCGGACCCGTGGCCGACACCGAGATCCGCGTGGTCGACGCCGACGGCGACGACGTTGCTCCCGGCACGGCCGGGGAGATCCTCCTGTGCGGGCCGCAGCAGTTCCTCGGCTACACCGACCCGGCCCTGAACGCGACGGCGGTCGACCCCGACGGCTGGTTCCACACCGGGGACGTCGGCGTGCTCGACGCCCACGGCCGTCTCACGGTCACCGATCGGCTGAAGGACATCATCATCCGCGGCGGCGAGAACCTCTCGTCGATGGAGATCGAGGCGATCGCGGTGCGGCATCCGGCGATCGCCGACGCCGCGGTCATCGGTGTCCCCGACGAGCGCTACGGCGAACGCGTCGGCATCGTCGTCGTCCCCGCCGCCGGTGCTGCGGTGGTCACCGTCTCGGACCTGCGCCGGTTCTTCGCCGACGCGGGGGTCGCGGCGGCCAAGACGCCCGAGCTCGTCACCACCATCGACGAGCTGCCCCGGAACCCGGCGGGAAAGGTGAAGAAGCACGAGCTCCGCGCGACGGTCGCCTTCGCCACCGGCCCCTGACGCGCGCCGCGTCGTCGGCGGGCGTCACCGCTCGCTCAACGGCAGATCCCGTGCAGGAAGGTGCGCGCGAACACGTCGGCGATCTGCGCCGACGTGAGCCGGCCCTCCTCGCGGTACCAGCGGTGCGTCCAGTTCGCCATGCCGATGATCGCCTTCGTGAGCACGTGCGGGGGCCGGTCGTCGGCGAAGGCGCCCGCGGCCATCCCCTCCTCCAGGATCCCGGTGATCGCGGCCTCGTAGCGACGCGTCAGCGCGTTGACCTCGCGCGCCCACGGATCCGCGGAGTCGG
>JBAZYX010000175.1:0-4444 GCA_041659105.1 Acidimicrobiia bacterium
ATCCTGAGCCGACCCCTGATCCGGGGACCCGGTCGGCGTCGTACTGTTGAGACCACGAGAACCGGGAGGAACCCCATGGGCTTGTTCGGAGCGAAGACGAAGTCGGTGACCGCCGAGGAAGCGCTCCCCGGCCGCGACGCCACCATGCCGGTCCCCGAGCAGCACCTCGTCCTCGGCACGCCGCTCACCCCGCCCTTCCCCGAGGGCTCCGAGTCGATCGTCGTCGGGATGGGGTGCTTCTGGGGCGCCGAGCGCAAGTTCTGGACCGCGCCGGGCGTGTACACGACGGCGGTCGGCTACGCGGGAGGCTTCACACCCAACCCGAGCTACGAGGAGGTGTGCTCCGGACGCACCGGGCACGCCGAGGTGGTGCTCGCGGTGTTCGATCCGAGCGTGACCTCGTACGAGGCGATGCTCAAGATCTTCTGGGAGAGCCACAACCCCACCCAGGGCATGCGCCAGGGCAACGACGTCGGCACGCAGTACCGCTCCGCGATCTACTGGCAGGACGACGCCCAGCGCGCCGTCGCGGAGGCCTCCCGCGACATGTTCCAGGAGACCCTGCGCAGCGGTGGGTTCGCCGACATCACCACCGAGATCGCCGAGGCCGGGCCCTTCTACTACGCGGAGCGCTACCACCAGCAGTACCTGGCCGCGAACCCGAACGGGTACTGCGGGCTGGGGGGTACCGGGCTCAGCTGCCCGGTCGGCGTCGCCACCGCCGAGTGATCCGGGCGTGAGCGACGTCGACCCCGTTGCGTGCGCCGAGGCGTACCGCGCCCTGCGCGAGCGCGTGAGCGTGCTCGTCCGGCAGGCCGATCCCGCCGCGCTCGACGCGGTCGCGCCCGCAACGCCCGAGTGGCGCGTGCGCGACGTGCTCGCGCACATGGTCGGCGTCAACACCGACATCCTCACCGGCACGCTCGACGGCGTGGCCAGCGACGCGTGGACGGCCGCGCAGGTGGCCACGCGATGCGACTGGCCGGTCGAGCAGATGCTCCAGGAGTGGGTCGAGAGTGCGAGCTCGGTGGAGGCGAACGCGCCGATCCTCGGTCCGGCCGTCGGGCAGTGGGTGTACGACGCGTGCACCCACGAGCACGACGTCCGCCAGGCCCTCGGCGCTCCCGGTGCACGCGACTCCGACGCGGTCGCGATCGGGTTCGAGTGGGCCACCGACCGTCTCGGCGACATGCTCGACGGGTGCGGCGCGCCGGGCCTCACCCTCCACACCGAGGCCGGCACGAAGGACGTCGGCTCGGTCGAACCGCACACCGGCGTGCACACCAGCCGGTTCGAGATCGTCCGCGCGATGACCGGGCGACGCAGCCGCGCCCAGATCGAGACCTACGGATGGGACGGCCCGCCGCGTGCCGAGCACCTCGTGCTCGGGATCTTCACGCCGCGCGCCGACGACTTCGTCGAATAGCCCGTGGCGCTCCCGCGGTCGCTCGCGCCGTTCCGTCAGCGCGCCTACGCGCGCTTCTGGTTCGGAGCGTTCGTCTCCAACATCGGCACCTGGATGGAGACGGTCGGCGTCGGCATCCTCGTCACCAAGCAGACGGGCCAGGCCGGATGGGCGGGGATCGTCGCGGCCGCCGGGTTCCTCCCGTCGGCGTTCGCGGGCCTGCTCGGCGGCGCCCTCGCCGACCGCGTCCCCCGACGGCGGCTGCTCATCACCACGATGAGCGTGCAGACGACGCTCGCGGCCGTGCTCACCGTCCTCGCGGCCCTCGACGCCGCCCACCCGGTCGGCGTCACCCTCATCGTGTTCGCCTCGGGGACCGCCGCGGCACTCGGCTTCCCCACCTACCAGGCCCTCCTCCCCGACCTGGTCCCCACCGAGGACCTCCCCGCGGCCATGGCGCTGGGCTCGGCCCAGTGGAACCTCGGGCGGGTCATCGGCCCGGCGCTGGCCGGCATCGTGATCGGACTCGGCGGATACGCGTGGGCCTTCGCGTTCAACACGCTCAGCTTCTTCGCCGTCATCGCCGCGGTCGCGCCGATGCACCTCCCGCCCCCACCGCCCCACTCCGGGCAGTCGATCCGCGCGTCGATCGTCGGCGGGTTCCGGTTCGTGCGTCACGACTCCGGGCTGCGGGCCGAGCTGACCTACCTCGGGCTCAACTCGCTCCTCGCCGCGCCGTTCATCGCGCTCGTCCCCGCGGTCGCGCTCAAGGTGTTCGACAACGGGAAGTTCGGGACGTCGGTGCTCGTGACCGCGCAGGGTCTGGGCGCCGTCTTGATGGCGCTGCTGCTCGGTGGGCTCAGCCATCGGGTCGGGCTGCGCCGGGTCGTGCTGGCCGCGCTGTTCGGACTCCCGTTCGCGTTGATGGCGTACGCGCTCGCGCCCACGCTCGGGCTCGCGGCGTGCGCGATCTTCTTCGTGGGCATGGGCTACCTGGGCTGCCTCTCCGGTTTCAACACCGTCGCCCAGCTCCGCGCGCCCGCCGCGCTGCGCGGCCGGGTGATGAGCGTGAACATGATGGTGCTCGGGACCCTGTACCCCATCGGCGCGATCACCCAGGGTTGGGTGGCCGACTCCGCCGGTCTGCGCGCCACCACGTTCGTGACCGCCGCGGCGCTCGGGCTCATCGTGCTCGTCCTGCGTACGCTGCGTCCGGGATTCGACCGGGAGATGGGTCCCGCCGCGGTCGCCGAGGTGTTCCCGGCCGCCGATCCCGATCCGGAGACGGAGGTCGCCGACACATGAGCCTGCACCGGGAGCGCATCGGGAAGGTCGAGGTCCTGCGCCTCGATCGCCCCGAGGCCCGCAACGCGATCAACCCCGAGACGTCACACGCGATCGAGGCCGCGCTCGACGAGATCGAGGCCGACCCCACGGTGTGGTGCATCGTCATCACCGGCACCGGCCCGGTGTTCTGCGCCGGCGCCGACCTCAAGGTGGTCGCGTCCGGCGGCGGCCTGGACATCATGACCGCGCGCGGCGGCTTCGCCGGTCTCGTCGAACGTGAGGTGACGAAGCCGATCGTCGCCGCGGTGAACGGCGCCGCGCTCGCGGGCGGCTTCGAGATCGCGCTCGCGTGCGACCTCGTGGTCGCGGCCGACACCGCGGTGTTCGGCCTCCCCGAGGTGCAGCGCGGACTCCTCGCCGCGGCGGGCGGCCCGATCCGCCTCGCGCAGCGCGTGCCGCTCGCCGTCGCCCTCGAGCTCACCGTGCTCGGCGAGCCGATCACCGCGGCCCGCGCGTACGACCTCGGCCTCGTGAACCGCGTGGTGCCGGCCGACCGCGTGCTCGACGAAGCGCTCGCCGTCGCCGACCGGATCATCGCCAACAGCCCCGCCGCGGTCCGGGGCGCCCGCGAGCTGGTGCGGGGCGCGGCCGACGCCGACTGGGCCGGCGGCTGGACCCTCAGCCGGCGGCTCATGCGGGAGGTGGGCACCTCCCCCGACGGCCTGGAGGGCGCCCGGGCCTTCGTCGAGAAGCGGCCCCCCGTGTGGGCACCGCCGGAGTGACCTCCGACCCGCGTTGCAACCGTGGGAGTGAACACTCCTAGAATCGGAGGTCATGGGTGACGACGCGATGCTCCGGGTGGAAGACCTCGCCCGGGCCGCCGACGTCTCCGTCGACACGATCCGCTTCTACCAGAAGCGCCGGCTGCTCCCGCCGCCCACCCGCAAGGGCCGCATCGCCTGGTACGGGCCCCAGCACGCCGAGCGGCTCGCCCGCATCCGTGATCTCCAGCAGCGCGACTTCTCGCTCGCGCTGATCCGCCGCCTCCTCGACGGCGAGCTCGACGCCGCCGACGTGCCGCTCGCCGCCGCGGTCGCGGTCGCGGCCACCGGCGCCGACAACGGCGACGACGGCGCGCCGCTCCTCACGCTCGCCGACGTCGCCGACGGCGCGGGCGTCCCCCGTCCCCTCCTCGACGCGGTGGTGCGCGCCGGCGTGCTCGTACCCCGCGTCGTCGACGGCGAGGAGCGCTTCGGCCCGGCCGACGTCGAGCTCGTGCGCGGCGGCCTCCAGCTCCTCGAAGCCGGCTTCCCGCTCTCCGACCTCCTTTCGCTCGCGGGCCGTCACGACGAGGCCACGCGCGCGATCGCGGAGGACGCCGTGCAGCTGTTCGACGAGCACGTGCGCGAACCGCTCCGCGCGCAGCCCTTGACCGACGACGAGCGCGCCGAGCTGCTCGTCACCGCGTTCCGGTCGCTGCTCCCCACGATCACCACGCTCGTCGCGCACCACTTCCGACGGGTGCTGCTCGAGGTCGCCCAGGCCCACCTCGAGCAGGTGGGCGAGCCCACCGAGCTCGCCGCCGCCAGCGCCGAGCCCGGCTGGGGTGCCGCGTGAGCACCAGCGAGCCCACCCGCGTCCTCGGGCCCGACGGCGCCCTCCCCACCGGCGAGACGAAGCGCCGTGCGGTCGAGGCGATGTTCGACCGGCTCGCGCCGTCGTACGAGCGGATGAACCGCGTGATCTCGCTCG
>JBAZYX010000176.1:0-4405 GCA_041659105.1 Acidimicrobiia bacterium
GTTGCGAGGTCGGGTTATCAGCGGCCGCCTCGTCCGCACCTCACCGGGCGTGTACCGAATCGGTGGTGCACCGCAGACGTTCGAGTCCCGGGTCCTCGCCGCCGTGCTCGCCGGGGGGCCCGGAGCCATCGCGTCGCATCGAACCGCGGCGGCCCTTTGGGGCATCGATGGTTACGCGAAGGGCCTGGTCGAGATCGCGGTGCCTCGCGACCGCTGGTGCCGCCTCGCGAGCGTGGTCTGCCACCAGAGCAGCGACCTGGATCGGGTCCAGCCCGGCGTCGTCGCCGGCATCCCGGTCACCCCGCCGGCTCGCACGCTGCTCGACGTGGGGCGGTATCGCAACGAGATCAGCCTCCGCAGCGCCGTCGAGTCCGCCCGGCGCCTCAAGCTCGTCGACTGGTCCGATCTCATCGCTACGCTCGCCGCGCACGCTCGCAAGGGTCGCCATGGAGTGCGTCGCCTCCGCACAGTCATCCTCGCCAACGCGCACCGCGCCGAGGTCACCGACAGCGAGTTCGAGCTGCTCGTGCTCGCTCTGCTCGCCGAGCACGACCTCCCACGCCCAGTGCTCCACTACCGGCTGCACGACCGGGCTGGCAGGTTCGTCGCGGAGATCGACCTTGCCTACCCGAGTCACAAGGTGGCTCTCGAGCTCGACGGCAAGATCCACCTCCGGGAGGACGTCTGGGAACGCGATCGACCCCGCCAGAACCGGATCGAGCTGCTCGGGTGGATGGTCCTCCGCTTCACCTGGCGCACCCTGGTGGAAACTCCCAACGTGATCGTGTCGGAGGTGGCACAGGCGCTCGCCAATCGCGTGTGAAATCGTGCCCTCCAAGGGCGGGATTCCACACGCGAACGGCTGCTCGACGACCAATCAGCAAACGTGTGTGGAACTGCGCCCCAGGAGGGGGGGATTCCACACGAGAAGCGGGGCGGTCAGGCGCGGGCGCGGTAGGTGGAGCGGGCGCCTACGGCGTCCTTGTTGAGGCGCTTGCTGAGGTGGAGGCCCTCGAGCAGGAGCTCCACGGCGGACGCGACCGCGGCCGCCGACTCGTCGCCGCCGGTGAGGTCGGTGACCGCGGCGCGCAGGGCCGGCTGCTGCTCGAGCAGGGCGACGTACTCGGCCGAGGTGACGTCCTCACCTGCGTGGATCACCGCGCCCTCCTCGAACGCGGTGACGATGGGCCGGAACCGCTCGGGCGTGAAGCGCTCCTTGAACACGGTGAGCACCGCCGCCCTCACGAGGTTCTCCGCGATCTGGGCGTCTCGACCCTCCTCGAGCGACTCGATCTCGATCTTGCCCATCATCGACGCCGGCAGTGCCTCGAGATCGCTGATCCGCGGGGAGACCTCGCGCTCGCCCTGCCGGAGGGCCCGGCGTGCCGCGTTGGCCACCATCACCTCGTGGTTGGTGATCGTGAAACGCACCGACACGCCCGAACGCTGGTTGATGTGGGGGCTGGAACGGGCGAGGTGCGACAGCGTCGCGATGATCTCCGACATGTAGTCCGGCACCGTGACCCGCACGCCGTCGGCCTCGAGCGGCCGGGCCTCGATCAGCGCGATCTCCACCTCGGTGGACACCTCGAGCGGGTAGTGGGTGCGGATCTGCGAACCGAAGCGGTCCTTGAGCGGCGTGATGATCCGGCCGCGGTTCGTGTAGTCCTCGGGGTTGGCCGACGCGACGAGCATCAGGTCGAGCGGGAGGTTGACCTTGTAGCCCCGCACCTGGATGTCGCGCTCCTCGAGCACGTTGAGCAGGCCCACCTGGATGCGTTCGGCCAGATCGGGGAGCTCGTTGATCGCGAAGATCCCCCGGTTGGTGCGGGGGACCAGGCCGTAGTGCAACGTGAGCTCGTCGGACAGGTAGCGGCCTTCGGCGACCTTGATCGGATCGACCTCGCCGATGAGGTCGGCGATCGACGTGTCGGGGGTGGCGAGCTTCTCGCCGAACCTCCGGCTGCGGTGGACCCACTCGATCATCGTGTCGTCGCCGTGTTCGATGATCAGCTCCCGTGCGTAGCGCGACACGGGGTTGTAAGGGTCGTCGTTGATCTCAGACCCCGCCACGATCGGCATCCACTCGTCGAGCAGTTCGACGAGGGCGCGGATCATGCGGGTCTTCGCCTGTCCCCGCTCGCCGAGGAAGATCACGTCGTGCCCCGCGAGCAGCGCGTTCTCGAGCTGCGGGAGCACCGTGTCCTCGTAGCCCTGCACCACCGGGAACAGCGCCTCGCCGGCCTGGATGCTCCGGATTGCGTTGCGCCGCAGCTCCTCTTTGACCGGCACCGATTCCCAGCCCGACGTGCGGAGCTGTCCGAGGGTGGCGGGCGACGGATGGGCACCGGGCGCGGGAGCGATCGACGTCATGGGGTCAACCTATCGTCGTGCCCGCCGCGGCGTTCCCGCGATCACCGGCTGGCTCCCGGGCGCGGGAGCGAGCAGCCTGTCGCCGTGCGCCTCCGCCTGTTCCTCGTGCTCTCGCTCGCGGTGCTCCTCGTCGTGGCCTGCACGGTGATCATCTTCGAGCAGTTCCAGAACGCGGGCGAGGCCAATCCAGGGCTCACCGGCGCGGTCACCTCGTCGACCGATGGCGCGAACACCGCCGTCGTGCCCGCGGAAGGCCAAGTGGCGATCCGCGGGACGGTACGGGCCGTCCACCTCGAGGGCGCGGTGCTCGATCCGCGGTCCGTCCCCACGCCGTTCACGATCACCTCGGAGCGCGGGTTCGGCAACGGCGGCGAGATCACGGGGGTGACCGTGGGCAAGGAACCGGCCTCGGTGGTCTGGGACGGCGGCCGGCCCTTCGTGCTCGCGTCGGGCGGCTCGATGGTGCTCGACCCCGTGGTCGCCGACCTCGTGCCGGACGGCATCCGGCTGTCGCTGGCGGGCGTCCACGCCATCGCTCCGGGCACCTACCAGCTCGACACGCCGGTCGCGGTCGGTCGCTCGGGCGTGGCGACCTCGCGGGATGCGGTGACCTTCACCGCCACCTCAGGCTCCACGTTCGAGGCCACGGGCGACACGGCCCTGCTGCTCGACCACACGGCGCCCAGGCACTTCGTGGGACCCGGCAAGGTGCACCTCGAGGGCACGTTCGCCCTCACGTTGACCACGGGAGTGGTGGCGCCCGGCGACGCCTTCGACCTGGACGCGGGAGCCTTCGACCTGACCTTCACGCCCACGGCGACGGGATGGGACGTCACCGGGGTGGCCGACGCCGACGTCGTGCCCACCACCGTCGCCGGCGATTGACCGGCGCGGCTCGGCGCTGAGCCGGCGTCGTCGACCTATCCTCGGCCGCCCATGGACGCGACCGGCCTGGACCTGAGCGGAACCTGGCGGGCTGCCATCGCCGACGACGACCTTCGCCGCGCCTGGCAGGACGACGCGTTCGACGCCGGCGGGTGGGAGGCGGTGACCGTGCCGGGGCACTGGCGATCGACCCCCGCCTTCGCCGACACCGACGGCCCGCTGCTCTACCGCCACGACTTCGCGACCCACGGCCCCACCGCCGACCGTCGGGCCTGGCTCACCTTCGACGGCCTCTTCTACCAGGGCGACATGTGGCTCGACGGCGCCTACCTCGGCGCCACGGAGGGCTACTTCGCTCCGCACACCTTCGAGGTGACCGACGCGCTGCGCGCCCGCGCCGAGCACCACCTCGGGGTGGAGGTCACCTGCTCGCGGCCGACCGACCTCACCGCGAAGCGCAACATCACCGGGGTGTTCCAGCACTGGGACTGCCTCGACCCCGACTGGAACCCGGGCGGGCTCTGGCGCGGCGTCCGCCTGTCCGAGACCGGCCCCGTGCGCATCGCCCGCCTGCGCGTTCTCTGCCGGGAGGCCACCCCCGAACGGGCTGTCGTCGTGCTGCGAGCGACGCTCGACAGCGCCGGGGCCCGGGTCGTCACGCTGGACACCCGGCTCGGCGGGCTGGAACAGCGCGTCGACCAGCCCCTCGCCGACGGCCCGAACGAGGTGGAGTGGGCGGTCGTCGTCGACCGCCCCGAGCTCTGGTGGCCGCGCGCCCTCGGTGCCCCCACCCTGCACGACCTCTCCGTCGCCGTGCACACGCCGCTGTCCGAGGGCGGCACGCGGTCCGACACCCGGCACCTGCGCACCGGCCTCCGTCAGGTGCGCACGCGCTCGTGGATCACCTCGGTGAACGGTGAGCGGCTCTTCCTCAAGGGTTCGAACCACGGGCCCACGCGCATGGCCCTGGCCGAGGCGACGCCCGAGGAGCTCGTGCGCGACGTCACCCTCGCCACCGAGGCCGGGCTCGACTTCCTGCGCATCCACGCCCACATCACCCGGCCCGAGCTCTACGACGCGGCCGACGAGCAGGGCCTGCTGCTCTGGCAGGACTTCCCCCTGCAGTGGGGCTACGCACGCGGTGTCC
>JBAZYX010000177.1:0-4351 GCA_041659105.1 Acidimicrobiia bacterium
AGACGAAGCACCCGACCAAGGGCGTGCAGTGCTTCGGCCCGGAGGCGAGCGAGTTCACGAAGTCACGCCTCCTCGGACGGGTGGTGCGGCTCGAGTCCGACGTGGAGCGGCGCGACGTGTACGACCGCCGGCTCGCGTTCGTGTGGGTCGAGGGCCACCGGTTCAACGACGTGCTGCTGCGGCGCGGCTACGCGCGGTTCCTGGTGATCCCGCCCAACGGACGCTACGGACGGGAGCTGCTCGCTGCCGAGCTCGACGCGCGACGTGCACAGCGCGGGTTGTGGGCAACCTGCTGAATGGGCCGATGGTCGCGGCCGATCTCTTGCGCGATCGAGCATGAGCGGGAACCATGTGCGGTCGGGCTCCTCGCCCCGCTGAGGAGACTGCGCATGGACGTAGTTGAGGTCGCGGGCCTCCGTGTCGGGTTCCGCCGGAGCGGGGCGGGCCCATGCCTGCTCCTCTTGCACGGCGCAGTCAGCGACAGCCGCGTGTGGCGTCGCGAGATCGAGTCGCTCTCCGATGCGTTCACGGTCGTGGCCTGGGACGCGCCCGGATGCGGCGCGTCATCGGACCCGCCTCGACACTTCCGGATGCCCGAGTACGCCGAGTGCCTCGGGCGCTTCGTCGACACGGTCGGTCTCGAGCGTCCGCACGTGTTGGGTCACTCCTGGGGATCCACGCTGGCCTTGGAGATGTATCGACAGCGCCCGAGCACAGTGAGCAGTCTCGTGCTGGTGGGCGCGTACGCAGGATGGGCCGGTTCGCTCCCACCGGTGGAGGTCGAGGAGCGGCTTCGGTTCGCTCTCCGGATCGCCAGTGGTTCCGTTGGCCGATTCGAGCCCGACTCGATGCCGGGCCTGTTCTCCGACGCGATGCCAACCGACCGCGCGGATGAGCTGCGAAGGATCATGTCCGAGATCCGCCCGGTTGGCACCGAGACGATGGCCCGTGCGCTCGCCGAAGCGGACCTTCGCGATGTGCTCCCACAGATCAGCGTCCCGACGCTCTTGCTCGCGGGCGAGGCCGACCAGCGTTCGCCGTTGAGCATCGCGAGAGAGCTCCATGCTTCCATTCGCGGATCGAGGCTCACGGTGATGCCCGGTCTCGGGCACGAGTGCTTCTTGGAGTCGGCCGAGACCTTCGACGCGGAGGTTCGCAGCTTCCTCTCGAACCTGCGCCTCCGAGGTGGTCAGCGGCCATGACCGCAGATGTCGACCGTGTCGCTCGCACTGGAGACGACGGCGTTCGACGACCACGGCGATGTCGTGATCGAGATCGGCGTTCGCGCGCGTCGACGGCATGGTGCTCGCGATGGCGGTGGCGGTGATTCCCCTGGGCCTCGGGCCCGAGCTCGCCGGATTCTGACTCCGGGACCGTCAGCCCCGGGTCGCCGCCGCGGCCGAACCGGACGGATCGGCCCGCACCAGCTCGAGCAGCGCGTCGCCATGGCGCTCGGCCTTGACCGGGCCGATCCCCGGGATCGCGAGCAGCGCGTCGCGCGAGGTGGGGCGCCCGGTCGCGACCGCCTTCAGGGTGGCGTCGTTGAAGATGACGTACGCGGGCACGGCCGAGGCCCGCGCGAGCCGGCGCCGCCACTCCACCAGGCTCGCGAACAGCGCGGCGTCGGCGGGGGAGAGCGCGTCGCCGGAACCGGGCTGGGCGCCCGCGAGCTTGGCCCGGGTGGCCCGCAGCCCCGTGCGGGGGTCGGCGGGGGTGCTCGGCACGCCTCCGGTCCACGAGGCCTGGACCACCGCGAGCCATGGGCTCGGCGCCCGGTTCGCGACCCGTGCGCCCACGGTGCGGGTGCGGGCCCGGCTCAGCAACAGCGCGCGGCCCGCGCGGGTGAGCGCGACGTAGAGGAGGCGGCGCTCCTCCGCCTTCTCGGCCGGCGTGTCGGCGTGCGCGATCGGAACGAGGCCCCGCTCGAGCCCGGTGACGAACACCGTGGAGAACTCGAGGCCCTTGGCCCGGTGGAAGGTGAGCAGCTCGACGGCGTCCTCCCGCGCGGGGGAGTCGTCGCGCAGGGTGGCGGTGAGGTAGGCGAGGAAGCCGTCGACCTCCGCGTGCGCGCCGTCGGCGTCGAGGTACTCGTGCCCGAGCCGCACGATCGCGTCCAGATACTGGCGCCGCGCCTCGCTCGCCGCCTCGGCTCGTCGCGACTCGGCCTCGCTCGTCGCTCCGCTGTGCTCGCGCGGCCGTTCTTCGTTGACGGCTTCGCCGACGAGGGTGTCGAGGAGCGCGCCGAACGGGGAGTCGGGGGAGCGGGTGGCGGCGCGACGCAGGTCGGCGAGCACGACCTTGACCTCGGGGCGGGCCAGGAACCGCCCTGCGCCGCGGACGCGGTGGGGCACGTCGGCCTTGGCGAACGCCTCCTCGAACGCGGCGGACTGCGCGTTGGTGCGGTAGAGCACGGCCATGTCGGACCACGGCGTGCCCGCGGTGTGGGCGTCGCGCAGGAGGCGGGCCACGCCGCGCGCCTCGGCCTCCTCGTCGTCGTACTCGGTGATCACGGGGACCGGCCCGGAGTCGGACGCGGCCCGCACGGCCGGGCGGCGGCCACCGCCGTCGGCGAGGAGGGCGTCGGCCGCGGCCACGATCTCGGGGGAGCACCGGTAGTTCGTGAGGAGGTGGATCACCTTGCCGCCGGGGAACGTGCGCCCGAACCGGGACAGGAATCCCGACTCCGCGCCGGCAAACGCGTAGATCGACTGGTCGGGGTCGCCCACCACGCACAGGTCGGGCCGGTCGCCGAGCCAGGCCCGCACCAACCGGAGCTGGGCCGGGCTCGTGTCCTGGAACTCGTCGACGAAGAGATGGCGGAACCGCCAGCGCTGTGCGGTCGCGAACTCGCGGTCGCGCTCGAGCGCGTCGGCGCACCACCAGACGAGGTCCTCGAAGTCGGCCAGCCGCCGCTTGCGCTTCTCCTTCTCGTAGCGCTCGTACACCTCGGCCACCGCGGCGAACGGGCGCGACGGCTCGCGCCCCGCGGCCTCGGCCGCGACGGCGTACGCCTCGGGCCGCAGCAGCTGCGTCTTCGCCCACTCGATCTCGCCCGCGATGTCGGTGGCCGCGAGCGTGGCTTCGGCGCCGCGCCCGCCCACGATGGGGATCAGCAGGCGGACCTTGCGCTCGATCACCTCGGGCGGGGTGCGGCCCTGGTCGAGCGCGCGCCGGCGCAGCTGCGCCAGTGCGATGGAGTGGATCGTGCCCGCGGTGAGGCTGGCGTCGACGCCGAGGCGCCGCAGCCGGTCGGTGAGCTCGCCCGCGGCCTTGCGGGTGAACGTGACCGCGAGCACGTGGCTCGGTTCGTGGAGGCCTTCGCGCGCCCGCCACGCGATGCGACGCGTGAGCACGCGGGTCTTCCCGGAGCCCGCGGGCGCGTGGATCGCGAGGGGGACCGTCGGGGTGGTG
The DNA here is from genome assembly GCA_041659105.1 of Acidimicrobiia bacterium. Taxonomy (GTDB): domain Bacteria; phylum Actinomycetota; class Acidimicrobiia; order IMCC26256; family PALSA-555; genus CAIUKV01. The sequence continues at coordinate 3,412 of JBAZYX010000177.1, forward strand.
ACGGCATCGCGCTGCTCGGGGTCGAGGTCGTCGAGGAGGGGGTCGGGGGCAGCGGATCCGGACACTGCGGGCGACCGTACCGAGAGGGTGTGACAGGGACGCGGACCCCGGGGCCGCGGTTCGTCGTCGTACCCCCTCGGTACGGTCCGGCCGTGCGCACGATCGCTCCCGGAGCCGGTCACCACCTCCTCGGCCTCGTGTTCCCGGCCCGCTGCCCGGGCTGCGGCCGGCCGGGCGAGCCGTTGTGCCCCCGGTGCCTGCGCTCCCTCCGGCCCCCGCGGCCGGCGCCGCCACCCCCGGGCGTCGACCGCTGGGTGGCCGCGTTCGCCTACGAGGGGGTGGCCCGCGAGCTGGTTGCCCGGGCGAAGTACCACGACCGCCACGCGGCCCTCGGCTGGCTCGCGGCCCGGATGGTCCACGCCTGGGTCGCCACCGGCGCGATCCCGCCCGCGCTCGTCACCTGGGCGCCCACGGCGCCGGCCCGCCGGCGGGCCCGGGGCTTCGACCATGCCCGGGTGCTCGCCCGGGGCGTGGCCCGGGGCCTGGGCGCACGTGCGGTTCCCCTGCTCACACGCGGCGACGGTCCCGCCCAGACCGACCAGCCGGTCGCCCACCGGCGCGCCGGTCCCGTCGTCGCCGCCCGGCGGACCGTGAGCGGTCCGGTGCTCCTCGTCGACGATGTCGCCACCACCGGCGCGACGCTGCGGGTGTGCGCGGCCGCGTTGCGCGCGGCCGGGGCCACCGAGGTCGCTGCGCTCACGGCGGCGCGCACCCCGCCGGGGCGCGCGCACCGCCCGGGCTGACGCCCGGACCCCGCGCACCGCCCGGGCTGACGCCCGGACCCCGCGCGCTGCGCCCGGACCGTATGCTCCGGCGGTGCCGACCGAGCACCGAGTGCGTCGCTGGGTGCGCGACGCCCGGCTCGACTGGATCACCGGCT
>JBAZYX010000178.1:0-4218 GCA_041659105.1 Acidimicrobiia bacterium
GCGCGCCTCGTCGATCACGTACCAGTCGGCCGGGAAGTCGACCATGTCGCAGTTGATCGGCTCCGACATCGTCGTGCTGATCCATTCGAGGATCTGCGCCCGGCCCTCGAACTGGCCGTAGTGGTGCTCGTAGTAGCGGGCGTCCTCGGTGAAGCAGCTCGCCCACTCGGTCCAGTCGCCGGTCGCGCAGGCGTGCTCGGCCGCGGCCTGGAACTTCGCGAACGCGGACTCGATCTCTTCGCGGGTGTAGGTGGCCATGCGTCCTCCTCCGGACGGTTGGGTCGATCCTTGTCGATCCTTATCGAGCCTTCTCGTGCAGCGGGTCGAGCGCGGTGAAGCCGGCGAGCGGGGTGCCGTCGGGCCCGGCCACGCCCGCGAGATCCGCCGCGAACGTGGCGGTGCCCCGGGCCCGCAGCTTGCCCTCCGGGCCGACCACCACGGTGTCGACCACCACGAGACGCTTGCCTGCGCGCACGACGGTGCCCCGGCACTCCACGGTCTCGCCGATCAGGATCGGACGGTGGAACTCGAGCTGCATCGAGGCGGTCGGGAACACCAGGAACTCACCGAGCAGCGACGCGAACGCCATCCCGCTCACGTCGTCGACGATCACCCCGAGGAACCCGCCGTGGACCTGCCCGACCGGGTTCGCGACTGCCGGCGTCGGCGTCCACTCCACCCGGCTGCGCCCGCCGCCGGTCTCCACCGCGCGGTACCCGAGGAGCGCGTTGCGCCCGTTGCTCAGGGTGTCGGCCGGCGGCGCGCCCGGCAGCAGGTCGGTCCGGGTGACGCGACCGCTCGGGGGTGGCGGGGAGGTCGGGGGCATCGGGCGCGCACGCTAGCCCGCGCGCCCGGTCGCCGCGACCTACGATCCCGGTCGGCAGAAGGGGACCGCAGGTGACCGCACGGTGAGCAACGGGGGAGCGAGCACGGCGGTGGCCGCGGTGCCGCGCGCGGTCTGGATCGTGTTCATCGGCCTCATGATCGGGAACGCGCTGTCGTCGCTCGACACCACCGTGGTGGCCACGGCGCTGCCCACGATCGTGGGCGACCTCCACGGGATCCGCGACCTCTCGTGGCTCGCGACGTCGTACCTCCTCACCGCGATGGTGAGCACCCCGCTCTACGGGAAGCTCGGCGATCTCTACGGGCGCAAGCGGATCTTCGTCTTCGCGCTCGTGGTGTTCCTCCTCGGCTCGATCATGTGCGGGATGGCGCAGTCGATGAGCCAGCTCATCGTGTTCCGGGCTGTCCAGGGCCTGGGCGCGGGCGGGCTCATGTCGCTGCCGTTCGCGATCCTGGGCGACCTCGTCCCGACGCGTGACCTCGCGAAGTTCATCGGGTACTCGAGCATCGTGTTCCTTGTCTCGAGCGTCGGCGGCCCGATCCTCGGCGGACTCTTCTCCGAGCACCTCTCGTGGCGGCTCGTCTTCTACATCAACGTGCCGTTCGGGCTGATCTCGCTGTTCATCGTGATCCGGTACCTGCACGCGCCGGTGAAGCGCACCGAGCACAAGATCGACTACCAGGGCGCGCTGCTCCTCGTGGCCGCGATCACGTGCTTCGTGCTGATGACGAGCTGGGGCGGGACGCGCCACCCGTGGGGCTCGTCGACGATCATCGGACTCGGGCTCGCGACGGTGCTGTTCGCCGTGATGTTCGTGTTCCGTCAGCGCCACGCCCCCGAACCCGTGCTCCCGGGCCGCATGTTCCGCACTCGAACCGCGCGCCTGGCCTCGGGGATCAACTTCACCACCGGGCTCGCGTTCTGGCCCGCGCTCTACTTCACCGCCGCGTTCCTCCAGTACGTCCACGGCGTGGAGCCGGGCGCGGCCGGCCTGTACGTCGCCCCGTTCATGGTCGGTGCGGTGGGGGGCAACCTGATCTCCGGCCGGTCGATCGCCAAGCGCGGCACCTACCGGATGTGGCCGATCCTCGGCGGCATCTTCGCGATCGTCGGCGGCGTGCTGCTCGGGATCTCGCACACGGACACGCCGCTGGTGGTCATGTTCGGCGGCGCGGCGATCGTGGGCTTCGGCATCGGCTTCACGATGCAGACGGTGCTGCTCGTCGCGCAGAACGAGGTGGAGCTGCGCGACATCGGCGTCGCGACGTCCACCACGTTCCTCGCCCGGCAGATGGGCGGCACGATCGCGCTCGCCGCGCTCGGTGGTCTGCTCAACAACCGGCTCGCGTACTGGATCCCGCGCCTCACCCCCGCGAGCTCCGACCTGAACCTGGCCAAGCTCCGGGGCACCCCCGAGAAGATCCGCGAGCTCGCCCCCGCGGTGAGCCACGGCGTGATCGACGCGTTCTCGCGCTCGCTGTCGGCCGTGTTCTGGTGCCTGGTGCCGATCGGCATCGTGTGGCTCGTGCTCGCGCTGCTCCTCCCGAACCGCCCCCTGCGCTCCGAAGACGTGGTCGACATCGACGCCCACGACGACACCGGCCTCGCCGCCCTGGCCCTCGAAGGCCACGGCGGGATGTGAGCGAGCCGACGACGACCACGGTGCGACCCGGGATCGCCGGCCTCGTCCCGGACGCCGAGGAGCGCCGGGCTGGCCGCACCTGGCTGCTGCCGTGGGCCGGCGAACGCGGCTGGTGGCGGACGCCCGCACTCCTGGTGGCCGTGCTGGGCGGGGTGCGGGCCGTGCTGCTGGTGGTGAGCCACCGACCGTGGTTCATGAACGACTCGGCCGAGTACCTGCTCCTCGTCGACGACCTCTACGTGCTCCGGACGCGGCCGCCGGGGGTCTCCGTGCTGTGGCGGGCCGACCTCGCGGTGTGGCACTCGGTCAACTCGATCATGGCCGCGCAGGCGTTGCTCGGGGTGGTGGGCGGGCTGCTGCTCTACCTCGCGGCGCGAGAGATCGGGCTGCGGAGCCGTGCGGCGTTCGTCGTCGCCCTGCTGGGTTCGTGCGCGCCGACCGTGCTGTTCTTCGAGCGGGTGCTGCTCGCCGAGAGCCTGAACTACTTCCTCACGGTGCTGACCACGTGGCTCCTCCTGGTGTCGTTGCGCACCCGTTCGACCGCGGCCTGGGCCACCACCGGGCTCGTCGGCGCGCTCAACGTCCTCGTCCGCACGGTGGCCGCGATCTACCTGCCGGTCATCGGGATCCTCGCGCTCGTGCTCACCGCGGGTTCGGTGCTGCGCCGCCTGGCCGTCGCGTTGGCGTTCTCGGTCGCGGCGCTGGTCCTGCTCGGGGGCTAATCCTTCGCGGCCTACGTCGCTCGCGCGACGTCACCGGTCGGGGGCACTTCGGGGTCCAGTTCGTGGAGGGCTGGACCTACTTCATTGCGACGGCGTCGATCACCGACTGCTCGCACCCGAACCGTCCGCCCGCGATCCGCGCGCGCGTGCGCGCGATCCCGGGCTATCTCGACGGGAACCCCGACGGGATCATGTGGGGCCCGGGGCCGGTCAACGACGCGCTCCGGAGCGCCAACTACATCCAGCGCAACGAGGACCTCAAGCAGCTCGCGTTCGAGAGCGTTCGTCACGATCCGATCGGCTTCCTCGACCTCGTCGGCGGACGGACCGTGCGTCTGCTCAGCACGTACGACAGCGCGTACTCCCAGGACGCGCGTCCCTGGGGCGAGTTCATGGTCCGTCTCGGCCTGCCGATCTCCGGAGGCGACCGCAGCGAGAACGTGTGGCCGCACCTGCTGGACGTCTGGGCGATGCTGCGGCTCGCCCTGTGGGCCGCGCTGATGGTGGCGCTGGCCCTCGCCCCGCGCCGATGGCATCGCGGCGGGCGCGAGATCGTCGCGGTCGGCACGCCCGCGGTCACCGTGTTCGTGTTCCTGTGCCTGACGAACCCGGGAGCGCGGTACCTCCTCCCGCTCGAACCCGCGGCGTGGCTCGCCGCCGGGTGGCTGGCCGTCGCGCTCGCCGACCGAGGCGGCGCGTCCGTGGCGGGCGGGGCCGCGACCGTGGCCTAGGTTGCGGAGATGAAGATCTCGCTCGGTCTGCCCACCCACAAGGTCCACGCGTTCGACGAGCTGTGCTCGGCCGCGGCGATCGCCGAGATCGCGACCGCAGCCGAAGCGGGCGGGATCGACGCCGTGTTCGTGACCGACCACCCGATGCCCGCCGACCCGTGGCTCGCGAGCGGCGGCCACCACGCGCTCGACCCGTTCGTGGCCCTGTCGTTCGCCGCGGCCGCGACCACCACGCTGCGGCTGCACACCAACCTGCTCATCCTGGCGTACCGCAAC
>JBAZYX010000179.1:0-4216 GCA_041659105.1 Acidimicrobiia bacterium
TCGTGTCGATGGCCGCCACCACGTCACTGGAGGACGTCGCCGCCGCCGCGCCCGGCGCACCGCGCTGGGCCCAGATGTACATGCTGCGCGACCGCGGCCGCACGAAGGCGCTCGCCGAACGGGCACGCGACGCCGGATACTCCGCGATCGTCGCCAGCGTCGACGGCGCGGCGGTCCCCCGCCGCAGCCGGCTGAAGGGCGGCGCGCTCGTCCCGCCCGACTGGTTCCGCTTCCCGAACCTGGCCGACCCCCGCGACGCCGAGAGCTCCGACCTCATGGCGATGGTGTCCGACTTCGACCCGGCCACCACGTTCGAGGACCTCGCCCGGTTCGCCGAGTGGAGCGGGCTGCCCGTGGTGGTGAAGGGCGTGATGCGCGGCGACGACGCGGTCCGCTGCCTCGCCGCCGGCGCCGCCGCGATCGCGATCTCGAACCACGGCGGCCGCACCCTCGACGGCGTGGCCGCGACCGCCGAGGTGCTGCCCGACGTGGTGGAGGCCGTCGCCGGGCGCGCCGAGGTGTACGTGGACGGGGGCATCCGCAGCGGTGTCGACGTCCTGCGCGCGCTGTGCCTCGGCGCCCGCGCGGTGATGATCGGGCGCCCCGTGCTGTGGGGCCTCGCGGTCGGCGGCGAGGCCGGTGCCGCCGAGGTCGTCACCCACCTCGCCGACGAGCTGCTGCGCGCGATGGCGCTGTGCGGACGTGACCGGGTCGAACGGGTCGGAGCCGACCTGCTCCTCGCCGCTCCCTGAGAGATTCCCAGGCCCAGGAATCCGATGGGGCCGCCGCCCCATAACACTGTCCCGATGAGGAAGAAGCTCTGGGTCCCGATCGCCGTCGTGCTCGCCCTCGTCGTCGCGGCCGGCGCGGTGTGGTGCTTCGTCTTCCGCGACGACGCCCCCGCCGAGGTGAGCCTGGAGCGCGCCACGAAGTCGCTCGACGACGCGACCACCGCCACCACCGCGGCCGGACCGGCCACCGGCTCCGCCGGCTCGGGCAGCGCGGCCGACGGTCTCGACGGCGCGTGGACCGTCGACCCGACGATCGGCAGCTTCTCCGACTTCTCGAGCTCCTTCGCCGGGTTCCGGGTGCAGGAGCAGCTCGCGGGCGTGGGCGCGAAGACGGCAGTGGGCCGCACGCCCGAGGTGACCGGGACGATGAAGCTCCAGGGCACCACGATCCCGGCCGCGAGCTTCGAGGTCGACATGACCTCGCTCACGACCGACGACGCGCGGCGCGACGGCGCGATCCGAACCCAGTCGATCGAGACCGCACGGTTCCCGAAGGCGACGTTCACGCTCACCGAACCGGTCGAGCTGGCGTCGCTCCCGGCCGAGGGCGAGCAGATCGCGGTCGACGCGACGGGCACCCTCACGCTGCACGGCGTGACGAAGTCGGTGACGATCCCGCTCGAGGCCCAACGCGAGGGCAACGTCATCGCGGTGGTCGGGCAGCTGGAGATCCCGTTCTCGGACTTCGACATCGACAAGCCGTCGGCCGCGGCCGTGCTGTCGGTCGACGACAAGGGCGTGATGGAGGTCCAGCTCTTCTTCACGAGGACCACCTGACGCACGACGACGCGCCAGACTGCCGGTCATGGAACCCATGACCGTCGACCAGGCGCTCGTCACGACGCGCGCCGTCCGCAAGCGGCTCGACCTCACACGGCCGGTGCCGCGCGAGGTGATCAACGAGTGCCTGCGCCTCGCGCTCCAGGCCCCCAACGGGTCGAACCGCCAGCTGTGGCACTTCGTCGTGGTCGAGGACGCGGCGACACGGGCGGAGATGGCGCGCATCTACAACGACGCGATCGAGACGTACCGCCCCGGGCTCGGACTGCCGCCGGTCGACTGGACCACCCCGTCGAACCAGCGCATGGGCGACTCCGTGGCGTACCTGCGCGAGCACCTGCACGAGGTGCCCGTCCTGGTGGTGCCCGCGGTCACCGGGCGGCTCGACGGCGCGTCGATCCCCGACCAAGCGCACCTCTGGGGCTCGATCCTCCCCGCGGTGTGGAGCCTCATGCTCGCGCTGCGGGCCCGGGGCCTCGGCAGCGTCTGGACGACCGTGCACCTCGCCCAGGAGCAGCGCATGGCCGAGCTGCTCGGCATCCCGTACGCCGAGGTGACCCAGGCCGGCCTGTTCCCCGTCGCCTACACGATCGGCACCGACTTCAAGCCCGGCACCCGCGAGCTCTCGACCGACGTCGTCCACTTCGACCGCTGGTGACGCCCCCCTGTTTGGACGTTTCGTCGGGCCCTGGGCCGACGAAACGTCCAAACAGGGGGTTGGCTCAGTCGAACCAGTCCCACTGGTAGGGGACGACGGTCTCGAGCGGGCCGGCGTGGATCGGGCGAACGGGGGCGTCGCGCCAGCGCGCTTCGAGCAGCGGCCGGATCGCGTCGGCGACCTCGAGCGGGGCGCCGTCGAGGTAGCAGACGGTGATGCGCCGGTTGCCGCCGCTCCAGCCGGCACCCTGCAGCGCGGGGCTGGTCGCGAACTGCCACACGCCGGCCACGCCCGGCACCGCGCACGCGGCGTCGGCCCAGCGCTCGTGCAGGCCGCGGATCCACGCATCCGCGGCGTCGGGATCGGCGCCGTCGACCGGCTCCTCGACGATCACGTAGACCCCGCGGTTGGGCCGGTACGGCACCGCCTCGGCGCCGACGAGCACCCGCGGCGCGACGTGCCCGTCGAGCCACTGGTGCGGACCCGACATCGCGGCCCGGCGCCTCTGGTGGAAACGGCCGAGCGCGCGCAGCTGCTGACCCACCTCCATGAAGTCGCGCAACGTGCGGTCGATCGGGTCGGCCATCAGGTAGAGCGTCATGTAGTGGACCGGGCGGAACGGCTCCTCGTCGACCGCACGGGCCGCCCGGCATGCAGGCGTGGACACCCAGCGCTGCCCGTACACGATCCCCGGGATGGGGAGCTGCTCGGGCATGTGGTCGAGCTGGTGCCACTCGTTGTAGGCGCGGTGCTCCGCCGGATCGGTGATCTCGGTGAAGGAGAAGAAGCCGACTTTGACCTTGTTCACGGGCCGGAGCATATGGCGGCGGCAAACGGCGCGCCCGGAGCCGGGCATGACCAAGAGCGAGCGCCAGCGAGCGGGGCCCGAGCGGCCCGGCGGCGAAGCCGCCAGGAGCGGGATTATGGTGCGCCCGTGCCCGACCATCCTTTCCACGACGTCGTCGTCGCCGGCGTCTTCAACGCCCGGCAAGCCCGGGTCCTCGAGGGCGAGACGTCGCTGACCATCACGCTCGAGGCCGCGCTCGGGGCCCTCGCCGACGCCGGGATCGCCGTCTCCGACGTCAACAGCGTCATCGGCGCGCTGAGCAGCGACCTCGCCTACGACCTCGGCCTCGGCGGCGTGTGGCAGTCGGCGTCGCAGCTCGGCATCCCCGCCGTGCTCGAAGCCGCCGCGCAGATCGCGACCGGTCTCAGCGACGTCGTCCTCATCGCCACCGGGTCGGCCGGCGTGTACACGGAGCGGTCGAGCACCGCGCCGTGGACCCGGCCCAACAACGAGTTCGTCGCGCCGTACGGCATGTTCACCGCGGCGGAGTTCGCGCTGATCGCGCGCCGGCACATGCACCTCCACGGCACCACGCCCGAGCAGCTGGCGACCGTCGCCGCGACCGTGCGCAACAACGGTCACGCGAACCCGGAAGCCGTCTACTTCGGACGCGGCCCGTTCACCCCCGACGACGTGCTCGCCTCGCGCATGGTGGCCGACCCGTTCCACCTCCTCGACTGCGCGATGACGGCCGAAGGGGGCGCCGCCATCGTGCTCGCCCGCGCCGACCGCGTCCCCGACCTGCCCCACCCACCCGTTCACATCCTCGGCGGATCGACCGATCGGCTCGGTCCGTCCTACCGCCACGCTCCCTCGTGGGACCTCGCCGGTCGCGATCCCGACGGCATCCCCAACGGCTACGTGGGTCGGCGGGCGGCCCGGCGGGCGTTCGCCACCGCGGGCCTGCGTCCCGACGACGTCGACGTGTGCGAGTTCTACGACCCGTTCTCGTTCGAGATCATCCGCCAGTTCGAGGCCTTCGAGTTCTGCGGCGAGGGCGAGGGCGGCGCGTTCGTCATGGACGGCACGATCGGTCCCGGCGGCCGATTCCCCGTCACCACCGACGGCGGGACCATGTCCTTCGGCCACGGCGGCGCGACGGTGCAGCTGCTCCAGCGGGTGATCCGGGGCGTGCAGCAG
>JBAZYX010000180.1:0-4175 GCA_041659105.1 Acidimicrobiia bacterium
GAAGTAGCCGGTGACGTAGGGCGGGCGCTTCTCGCCGTAGCGATGGTCGATGGGGATCAGCCGCTCGGCCGTCTCGGGGTCGTGTACCGCGGCCCGGATCTTGCCGGCGATGAACGCGCACCACTCAGCGTTGGCTTCCGGGTTCATGAGGATGTCGGCGTAGTTGCTCGTGAACTTGGTGAAGCCCGGGCTGGCCCACATCCGCTCGAAGAACGCCAGCCGCACCTCCGGCGGGTCCTCGAACGCGGCGCGGGGGTTGACCGGGTGGTGGAACCCGTGCACCGAGGTGTTCAGCACCTCGCGCAGGTCCTCGAAGCCGGCCCGCAGCTCAGCCTGCTCCTCGGCGGTGATCGGGCGGTTGTTGAGCGGGGTGCACCAGTTCGCCGTGCGCTGGTACACCGTGATCGACTCGACCTCGTCGACGATGGCGGGGACGACCTGCACGCCGCTCGACGACGTGCCGACCACGGCGACGCGCTTGCCCGCGAAGTCGACCGGTTCGGCCGGCCACCGGCCGGTGTGGTGCTGCACGCCGGTGAAGGTGTCGCGGCCGGGCACGTCGGGGAGGTAGGGCACCGACAGCACACCGGTGGCGGCGACGAGGAACCGGGCCCGGGTGACGATCCCGTCGCCGGTGGTCACCGCCCAGGTGGACGCAGCGTTGTCGGCCACTGAACTGTCGAACACGGCCGAGGTGACGCCGGCGCCGAAGCGCATGTGGCGCCGGAGGTCGAACCGGTCGACGACGTGGTTGAGGTACCGCTCGATGGCGGGTTGGTCGGCGAAGTGCTCCTGCCACTCCCAGTCCTCGAACAGCTCCCTCGAGAACAGGTAGCCGTAGGTGTAGCTCTCCGAATCGAACCGGGCGCCGGGGTAGCGGTTCCAGAACCATGTGCCGCCCACGCCGTCGCCCGCTTCGACGAGCTGGGCCGTGAAGCCCTCCTCGAGCGCGCGGTGGAGCTGGTAGATGCCGGTGATCCCGGCGCCCACGACGAGCACGTCGACGTCGGTGGGGAGCGGGTCGGGGGGTCCCATCGGCGGGCACTGTACTGGTCGGTACAACGCCGGGCCCCATGCCCGCCGCCGCGTGCCCGCTACCGCTTCGTCAGGAGGCGAACTCGGGCATGACGTCGCGCGCGAAGGCCTCGATCTGGGGCCGGCCGGCTTCGGGCCAGCCGCACACGAGGTACCCGCAACCCGCGTCGCGCCACTTCGACGCGTGCTTGCGGGCCGTCTCGAGGTCGTCGAGCGAGAGGGAGCTGGCCCGCATGATCGACGCGGGATCGCGTCCCGCTTCCGCCGCGAGCTCGTCGATGCGGGCGTTGGCCTCGCGCACCGAGTTGGGCGAACCCCACGTGTGCCACACGTCGGCGTACCTGGCCACGAGCGGGAGCGTGCGGCGCGGGCCGCTGCCCCCGATCCAGATCGGCGGGTGGGGCTGCTGCACGGGGAGCGGTCGCAGCCGCGCGTCGTGGAGCGACACCATCCGTCCCTCGTAGGAGACGACCTCGCCGGTGAACAGCCGCTGCACGATCTCGAGCGCGTCCTCGAGCAGGTCGAAGCGGTCCGGCGTGGACGGGAACGGGATGCCGAGCTCGTGGTGCTCCTTGTCGAACCACGCCGCGCCCAGCGACAGCTCGAGCCGCCCGTGGGACGCATGGTCGATCGTCACGGCCTGCGCGGCGAACACGGAGGGGTGCCGGTAGGTGACGCCGGTGACGAGGAGCCCGAGGCGGATCCGAGAGGTGGCGCTCGCCAGCGCGGCGAGCGTGGTCATGCCCTCGAACACCTCGCCAGGCCCGTCGCCGTACATCGGCTGGAAGTGGTCGAAGCCCCAGGCGCCGTCGAAGCCGAGGGCCTCGGCGAACTGCACGCGGCTCACCAGCTCGTCCCAGGTCACCCGTTGTTGTGCCACGTCGAGTCCGAAGCGCATGGCGGTCAATCTAGGCGGGGGGTCGCGGGGGCCGCGCGCCCTACGATCGGAGCATGGCGTCAGATCGGATCCCTCCCGCCTTCCCCGAGTTCACGAACCCCGACGACGAGCGCCGGCACCGCAAGCAGCGCCTCGCCGCGGCGTTCCGCCTCTTCGGTCGGTTCGGGTTCGACGAGGGGATCGCCGGTCACATCACGGCCCGGGATCCCGAGCGCCTCGACCACTTCTGGGTCAACCCGTTCGGGATGAACTTCAAGCAGATCCGGGTGCGTGACCTCATCCTCGTGAACGACTCGGGCCAGGTGGTCGAGGGGACCTGGCCGGTCAACAAGGCGGCGTTCGCCATCCACTCGCAGCTGCACGCGGCGCGTCCCGACGTGGTGGCGGCGGCCCACGCGCACTCGCTGCACGGCAAGGCGTGGTCGTCCCTGCGCCGTCCCCTCGATCCGCTGACGCAGGACGCGTGCGCGTTCTACGGCGACCACGCGGTGTTCGACGACTACACGGGTGTCGTGCTCGACCTCGAGGAGGGCAAGCGCCTCGCGGTGGCGCTCGACGACCACAAGGCCGTCATCCTCTCGAACCACGGGCTCCTCACGGTCGGTCACACGGTCGACGAGGCCGCGTGGTGGTTCATCACGATGGAGCGCACCTGCCATGCGCAGCTGCTCGCCGAGGCCGCCGGCACGCCGGTGTTGATCGATCCGGAGGTGGCGGCGGAGACGGCTCGGCACGTCGGTCCGCACATGGCGGGCTGGCGGGCCTTCCAACCGCTCTACGCCTGGATCGTCGAGGAGCAACCGGATCTGCTCGAGGAGTGAGCGAGGAGATCCTCGCGGTCACAGCTCCGGCGAGCCGCCGAGCTGCGCGATGGTCCGTTCGATGAACGCCACGGTGGTGTCGTGTCCCAACGTGACGCCCAGCAGGCCTTCGAGGGCCATGACCTGGGACAGCCCCGTGGTGAGGAGCAGGGCGACGACCGGCGGGAGCTGGTCCTCGCCGACGCCGCGTTGCGCGAGTGCCGCCCGCATCGCGTCGAGCTGCGCTGTGCGGAACCGCTCTGCGTAGCGGGCGATCTCGGCCCGGATCGCCTTGCGATGGTGGGCCAGGGAGATGAACGCGATGTTGAACGTGGCCCCCCGCGGGTCGGCGTTCAGCCGCCAGAGGTTCTCCAGCGATCCGTCCTCGGCGATGGCCCGCTCGAACCGCGCCATGTTCTCGTCGGCTCGTCGGCGGAAGACCTCCAGGAAGAGGTCGTCCATGGTGCGGAAGTAGTAGTGGACGAGCTGGGGCTTCAGGCCAGCGCTCGCGGCGAGCCGCCGGGAGGTGACCGCGGCATAGCCCTCCTCGAGGAGCAGGCGCTCGGCCGCGTCGAGCAGCTGGGCGCGCGTCTTGGAGTCCTTCGCGCCGATTCGGCGAGGCGATGGAGCGATCGTCATGCCACCACCTTGCCACGTCGGGCCCCGGATGCTAAGCAACCGCACAGCAGGTGCTGGGCGGCCGCACAGCACCACGAGGGGAGATCGCGTTGAGCGACTGGAAGACCATCGACTACTTCTTCGACGAGTCGCTGATCGAGGACCCCAACCCGTACTTCGACTCGCTGCGGGCCGAGTGCCCCGTGCTCACCCTGCCCCACCTCGGCGTGGTGGCCGTCACCGGCTACGACGAGGTGGGCGAGGTGTACCGCGACACCGAGGCGTTCTCGTCCTGCAACTCGGTCGTCGGCCCCTTCGCCGCCTTCCCCGTGCCGCTCGAGGGCGACGACGTGACCGACATCGTCGCCAGCCATCGCGACCAGCTGCCGATGCACGAGCACATGGTCACGATGGATCCGCCGGACCACACCCGGGAACGGGCCCTGCTCATGCGGCTCATCACGCCGAAGCGCCTCAAGGACAACGAGGCCTTCATGTGGCGCCTGGCCGACGAGCAGCTCGGCGAGTTCCTCGCCGACGGCCACTGCGAGTTCATCAGCGCCTACGCCCAACCCTTCGCCATGCTCGTGGTGGCCGACCTGCTCGGCGTGCCCGAGGAGGACCACCAGCGCTTCCGCGAGGGGTTCGGCCTCACCGGCACGGTCGGCGCCGTGGGTGCGGGCGAGAAGGGCAACCCGGGCGAGAACCCCCTCTCCTGGCTCGACGCCTGGTTCGCGGCGTACATCGAGGACCGCCGGCGCGAGCCACGCAAGGACGTGCTCACGGACCTGGCCCTGGCCACCTACCCCGACGGCAGCATCCCC
>JBAZYX010000181.1:0-4147 GCA_041659105.1 Acidimicrobiia bacterium
CGACAACCTCGCCCCGAACGGCCCGACCGGGTTGGCTCTCGGCACCGGCGCGGTCCCGGACGGCATCGGCGGCTCCATCTCGGCCGTGTTCGCGACCTGGGCGGCGCCGCTGACCAACACCGACGGCTCGGTGTGCAGCGACCTCGCCGGGTACGAGCTGCGCTGGCGGTTCATCGCGTCGGGCTACCCCACCGGCTACAACCCCGTCGCCGGGGTGACCGGGCTGCAGACCGACTTCGCCACCGGCGCCGTCGGTGTGGTCGTCGGCGTGCAGGTCCGCGCCTACGACCGGGCCGGGAACCGGTCGGCCTACGGCGCCGAGGTGCAGATCACCACCGGCAAGGACGTCACCCCGCCGCCGACCCCCGCAGCGCCGACGCTCGTGTCGATCGCCAGCGTCATCGACTGCCGGTGGACCGGCCTCGGCTCGGTCGGCGAGTCGATGGGCCCCGACTTCGAGCGGGTCGACGTCCACGTGTCGGCGACGAACGGGTTCGGCTACTCGCCGTCGACGAAGAAGGCGGAGCTGCGCGGGCCCGGCACGGTCATCCTGACCGGACTGACCTTCGGCGCCACCGCCTACGTCGTGCTGGTCGCCTACGACCGCTCGGGCAACGTGTCGGCGCAGTCGGCGCAGGCGTCGGTGGTGCCGCAGGCGCTGATCGGGTCGGACTTCGCCGACGGCATCATCACCGCGGCGAAGCTGGCGAGCCAGGCCGTCACGACACCCAAGATCTTCCCCGAGGCGGTGACGACCCCACACCTGTCCGTCGCCGCGTTCCAGGACACCGCGATCCCCAACGGCGGCTTCGAGGACGTCGACCTCACCACCTCGACCAAGCCCGCGCTGTGGTCGCTGCTGTCCTCGACGGGCTCGACGCCCACCTTCTCCCGCGACACCACCGCGGCGAACGTCTTCGGCGGCTCGGCCGCGCTCAAGATCTCGCTGCCCGCCGCGAGCGGGTCAGCGCTGATCGGGTCCGCGGTGATCCCGGTCCGGCCCGGGGAGCTGTACTACCTGGAGCTCCCGGCGTTCGCCTCCCGGGCGGTGACCGGTGGCCTGTCGGTGCGCGCCTACATCGACTACAACAACCCACCCGTCCCGGGGAACACAGGCGTCGACTTCCTGCTCGGCACCATCTCGTCGCTGCCCACGATCTACCCGGGTGCCCCGTTCGGCCCGCCCGCCTCGTCGACGTTCTCCGTCAACTTCGGGATCGGCGACGACGTCGGCGGCAGCGGGCAGTCCCCGGCGTGGCTGCGGATCGTCGTCGTCGCCGGTCTCGTCTCCGGGGACGGTGCGGCGCTCGACGTGTGGGTCGACCAGCTGCGCCTGCGCAAGGTCGTGGGCACCGCGGAGATCCAGGACGCCGCGATCACCAACGCGAAGATCCTCAACGCCACGATCCAGTCCGCGAAGATCGCCACCGTCTCGGTCGGCTCGATCGTCGGTGGCACCGCGACGTTCTCGATGCTGATGGCCACCGGCGACATCCGCTCGGCCAACTCGGGGCAGCGCTGGATCCTCGACCCGGCCGGGTTGCGGTTCTACAACAGCTCGGGCGCGCTCACCCTCGACGCGTCGGTGTCGGCGGGCACGGTGTCGATCATCGGCGATTTCGCGACCTCGACGGGCACCAACCGGATCCAGCTCACCAACACCGGCGGCCCGACGGTCAACCTGTACACCTCGGTCACCACGACCCCGATGTACCTGCGCGCGATCGCCGACACGCCCAACTCGGCGACGACGCTGCTCATCCACGGCCCGCCGAACACCTTCTACACCCCCGACCGGGCGCAGAAGATCCGGCTCGGCTTCAACGACATCTCGATGGGCTGGGAGGACATCGGCGACAGCCCGGGCACCGCCCGCGGGGCTCGCTTCGTCCTCGGCACGACCAGCTGGTTCATCGAGACCCGCACGAGCAGCGCGACCGCGCTCGACGGTGGCTATCTGCGCTCCACCGCGGGGCTGTCCGGGACGTTCGAGTATTACTCCGCGGGGGTGGTCAACTCCGGGTTGGCGATCTACTCCAGCGGCTCGGACATCCGCGCCTACGCCAGCTCCAGTGTCGTCGCCTACGTCAGCACGAGCACCTCGGGTCGCGTCGAGGCGCAGAGCGGCGGCAACGCGCGGCTCGTCGCGGATGCCAACGCGATCGACTTCTACGGCGCGATCCCCCAGAACAACATCGACAACTACGCGACCTTCGTGATCGGTCAGGCCACGAAGTCGAGCGGATCCTCCGGCATCACCTACAGCTACGGAGTCACGATGGCGACCGCGCGCGCCGTGTTCACCAACTACGTCAACCCCACCGCGCAGACGGTGCAGCTCTCGGCCAACACCTCGACGAGCTTCACCGTGCTCGTCGGCAACTCCGGGACCTCGGGTTCCATTCACTACCTCTCGGTGGCCCACGCATGACCGTGCACGTAGACGTCCTGCACGCCGAGCTCCACGACCAGGACGGCCGGGCCATGTGGATGCTGGAGACCGAGGTGACCCGCGACGGCGAGCCCCCGGTGCGCCTGACCCACGTCCTGCCGGCCGACGCGATGGCCTGGCGCGCTGCGGAGTACGGCCTCGACATCGACCGCGACCTCGACGAGCTGCTGGAGGTCGTCCTCGTCGAGCCCTACCTCGACCCACCGGCGCCGGGTGCGGACCCCTTCCGGGCCGAGCAGGCGACCGCGCGCGAGCACCTCAGGACCCGCGTGCGCCGCGCTCGGCGGCCGGGTCGTGCTCGCGCGGTGCGCGGGATCCGGGGTACACCGCCCGAGAGCGGCGCGCTGCCCGGCGCGCGACGGCTGCTCGCCGCGAGCGACACCGACGACCCGCTCGACGTGATCCGGTCGGCCAGCTCGACCAGCCGGGCCGACGTGGCGCAGCGCCGCCGCGCGTTCCTGACCCACCGCGCCTCCCTCGAGACCGGGCCGTTGGTCGGCCCGCTACCCGCACCCCAGATCGGAGCCTCGCCGTCATGAGCCATCCCCAGGGCGCCATCCAGGTCGACCCCGACCGCGTGATCGCCATCTTGTGCGCCGACCCGCTCGGCAAGGCGCAGTTCGAGCGCGCGCAGTGGCAGGCCGCGTACGAGCAGGCGGCCGAGCAGGGCCGCCAGATGGCGGGCGAGCTCCAGACCGCGCGGGAGGCCCTCGACGCGGCCGCGGGCGGCGCCACCCCACCCGGCGAATGGGACCCGGCCCCCGGGGCGTGACGTGGGCCGCCATCGGCGCACCCGCCGCCGTCCACGACGTCGCTGGGGTCGCACCGCCGTCCGTGCTGTCGGCCTGCTCGGTGCCGCGCTGGTCGTGGTCGTGGCGAGCGTCATCCCACCACTGGGCGCCGTCGACGAGGGCAGCCCCGCCGATCGCGTCCGGGCCGTCGAGGTCGAGGCGGCGCCACCGCTTCCGACCCGCCACCCGCCGACACCGGCCGTAGCCCGGACGGGCGCGACCGCGACGCCGTCGCGGACCGCCACCAGACCCATCACCACGACGGCCAGACGCCCGACGTCGTGCACGGCCCCGACCCCGACCACACGCGCGAGCACGAGCACGCCTACACCCAGGAGAGGTGCCACATGAGGGACTACCGCGTACAGCTCGACCGGATCGAGGCCAAGCTCGACCGGGTTCTCGGCGCCCCACCGGTCGCCGACCCGCCCGCACCGACGCCGCCGCCCGGGGCGGGACGGTGGCCCAGCGACGTCCTCCCGGCGCTGAAGACGTGGACCGTCACCACCACCACCGGCCACCAGGGCGACCCCGACAACGAGTACTACGTCGCGCGCGACATCCCCGGCGTGCTGTTCGTGGAAGACGGCGGCGGGGTGGTGTTCCGCGCCGGCGTCGACGGCTTCCACACCGCGAACTCGAAGTACGTCCGCGTCGAGGCCCGGCAGATGGCGGACGGGAAGTGGCGCAAGGCCGGGTGGAAGGCCGCCGACGGCGTCCACACCCTCACCGCCGAGCTCGCGATCGACACGTCGGGCCTGGTGAAGCGCAAGCGCGTCGTCGGCCTGCAGATCCACGACGGCTCCGACGACGTCATGCAGGTCATGCGACACGAGATGCTCGGGCTCGGGGTGATGACCGACGACGGTGGCACGTGGCTGTCGTTGGACCCCCTCTACTCCGG
>JBAZYX010000182.1:0-4071 GCA_041659105.1 Acidimicrobiia bacterium
CCGAGCCGGTTCGTGGCCACGCCGCCGCTCGCTGACCACCGCGTCGTCGACCTCTCCAGCGGGATCGCCGGCGCCTACTGCACGAAGCTCCTGGCCGACGCGGGTGCGGAGGTCGTCAAGGTGGAGGCGCCCGAGGGCGACTCGCTCCGGGCCTGGTCGGCCTCCGGCGCGGCCATCCCGGCCGGCGACGACGGCGCGCTCTTCACGTTCCTGGCCTCGACGAAGCAGAGCATGGTCGCCGACCCGGACGACCGCGAGGATCTCGCCCGCGTCGTCGCGCTGTTGGACGGGGCCGACGCCGTGGTGTGGTCGCGCGGATCCCGCCTGGCGGAGCGCCCCGAGCTGGCGCCCTCCGCCATCCGCCGCACCGCGCCCCACCTCACGGTCACCGCGATCACGCCGTTCGGGCTCGACGGCCCATGGAGCGACCGGGCTGCCACCGAGCTCACGCTCCAGGCCTGGTCGGGCGCGATCGTGGGCCTCGGTCGGGGCGCGCCCGACCGCGCGCCGGTGTCGATCGGTGGGCAGGTCGGCGAGTGGCTCACCGGCGCGCAGGCGGCCATCGGCACCCTCGTGGCGCGGGCCAGAGGCCTGCTCGCCGGCCCGGGCGAGCTCGTCGACGTGTCGATGCTCGAGACGCTCGTCCTCTGCGGCACCTACTACCCGGTCACCTACACCGACATGGTGGGGCGACCGTTCCGCAGCGGACGCTCGATCGTCACCCCGGGCGTGGAGGCCACCAAGGACGGCCTGGTCGGCCTCGGCGTCGGCACCGGCCAGCAGTGGCTCGACTTCTGCGTGATGGTGGAACACCCGGAGTGGATGGAGGACCGCAAGCTCTTCGCCAACCGCGGCCACCTCGCCCCGGACATAGCGGCCTGGATGGCGGAGCACACGACCGACGAGGTCCTCGACGCCGCCGGCGCCTTTCGGATCCCGCACGCGCCGATCGGCAACGGTGCCACGATCCCGACCACCGACCACTTCCAGGCGCGGGGGTCGATCGTGGAGAACCCCCGCGACGGCTTCCTGGAACCCGACCGGCCCTACCGGTTCGACCCGCCCCTGCTGCGCGCGGCCGCACCGGCGCCCAAGCTCGGTGAGCACGACGGCGCCCCGCGGCGCGCACGGCAGGGCACGACCTCACCGGCCGCCCCGCCCGGGGCCGAGGAGCACCTGCCCTACCGTGGCCTGCGGGTGCTCGACCTCACCTCGTTCTGGGCCGGTCCGCTCTGCACCCACGGGCTGGCCCTGCTCGGCGCCGAGGTCCTCCACATCGAGTCGACGGCGCGGCCCGACGGCACGCGGCTCCTCGCCGGCCTGCGGTTCTCCGAACCGGACTGGTGGGAGAAGTCGGGGATCTTCAGCGGCCTCAACACCAACAAGAAGAGCGTCACCCTCGACCTCGGCACCGAGCGGGGCAAGGAGCTGGTGCGGCGGCTGGTGGCGACCTGCGACGTGATCGTGGAGAACAACACGCCGCGGGTGCTCGAACAGCTCGGCCTCCCCCTCGAGGAGCTGCAGGCCATCCGGCCCGACCTGGTGGTGGTGCGGATGCCGGGCTTCGGGCTCGACGGCCCGTGGCGCGACAACCCCGCGTTCGCCTTCGTGATCGAGGACGCGGCGGGCCTCACGTGGATGACCGGGCACCCCGACCAGCGCCCTGTGTCGCCCTACTGCATCGGCGACTCCAACGCCGGCACGCATGCGCTGTGCGCGGTGCTGCTCGCGCTGGAGCACCGCCGGCGCACCGGCGAGGGTGTCGTCGTCGAGGCCTCGATGGTGGACGCGGCGCTCAACATCGCGGCGGAGCAGGTGGTCGAGCACGCCGCGTATGGCGCCCTCCTCGAACGGGACGGCAACCGCGGACCCACCGCGGCACCGCAGAACCTCTACCTCAGCGCGGAGGTCGACGACGCAGGCGCCCGCGACGCGTGGATCGCCCTCGCCATCGAGACCGACCACCAGTGGGTCGCCCTCCGCGACGCCCTCGGTGGGCCCGACTGGGCGATGGACCCGGCGCTGGTGACCGCCGCCGGGCGGCGAGCGCACCACGACCTGATCGACGCTCACCTCGCAGAGTGGTGCGCGGTGCGTACGAGCGACGAGATCGTCGAGGGCCTCTGGGGGGCCGGCGTGCCGGTGGCCAAGGTGCTGCAACCGCACGAGCAGGCGACCCTCGAGCAGCTCCAGCACCGCGGGTTCTTCGAGGACGTCGATCGGGCCCTCACCGGCACGGCCCGGCACGCCACGATGCCGATGCGGTTCTCGCGGGGTCCCCACCGGTTCCACCACAGCCCGGCCCCACTGCTCGGCGAGCACACCGACGAGGTGCTGCGCGAGCTCGGCGTGTCCGTCGCCGAGCTCGCCGAGCTCCACGACCAGGGCGTCATCGGCCGCGTGCCCGACGCGGCCCGACGGTAGGTTCGCCCGATGGCACACCCGCTCGGGTACGACCCCGTCCAAGCGTCGCGCGAGCGCTGGATCCAACAGGGCTGGCACGACAGCGCGGCCGGCATGGCCGCGGTCGCGTCGGTCATGCGCGCCGAGCAGATCTTCCTCAACCGGGCCTCCGCCATCCTGCGCCCGCTCGACCTCACCTTCGCCCGCTACCAGGTGCTCGGGATGTTGCGCTGGACCGGCCCGTTGACCCTGGGGGCGGTCGGGCGTGGCCTCTGGATCACCCCGGGCACGGTGACCAGCGCGATCGACCGCCTCGAGGTGGCCGCGCTCTGCCGTCGCCTGTCCCACCCCACCGATGCCCGGGCCACGCTCGTCGAGATCACGGCCAAGGGCCGGCGGCTGTTCGACCGCGCCGTCGACCAGCTCAACGCCGAGCTGTTCGGCACGGTGGAACTGTCCGACGAGGAGCTCGAGCTGCTCGTCGGGCTCATCGGCAAGATCCGAGCGGCCGAAGGCGACGTCGTGAACAGCGCCACCCGCGCCGATCGACCCACCCGCACGACCAGCACCACAAGCCCAACAGGAGACCAACGTGGCTGAGCCGAGGTACGACCCCTACGACGTGATGATCAACGCCGACCCGTACCCGGCATGGCACCGCTTGCGCGAGGAGGCGCCGCTGTACTTCGACGAGCAGCACGGCTTCTACGCGCTCAGCCGCCACGAGGACGTGGAGCGGGCCTTGGTGAACTGGGAGAACTTCTCCTCGGCCAAGGGGGCCATCCTCGAGCTCATCCAGGCCGGGATCGACTTCCCGCCCGGGATCCTGCTCTTCGAGGACCCGCCCATCCACGACATCCACCGGAGCCTGCTCTCGCGGGTGTTCACGCCGAAGAAGATGAACGCCCTCGAGCCCCAGATCCGGGAGCTGTGCGCGCAGAGCCTCGATCCACTCGTGGGCGCCGACGGGTTCGACTTCATCGCCGACCTCGGCAAGCAGATGCCCATGAAGGTGATCGGCATGCTGCTCGGGATCCCCGAGCAGGACCAGGCGGCGGTGCGCGACCACGCCGACCGGAACCTCCGGGTCAAGGAGGGCGAGAAGATGCAGTTCGGCGACGAGCTCGACATCGGCGCCGACCGGTTCGCCGAGTACATCGACTGGCGGGCCCAGCACCCCTCCGACGACCTGATGACCGAGCTGCTCACCGCGGAGTTCGAGGACGAGACGGGCACCGTCCGCCGGCTCACCCGCGAGGAGGTGCTCACCTACGTGACCGTCATCGCCGGCGCCGGGAACGAGACCACCACCCGGCTGATCGGTTGGGCCGGCAAGGTGCTCTCCGACTTCCCCGACGAGCGTCGACTGCTCGCCGAGGACCCGTCGCTCATCCCGGGGGCCATCGAGGAGCTGCTGCGCTTCGAGCCGCCCGCGCCCCACGTCGCCCGCTACGTCACCAAGGACGTGGAGTACCACGACCGCACCGTGCCCGAGGGCAGCGTGATGCTCCTGCTCATGGGCTCCGCCAACCGCGACGACCGCAAGTTCCCCGACGGCGACCGCTTCGATGCCCGCCGCAACCCGAAGGGCCACCTGTCCTTCGGCTTCGGCCTCCACTTCTGCCTCGGCGCCGCTCTGGCCCGCCTCGAAGGACGGGTGGCCCTCGA
>JBAZYX010000183.1:0-4010 GCA_041659105.1 Acidimicrobiia bacterium
GAACGTGTACTCGGTCGAGGTGGAGAACGCGATCGCCACGTATCCCGGCGTCGCCCAGGTCGCGGTGATCGGCGTCCCGAGCGCGCAGTGGGGCGAGGCAGTGCACGCGATCGTCGTGCCCCAGGAGGGTGCGACCCTCACCGAGGACGAGATCATCGAGCACGCGAAGAGCCGGATCGCGGGCTTCAAGGTGCCCAAGACCGTGGAGTTGCGCGCCGGGCCGCTGCCGCTGTCGGGCGCGATGAAGATCCTCAAGCGCGACCTGCGCGCCCCCTACTGGGAGGGCCAGGACCGCTCCGTCGGCTGAACCCGTCCCTTTGGCGTCACTCGTGCCGCTGTCAGCGGCACGAGTGACGCCAAAACGGGGATGCTGGGGGTCACTCGTTGCCGGTGCGGGACCAGAACGCCTGCCAGGTGGTCCACTTCTCCGGCAGCTCGGCCCGGTCGAGCATCGGGTTGTCGGGGAAGTTGAAGCGGTTCTCGACCTGGAGCGGGTGCTGGAGCACGTCGGCCGCGTAGAACACCACCGGCTTGCGGCTCTTGAACCACCACTCCCCGTCGCGGCGCTCGTACCGGTCCCAGTACTGCATGGGCATGACCACCCACAGGTCGCCGACCTCGTGCTCGGGTCGGCAGTAGACGACGCCGGTGGCGTGGTCGTCGTCCTGGAACTCGATCACGTGGTTGCCGATGAGGTGGAAGGTGATCTTGTAGGGCCGCAGCACGGGGTCGAACCACTCGGCGAGGGCCTCGCGACCCACACGGCCGTCGCCCGTGGTGACGTCGGCGACGAACAGCGACGCGAGGGTCTGCACGTCACGGCTGTCGAGCGCGAGCGCGTACCGGGCCACGAGCTGGCGGATCGCCTCGGTGGACTCCAGCCGGTCGAGGCGGGCCCGCAGATCGTCCAGTTCGTCGGTCATGGCGTTATCGTGACACGTCGATGCAAGTCGACCACTACCTCGGACCCGACGTCGACGGCGCGGGCGACCGGGCCCGGGCCCTCGAGGCGGTCGGGGTCGACGGCATCTTCTCGGCCGAGGCGGCCCACGGGCCCTTCCTCCCGCTCGTGCTCGCGGCCGAGCACACGGAGCGGGTGACGCTCATCACCAACATCGCGGTCGCGTTCGCCCGCAGCCCGATGGACCTCGCCGTGACGGCGAACGACCTGCAGACCATGTCGCAGGGGCGGTTCGTCCTCGGCGTCGGCACCCAGATCCGCCCCCACATCGAGAACCGCTACTCGATGACCTGGTCGGGCACGCCGGTGGGCCAGATGCGCGAGCTGATCGAGGCCATCCGTGCCATCCAGACGACGTGGCAGGACGGCACCCCCCTCGACTACCGGGGGGAGCACTACCGCCACACGCTGATGACCCCGATGTTCGACCCCGGGCCCAACCCGTACGGGCCGCCGCCGGTGTGGCTCGCCGGCCTCGGACCCCGGATGTGCCGGCTCGCGGGCGAGGTCGCCGGCGGCCTGCTGATCCACCCGTTCCACTCCGGCACCTACGTGCGCGAGCACGTCGCACCCGCGGTGGAGGCGGGGCTCCTTCAGGCCGGGCGTTCGACCGACGACTTCACCGTGCACGCGTGTCCGATCGTGTGCACCGGTGGCACCGACGAGGAGCGCGAGCGGGCCGAGACCGGCGTGCGCACGCTCCTCGCGTTCTACGGCTCCACGCCTGCCTACCGCGTGACCCTCGACGCGCACGGCTGGGGCGATCTCCAGACCGAGCTGAACGCGCTCACCAAGGCGGGCCGGTGGTCCGACCTGCCCGCGTTGCTCACCGACGAGATCGTCGACGCGCTCGTGGTGCGCGGCGAGCCCGGCGAGATCGGCGCCGCGATGGAGGCGCGCTACGCGGGCACCGTCGACCGGGTCGGCCTCTCCATGCCCTACACCGTCGACCCCGCGACGCTCGCGGCCGTCGTCGACGGCTTCCGTCCCGCCCCTGAAGGGAGCACACCGTGAGGATCGGCATCTTCGTCTCGGACACCGGCGGCGAGCGCACGGGCGTGCACGAGCTGCAGCAGCGCGCGCGGTGGGTGGAGGAGCAGGGCTTCGCGAGCGCGTGGGTCCCCCACATCCCCTGGAGCCTCGACGGGCTCACCGCGCTCGTGCTCGCGGCCACCGTCACCGACCGCATCGAGCTCGGCACCGCGGTGATTCCCACGTACCCGCGACACCCGCTCGCGATGGCGCAGCAGGCGCTCTCGGTGCAGGCGGCCTCCGACGGGCGGCTCGCGCTCGGCATCGGACCGTCGCACCCGGTGGTGATCGAGAACATGCACGGCCTCAGCTACGCGAAGCCGTTCACCAACACGCGCGAGTACGTGGAGGTGCTGACCCGTGCGTTCGCGGGGCCGGGTCAGGTGCACTTCGAGGGCGACGAGTACCAGGTGAACGCGCTGCTCGACGTGCCCGGAGCCACGCCCGTGCCGATCCTCCTCGCGGCGCTCGCGCCGAAGATGCTGCACCTCGCCGGGAGCCGCACCGACGGCACGATCACCTGGATGGCCGACGAGCGCTCGACCGCGGAGCACATCGTGCCCCGGTTGGTCGACGGCGCGATCGAGGCGCGCCGGCCGTCGCCGCGGGTGGTGGCCGGGCTGCCGGTCGCGGTGTGCGACGACGCGGCCGACGGCCGTGACCGCGCCGCGCGCCTGTTCTCGGTCTACGGCGCGATCCCCACGTACCAGCGCATCCTCGCCACCGGCGACGCCACCGACCCGGCCGACGTGGTCGTCGTCGGCACCGAGAAGCAGGTCCGCACGCGACTCGAGGCGTTCCGCGACGCCGGCGTCACCGACCTCGCCGCCGCGACCTTCGCCGTGGGTGACGACCGCGCCGCGTCCCTCCGCCGCACCCACGAGCTCCTGGCCTCCCTCACCCCCGAGCTCTAGCGCGCCCGCCTGTTTGGACGGTTCGTCGGCCCCCAGGCCGACGAACCGTCCAAACAGTCACACGTGGGGGATGACGGACTCGGCGAGGACGGACAGGTTGGCGAGGAACTCGGCGCGGGTGTCGCCGGGGAGGGTGAGCGAGCAGTAGGTGACGCCCACCGCGGCCATGGCCAGGATCGCGTCGACCACGGGACCCGGGTCGACCTGGGCCTTGCTGAACATGTCGAGGCCCATGGGCATGAACACGACCTCGAACGGCGTGCTGCGCCCCACCTCGGCCGCGTAGTCCCTCGCGTACTGGAGCCGCGCCGCGAGCGCGTCCAACGACGTGATCGCGGGCGTCTTCAGCCGCGACTCCGATCCGGCCGGGCTCGGCATCGGCATCCAGCCGTCGGCGAGGTCGACGACCCGCCGGATGGCCCGCTTCGAGTTGCCCCCGATCCAGATCGGCGGCCCGGGCTGCTGCACCGGCCGCGGCAGCGCGGTGTTTCCTGTCGCCGACCACCCGAGGCCGGCCGCGACCACGCTCTCCCCCGTCCAGGTCTGGCGCATCGCCACGATCGCCTCGTCGGTGAGGTCGTTGCGGGTGTCGAAGTCGACGCCCAGCGCGTCGAACTCCCCCTCCAGGTACCCGGCGCCCACGCCCAGGATCACCCGGCCGCGCGACAGCGCGTCGAGGGTGGCCACCGCCTTCGCGGAGACGAACGGGTTGCGATACGCCAGGATGAGCAGGTTGGTGTGCAGCCGCAGCGTGGTGGTCGCGGCCGCAGCGAACGACAGGGCCACGAACGGGTCGAGCGCGTGGTGCCCACCGCTCGCGAGCCACGGGTCGGCGGGCATCGGGTGGTCGGTCACGAACACGGCGTCGACCCCGCCCGCTTCGGCTGCGGTCGCGATCTCGGCGATCGCCGAGGCCGAGCACAGCTCGTCGAACGCGTGGACCTTGTGGGTGGGCAGACCGAGCGAGATCTTCATGGCCGCAACCTAGGCCACGGTCGCGGCCCCGCCCGCCACGGACGCGCCGCCTCGGTCGGCGAGCGCGACGGCCAGCCACCCGGCGGCGAGCCACGCCGCGGGTTCGAGCGGGAGGAGGTACCGCGCTC
>JBAZYX010000184.1:0-3859 GCA_041659105.1 Acidimicrobiia bacterium
TACGACTATCTGGCCGCGGGCACGGCCAAGACCTTCGGCTACATGTTGAGCTCGATGGTGCCGGCGTGCATCAGCAAGGAGTTCACGGTGCTGGCCACCGGCAAGACCTCGCCGGTGGTCGACTGGCTCCGGGCGTTGTGCGCCGCGGAACACGAGCGGTGCGGCGGGCCCGGCGTGGGCGCCATCGGCATGTGCTTCACCGGCGGCTACGCCCTGGCCATGGCCACCTCGGATCACCTCCTCGCGCCGGTGCTGTCGCAGCCATCGGCTCCGTTCCCCGTGAACAAGAAGACCCGCAGCTCGATCGACATATCGCCGGCCGATCTCGAGATCGTGAAAGGTCGCTGCGCCAACGAGGGCCTGCAGGTGCTCGGCCTGCGGTTCAAGGGCGACAAGTTCGTGCCGAAGGAACGCTTCGACTTCCTCCGCGAACAGCTCGGCGACGCGTTCATCGCGGTCGAGCTCGAGGACTCGGCCGCCAACCCGAAGGCGGTGATGAAGAACCCGCACTCCGTGGTGACAGAACACCTCATCGACGAGCCCGGCCAGCCCACCCGCGTCGCCCTCGACCAGGTGCTCGACCTCTACCGCACGCGGCTGCTCACGTAGCCCCCTGCACGGCGCGGGCCAGCTCCCCCCAGCGGCCGAGCGCCTTCGGGTCGCGGGCCCAGGCCATGGCCGCGAAGTACGACACGACCCGGGTGGCCGTGCCCGCGTAGCGGTCGACCAGCCCATCGGCCACGGTGGCCCAGTCGCCGCTCACGCAGAAGTGGTCGAGCAGCTCGTCGTCGATGCACGCCGCCATGCCGGCCAGGTCCCCCACCTTCTGTCGCTCACGGATGCGCGCGGTGGTGCCTTCGGCACCCACCTGATCGAAGATGAACGCGTAGTTGGGCGTGGAGCCGTAGAACGACACCTGCATCCGCGCCAGCTCCCGCCACCCCTGGACCTCCTCAGCCGTATCGCCCGGGGCGGCGAAGGTGGGGACGATCACGGCTACGTCACCCGGCGAGCGACCCGCCCTCGCGGCACCGGCCGCGAGGTTGGGGACGACGGTGTCCCGGAGGTAGGTGGGCGTGTTGAGCGGATGGATGTGGACGCCGTCGGCGGCCTCGCCGGCCATGCGCAGCATCCACGGGTTCACCGCCGCGATGTCGATCGGCGGCGCGGGGACGTCGATCGGCCCCGGCGCCCACATCCCGGGCAGGAGGGAGAGGGTCCAGTACTCACCCTCGTGGGCCAGGGGAGCGTCGCCGCTGAACGCGGCGAAGATCGCCCGCACCGCGGCGATGTATTCGCGCAGGCGGGGGCCGGGGTGCTCGAAGTCCGACCCGTAGCGCCGCTCGATGTGCGCTCGCACCTGGGTCCCGAGGCCCAGCCGGAACCGGCCGCCCGACGCCTCGGCCAGCTCCCACGCCACCTGCGCCGTCACCATCGGACTGCGCGGGAACGCAACCGCGATGCCGGTGAGGATCTCGAGCTCCGACACGAGCGCCGCGGCGGCACAGCTCAGGTACGCGGTGCGGCCGCTCTCGGTGACGACGAGGCCGGAGAACCCCGCGGCCTCGGCGTCGCGCGCGAGGTCCTGCATGCGACGGAGCGGCATCGGTGTGGTCATCAGGTCGAACTGCATCGACCCTTGCTACACGCCCCGACGACCCCCCGACGTCTGTGCACACCAGTGCTCGCACGGCGAGCCTGTGTGTGCACAGACGTTGTGGGGTCAGACGACTCGGCGGCCGGCGATGATCGTCGCGGCCACCTCGGTGGCGGCGGGGTGCCGGAGGGTGACGGCCAACGGTTCGCTGAGCAGGCAGAGGTCGGCCGGCTCGCCGACGGCGACCCGGCGGGGCGTCCCACCCGGGCGGTCCCACAGGCCGAGATAGAGGTCGAGCGCGGCTCGCGCGTCGACGCGCTCGTCCACCCCGAGCACCGCGCCGCTCTGGGTCGTGCGCTGGGTGGCCGCCTCGATCGAGCGCCACGGGTCGACGTCGGCGTAGGGCGCGTCGGAACCGGCCGCCACCGGGATGCCGGCCTCGAGCAGGGTCCGGCACGGGTACAGCCACGGCACGTCATCGGCGTCCACCTCCGCGAGGTACGCGTCGCCGCGCTCCGCGACGAACCGCGGCTGGGTCACCACGGCGAGCCGGTGGCGGCGCACTGCGTCGTGGAGCTCGGGTGGGATGACCCCGCCGTGCTCGAGCCGGTCACCGAGGCGCCCGCCGGCCTCGTCGAACGCGGCCAGGCACAGCACGAGGGCCACGCGGGTCACGCAATGGATCGCCACCGCGCGTCCCACTGCGTGGGCGGCCACGATGTCGGCGGCCAGGTCCTCGACAGCCGGGTAGGCGGCGTCGTCGACGATCAGCTTCACGGGCCCCCGTACGAGTGGGCCGGGGACCCCGCTGGCCGCGAGCTCGACGCCACCCGTAGCCACCACGAGCGGCCGGATCGGGGCCGCCGCCACCGCCGCCGCGAGCGCGTCGAGGTCGGCGGCCTGGCTCGACGCCGTGGTGTCGGTGACACCGGTGACGCCCCGACGCACGAGCCGTTCCAGCAGCGGAGCAAGATCGGGTGCGCCGGCGTCGGGGAGGCGGGTCCGCAGCCACGTGTCGAGCCGGTGGAGACGACCGGTTGCCACGCCGGCGCGATCGCGCTCGATGCCGTCGACGGGTCCGGCCGCGGGATCGAGCGCGTCGAGGCCCAGCTCGTCGACCGCGACGCTGTTCAGCACCCACTGCGCCCCCGACCGGTGCTGCACGCGCACCGGGCGATCGCCCACGATGCCATCGAGCACCCAGCGGTCGAGCTCACCCGCGATCGACGGGTGGTAGCCGGTCGCCCGCAGCCACGCCCCCGGGGCGAGCGCGGTCGATCCGACCCGGAGGCGGGCCGCCACGTCGCCGTGATCCCGCGCGCCGGTGAGCACCACCGACTTGTCCCTGGCCGCGGAGGCGAAGAGGTGGATGTGGTGGTCGTGGAGCCCGGGCAGCAGCGCGCCCCCGGACCCGTCGACGACCTCGCCCGCGGAGCCCACCGGCAGGTCCGGCCCCACCTCTGCGATCGCGCCGCCGCGCACGCGCACATCGGCGGGTCCGACGTCGAGGACGTCGACGCAGCGCACGAGGAGCTCGCTCACCCGGCGATCCCGCGCTCGGCCAGCACCGCGGCTGTGTCTGCTCCGAGGGCGGGCGCGGGCCAACCCGGTCGGCACGGTGAGCGTCGGCCCGGCCAGCGATGCGGCGACGCGGGCCAGCGCAACGTCGAGCAGGACGGCCGGCCGATCCGCCGCGGCGACCGCTGCGTCCCGGGCGACCGCGCCGTTGCCGGCGCCCGGCGCCAGCGCGTCCAGCACGCCGAGGGCTGCGACCATCCCGGTGACGGGATCGGCGACGGCGTCGGCACAGAAGCACGGCCCGGCGTCGTCCCACGCGACGAGCCCGCCCGCGGCCGCCGCGTCGTCACCGAACCCCACCCGCAACCCCGTCTCGCCGTCGCGCCCGTGCCCCGTGATCGACACCCACACCGCGGGGCCACTCGAGGCCAGCGCCGCCTCGGCGTCGACGCCCAGTTGTCGGAGCGCGCGCGGGCGGGTCCCCTCGATCACGACGTCGGCTCCCGCCACCAGCGCGGCCAGCACCCGCCGGCCCTCGTCGGTCGCCAGGTCGAGGGCCAGGCTGCGCTTGGCCCCGTTGAGCAGATCGAAGAACGGGCCGTTGCCACTGCGGGCCCCGTCGGGCCGCGCCGTCGACTCCACCTTCACCACGTCGGCCCCGGCCGCCGCGAGCAGCGCCCCGCACAGCGGCCCGGCCCACAAGGAGCTCAGGTCGACGACGAACGCGCCCTCGATCCCCCGCCC
>JBAZYX010000185.1:0-3847 GCA_041659105.1 Acidimicrobiia bacterium
CGTCCGAGCATGTGCGCGAGCCGGTCGTCGTCGACGCCGTCGGCGCGCGGATCGGCCCACAGTCGGAGCTCGTCGCGCGTGTTGCCGATCACGAGGTCGATGCCGTGCGCGCGACCGGCGGTGAACCCCGCGATGGGGTCGAGGTCCACGAGGTCGCCGTCGAAGGTCGGGTGGAACGGCATCATCCCGGTCGCGAGCGCGAGCTCGCCGAACACGGCGTTCTGCGCAACGAGGAGCGCATCGACCGGAAGTGCCCGCAGCGCGGCGATCTGGGCCGGACCGGTGGCGTCGATGCCCGCATGGCGTACGAGGGCGTCGCGCACGCGCAACGCCAGCTCCGTGGTGAGGGTCCGCGCCTCGCCACTCTGCACGATCGCCCGGCGCACCGGGGGTGGCGTGCGCGCCGCGCACAGGTGCAGCACCGACCCGGCGCCCGCCGACTCCCCGAACACGGTGACCCGGTCGGGGTCGCCACCGAACGCGGTGGCGTGGGTCGCGACCCACCCGAGCGCCGCGGCTTGGTCGCGCAGCCCGCAGTTCCCGTCGGCGTCGTCGCGGCCGGGATCCGCGGCGAGATAGCCGAGCGCGCCCAGGCGGTAGTTCACGGACACGATCACCGCGTCGCCCTCGGTGGCGAGCCGGGCGCCGTCGAACACGCCCATCGCACTCCCGCCGCCGAGGTACGCGCCACCGTGGATCCAGACGAGCACCGGCCGGGCACCCGCGAGACCCGGGGTCCACACGTTGGCAGTGAGGCAGTCCTCGTCCCACGGCGCGACCGAGAACGAGGGCAGGCGCGACGCCACGCCGTCCGACTGCGGCGCGGCGGGACCGAACGCGCGCGCGGCGCGGACGCCCAGCCACGGTGCGGGCGCGGCGGGCGCCCGGAAGCGCCGGTCGCCGACGGGGGGCGCGGCATACGGGATCCCGAGGAAGCGCAGCAGGGGCGCGCCGTCGGGCGCCGCGACCCGCTCCCCCTCGATCCACCCGGCCGCGGTCTCGATGCGCGGTGCGTCGCTCACGTCGGTGCGCCCTCCGGTGCGTCGGTGGACTCGGCGGCGGCAACCCGGGCCCGGATGTCATCGCGCAGCTCGCCCTTGGCCACCTTCCCGCCGGACGAGCGCGGGAGCGCGTCGAGCGCCACGACGCGCTCGGGCCACAGCTCCTTGCCCACCCCGCGCCCCTCCAGGTGCACGCGGAGCGTGTCGAGGTCGGGTGGCGTCGCTCCGGGGTGGGCCTCGACGTACACGCACACGCGCTCACCGAACACGGGATCGGGCATCGCTACGGCGGCCGCGAGCGCCACCGCGGGATGGGTCGAGACCTCCTCCTCCACCTGCGCGGCGCTGATGTTCTTCCCGCCCCGGATGATGAAGTCCGACGCGCGCCCGGCGACGGTCAGGTACCCCTCCGCGTCGACGGTGCAGTAGTCGCCGGTGAGCATCCATCCGTCCGGCGTGTAGAGACGCGCGTTGGCCTCGGCGTCGCCGTAGTACCCGAGGCAGTTGACCGGACCGAGGCACGCGGCGATCCCCGGACCGCCGGTCGCGGTGATGTCGGCGCCGTCGTCGTCGAAGAGGCGGACCTGCATCTCCGGGATCACGCGCCCAGCGGTGCGCAGCCGGCGGTCGCGCGAGTCGGTGAGGGTGGTGCGGCTCAGCGCGCCGGTCTCGTTCGATCCGTAGAACTGGAGCACCGTGCAGCCGGTCCGGTCCTCGAACTCGGCGGCACGCAGGTAGGGCACCATCTCGCCGCCCGTGAACAGCACGCGCAGGCTCGTGCAGTCGTGCTCGTGCAGTGCAGCCGAGTTGAGCAGCATCACGAACTGGGTGGACACCGCCGCGAGCACGGTCACCCGCTCGCGCTCGATCAGCGCCAGCGCGTCGGCCGGGTCGAAGCGCGGCATGACCACGGTCGGCGCACCGAGCAGCGTCGGGGTGACGTGACCGGTCCAGATCCCGAAGCCGAACGGCGCGGGGAGCACGCTCATGAACACGTCGCCGGGCCCGAGCGCCGCAGCCTCGACCGCCAGCTCGTGGAACGCGAACCAGCGGCGCTGGTCGTGCATCACGCACTTCGGCAGGCCGGTGGTGCCCGACGTCGAGTTGAGCAGCCACAAGTCGGCGTCCCCCACCCCCACGAGTCCCGAGGCGCGTTGCTCGGCCTCGGATCCCTGGTCGAGCGGCGCATCCCGGAGGGGCGCGGGGTCGAGGCGCATGAGCGCCAGGCGGTCGGCCAGGGGCGCGCGGTCGGCGCCGGCCACCAGCACCCGCGCGCCGGTGATGCCCACGAGGTGCTCCACCTCGCGGTCCCCGGCCCGGGACCCGATGCCCACGATCACCCGGCCGGCGCGCTCCACCGCCAGGTAGGCGACGTGCACCGCCGGACCGTCGGGCAGGAGCACCGCGACGCGGTCGCCCGGCGCGCCGGGCAGCGCCGCCAGCGCCTCGGCCAGCCGGTCGGCCCACGCGTCGTACCCGCGCCAGCTCAGGCGCTCGTCGAGGGTGACGTACGCGTCCGCGTCCCCACGATCGACGGCGAGCCGGGCCACGGTTTCCGACAGGGTCATGCCGCGCGGAACCTACCCCGCGCTCCCGGCGCGCGCAGTACGGTGCCGCCATGGAGACCGAGCGGTGGGTGCCCGGAGCCCTCGCCCCCACGGGCGCGCGGCTCGACGACCGCCAGAAGCTCGCGTGCCTGCACCGCGTGCTCGCCGGAACCGGCTTCAACGAGAACATGGCCGGCCACGTGACCATGGCGGTCGGTGACGGCTCCGACGCGATGTGGGCGTCGCCCTGGGGCCTCTGGTGGGACGAGGTCCGCGCGTCCGACCTGTGCCTCGTCGACGGTGACGGCCACGTCGCCGGCGGCCGTTGGCCCGTGAGCCCCGCGATCTTCCTGCACACCGAGCTGCACCGGTCCCGGCCGGACGCGCGCGTGGTCGTGCACAACCACCCGTACCACGCGACGCTGCTCGCGACGATGGGGCTGCTGCCGGAGATCACCCATCAGGCCGCGTGCATGTTCGACGACGGCCTCCGGCTCGTCGACGAGTACCAGGGTCAGGTGCTCGACGCCGACGCAGGCCAGTGGCTCGCCGACGCCGTGGGCGACGCGATCGGGGTCATCCTCCTCGGCCACGGCGCGATCGTGATCGGCGCGTCGGTCGAGGAGGCCACCTACCGCGCCGTGACCTTCGACCGCATGTGCCGGCTCACCGCCGACGCGCTGCTCACCGGGCGGGCCACGCACGAGATCGCGCCCGAGCACCGCGGCGGCCTGCGCGACGCGTTCCGGACCCACGCGCTCGACGCATACTGGAACGGCGCGCTGCGCCAAGTCCTCCAGCAGGACCCGGCCGTCCTGCGCTGACAGTCGGGCCGACGGTCAGTACGCGCGCTTGGTGACCGCGCCGGCGACGCGACGCGTCACGGCCGCGGGAAGCACGCTCGTCGCCGCGACCGTCGCGACGTTGAGGACGCCGGTGATGCACACGGCCCGGCCGCGGTCGTAGGCCTTGAGCGCGATGGCCGCTACGGCCTCCGCGGACTGCCACACCATGTCGGGGAGGTTGACGGGGTCGAAGCCCTCGGCCTGGAAGCCGGTCCGCGTGTACCCGGGGGCGAGCACCATCGCCTTCACGCCGGTACCGCGCAGCTCCTCGTGGAGCGCGTTGGTGAAGCTGGACACGAAGGCCTTCGTCGCCCCGTAGGTCGCGTGGCGTGGGATCGGCTGGTAGGCGCTGATCGACGACACGTTGATCACCCCGCCCACGCCCCGCACCACCATCGGTCCGAGTGCGGCGTGGGTCAGACGCAGGGGGGCCACGACGTTCAGGGCCACCTCG
>JBAZYX010000186.1:0-3844 GCA_041659105.1 Acidimicrobiia bacterium
GTTCTGATGCAACAACGCGATGTGACCGGCCGCACCCGGGCCGAGTGGGAACGCCACCTCGGGGCCCAGATCCGCCGGCTGCGACTGCGACAGGGACTCGACCAGGCGGAGCTGGCCCACCGCGCGAACGTCGACCGGACCACCGTCTCGAGGATCGAGCGGGGCATCGGCGGGAACATCGGCTCGCTGGTGGACATCACCCGGGCGCTCGGCCGCTCGGAGTGGCTCGACACGCTCGCGCCTGCGGAGCCGAGCGTGAGCCCGCTGGCCCTCCTCCGCGCGCGCAACGCGGAGGACCGGCCGGTGCGCGTCCGCCGCGCACGGCCGTCCTGATGCCGTACGTCCCGACCGACGTCGTCGAGGTCCGGGCGTGGGACCTGACCGTCGGCGCCGTGGCCCGCGATCCAGCCACGGGCTACTACGCGTTCGAGTTCGAGCCAGGGTGGCTCGCGACCCGACGCGATCTCTCGCCCATCGTGATGCCGAGCCGTCCCGGGGTGTTCGTCTTCGCCGACCTCGATCCCCAGACCTACCACCGCCTTCCCCCGATGCTCGCCGACAGCCTTCCCGACCGGTTCGGCAACGCGCTCGTGAACGCGTGGATGGCCGAGCAGGGCATCACCGCGGCGCAGGTCACGCCGCTCGATCGCCTCGCGTATGCCGCGGACCGCGCGATGGGCGCGCTCGAGTTCCGGCCACCTGCGGTCGAGCCCCCGTCGGCCCCCACCGCGGTCCAGCTGGCCGATCTCGTCACCGCGGCGCGGGCCGCGGTCTCGGGTGACCTCGACGCCGCGCCACGCGACGCGTTGCACGAGCTCATCCAGGTCGGTACCTCCGCCGGCGGAGCCCGGGCGAAGGCCGTCGTGGCGTTCAATCCCGCCACCGGTCAGATCCGATCCGGGCAGATCGATGCTCCCGCCGGATTCGAGCAGTGGATCATCAAGCTGGACGGGGTCAGCGGTGACCCCACGCGCGACACCGACCCGTTCGCGGACGGCGAGAGCTACGGGCGGATCGAGTACGCGTACGCACGGATGGCGGCGCAGGCCGGAATCGAGATGACCGAGTGCCGACTGCTCCCCGAAGGCCCGCGCACCCACTTCATGACCCGCCGGTTCGATCGCGACGCCGCTCGTGGGCGCATCCATGTCCAGACCCTCTGTGGCATCGCGGGCCTCGACTTCAACCTCGTCGGAGCCCACAGCTACGCGCAGTACCTCGAGGTCATCGACGCGCTCGGCCTCGGTCCCGCGGCGCGCGAGCAGGCGTTTCGGCGCATCGTGTTCAACGTCGCGGCCATGAACCGCGACGACCACACGAAGAACCTCGCGTTCCTGATGTCGGTCGACGGGGAGTGGTCACTTGCCCCTGCTTACGACGTGACCCACGCGCACAATCCCTCCGGCACCTGGACGAGCCGCCATCAGATGTCGATCAACGGGCAGTTCGAGCACATCACGCTCGACGACCTCGACACCGTCGGCGACCGGTTCGCGGTCCCGGGATACCGCGGCATCGCCCGCGAGGTTCCGGTGGTCGTCGCCCGCTGGCCCGAGTTCGCCGCGGAAGCCGGTGTCGATCAGGCCCACACCGATCGGATCGCCGAGGACCTGGCGACGCACACGCTCGCCTGAGCGGGAGCACCGCTGCGCTCACCGGACGGCGCGGAAGAACGCGCGGACGTCGTCGACGAACAGGTCGGGGACCTGCATCGCGGCGAAGTGACCACCGCGCTCGTGCTCGGTCCAGTGCACGATGTTGTACCGGTGCTCGGCCCACGAGCGGGGTGTGCGGGTGACCTCGCCCGGGAAGTTGGCGATCCCGGTGGGCACCGCGACGTACTCCTGCGGCAGCGCGTCGCGACCGACCTGGCGCATCTCGTAGTACAGCCGGGTGGACGACGTGGCCGTGGCCGTGGCCCAGTACACCGTGATGTTGGTGAGCAGCTGGTCACGGGTGAAGCTCGCCTCGGGCTCGGGCGCGCCGTCGGACCACGCGCCGAACTTCTCCGCGATCCACGCGCACAGCCCCGCGGGCGAGTCCTCCAGGGCGTAGCCGAGCGTCTGGGGCTTGGTTCCCTGGATCTCCTGGTAGCCGGCGCCGGTGCGCCGCCACTCCGCCATGTTCACCAGGTCGGCCTGCTCCCCCGGAGTGAGCGCGGCGGCGTCGGCGGGCTTCGGCACCGTGAGGAAGTTGAGGTGCAGGCCCGCGACGTGGGCGGGGTCGAGGTCGGCCACGTTGGCGCACACGATCGAGCCCCAGTCGCCGCCCTGCACCCCGAAGCGGTCGTAGCCGAGCGCGGCCATGAGCTCGACGTACGCGCCCGCGATCCGGCGCGGGTGCCAGCCCGACTCGTGCGTGGGCCCCGAGAAGCCGTAGCCGGGGAGCGACGGTGCGATCACGTGGAAGGCATCCGCGGGGTCGCCGCCGTGGGCCCGCGGGTCGGTGAGCGGGCCGATCACGTCGAGGAACTCCACGATCGAGCCCGGCCAGCCGTGGCTGATCAGGAGGGGCAGGGCGTCGGGCTCGGGCGAGCGCTGGTGCACGAAGTGGAAGCGCTGGCCCTCGATCTCGGTGACGTGCTGGTCGAACGCGTTGATGCGCGCCTCGGCCGCACGCCAGTCGAACCCGTCGCGCCAATACGCGAGGAGGTCGGTCAGGTACCCGAGCTCGGTTCCCTGGCTCCAGCGGGCGCCGTCGACCTGGTTGGGCAGGCGCGTGCGGGCCAGGCGCTCGCGCAGGTCGTCGAGGACGGCGTCGGGGACGGCGACGCGGAACGGTTCGAACGCGAGGTCGGCCACGGCGCGCCCCCGGCTCAGTACTGCGCGCCGGGCGGCAGGCGGTGCTCGAGGATCGCCTCGCAGCGCGGACGCAGGATGCCGTCGTAGCTGTCGGTGGTGCAGATCCAGAAGTCGCCCGCCCGGATCCCGTCGAACACGATGGCCGCGGCGTCGATCGGCGCGATGCCCTGCTCGGCGGTCATCGTGCCGAGGGTCTCGGCCACGAACCAGTGGTCGGGGGCCTGGGCCTCGCTCGGCGGCTCGTCGGGACGGTTGCGGGTGGACTGCGCGATCCGCGTGTCGACCGCGCCCGGCACGAGGCACGACACCCCGATCGACGAGCCCTGCGCGCGGAAGTCGTGCGCGAGGCACTCGGTGAGCGCGGCCGCGGCGAACTTCGAGACCACGTACGGACTGCTGTACGCCACGGTGGTCATCCCCGCGAGCGACGACGTGTTGACGATGTGGATGTCGCCGTCGCCTCCCGACTCCTGGTCCAACAGGCGCGGCACGAAGGAGCGGATGCCGTTCAGCACCCCCCAGAAGTTGACCCGCATCACCCACTCCCAGTCGGCGATGGTGCGCTGCCACGAGATGCCGGCCTGGAACACGCCCGCGTTGTTGTGGAGCAGGTGGACCGCGTCGAACCGGTCGTACGCGGCCGCGGCCAGGTTCTCGACCGCGTCGGCATCGCCCACGTCCGTGCGCACGCCCATCACGTCGGCGCCCGCGTCGCGCACGATCGCGACCGTCTCGTCGAGCGCGTCCTGCTGGACGTCGGCGACCACCACGTTCATCCCCGACGCCGCGGCGTACTCGGCCATGCCCCGGCCGATGCCGCTGCCGGCACCGGTGATGACCGCGGTCTTGCCTGCGAACTCCTGCATCTCAGTCCTCTCGTGCTTCCGGGTGCTGGTCGGGCTCGGGCCGGGTGCTCACCATGACGGCCATCATCGTCACCGGCTGCCCGCTGCGGTTGCGCCACGCGTGGCGGGTCTCGCGCTGGATGACGCAGTCGCCGGGGCCCAGGGTCACCTCACCGGTGTCGAGCTCGAGGCCGATCT
>JBAZYX010000187.1:0-3438 GCA_041659105.1 Acidimicrobiia bacterium
GGGGAGTTGGCGGAAGTAGGTGGGGAAGCTGCCCAGCCCGTCGAGGAGCGTGGCTACGAAGCGGTCCTCGTCCTCGATCGCCAGCAGCGGGTTCGTGGTCCGCTCGGTCCCGATCGTCGTCGTGCGTGCCGAGCCCGAAGGGGCCGAGCAGAACGACCCTGCGCCGTGGGTGGGGTACACGGCGAGGTCGTCCGGCAACGTGAGGATCTCCTCCCGCAGCGCATGGAACAGAGCTCGCGCAAGGTTCTCCCGGTGCTCGTCGCCGAGCAGGTCGGTGCGTCCTACGGCGCCGACCATGAGGGACCCGCCCGAGAACAGAGCGACCGGCGAATCGTGCACGAGGAGGAGGTACGCGAGGTGTTCCGGCGTGTGCCCCGGAGTCGGGATCGCTCGGAGCGCCACACCCGGGGCGAGCGTGATCTCGTCGCCACCGACGACGGGGTGGTGCGGCACGTCGAGCCGCGCGCCCCGCGACGCGATGAACTCGGCGCCGTCAGCGGCGAGCTCGGTGCTCCCGGAGATGTAGTCAGCGTGCGAGTGGGTGTCAGCCGTCCACGCGATCCGCCAGCCCTGCTCGGTGGCGATGCGACGCTGCCCATCGGGGAACCGCGCCGGGTCGATCACCAGCGCAGTGCCGTCACCCAGGCCGACGACGTAGGACGAGTGGCCGAGCCCGTCGTCGATGACGCTGTGGATCGCCACCTTCGCCGGCGTCGGATGGGTCATGTGGGCTTGGTGGCTGCCACCACGATGTAGCCGAGGTAGGGGACCGCCTTGGCCATGCGGGGCATCAACCACGCCATCTTGCGGATGTTCGCAGGCCGAGCGGCGACGCGGGCCATGATCCCCATGCTGCGAACGACGCCTTCATCGGCGAGAAAGCCGCGTGGGGTCATCATCTCGAACGGCCCGCTCTCGGTCACCACGTTGGTGAGCCCCGCGCCCTCGTATATCCGCACCCAATCCTCGATCGTGTCGAACTCGAGTCCGGGGCACACCTGACCCAGGAAGAGCTCCTTGGCCTCGGCCGTTGGCGGTTGACGCCAGAAGAACTCCGTCGCGAGCACACGTCCACCGGGCGAAGTGACCCGGGCGAGCTCGGCTGCCGCCGTGGCGCGGTCGACGAACATGGTCACGGCCTCGGCGAGCACGACGTCGAAGCGGTCGTCGGCGAACTCGAGGTCGAGGATGTCGCCCTCAGCGACGATCACCCGCTCGGCGATGCCGGCGTTGGTGACGTTTGCCCGTGCCCGCTCGAGCATCAGCGGAGCGATGTCGACCGCCGTCACCCGCGCGCCGAAGCGGCGCGCGATCTCGACCGCAGTGGTGCCCACGCCGCAACCGACGTCGAGGACGTCGCTCGACTCTGTGATATCGGCGCTCGAGAGAGCGATCTCGGTCGACGCCCGCCCGCCGGGGTGGATGACCCGCTTGCCGACCGTGGCCATGAACTTGTACGGATCGAGTGCCGCCACCTCAGCGGCGGGCAGCTTCGTACTGGTCATCGTTGACCTCGCCTGACAGGCATCCGCCCTCCCCTGTTCAAATGGATGTTTGAACGGTCGCGCTCTCCGGGTTAGTTGTCAAGTAATCATTTGAGGATTGACGGATGGTCTCGCCGGCGTTCAGGACGAACACATGGGCGACCGGGCCGCGAAGGACGCTCGGTCGAGGTGTGCGGGCCCGGCTTCTCGAGGATCGAAGCCGGCAGGTGGCCGTTCAGCTGCAGGCGCGGCGCAACGCGGCGACGGCGGTGCGCTCGTAGTGCCGAGCCTCGGGGAGCAGGCGAGTGAACGCGAAGGCGGCGTGCACGAGGCCAGGGAGGTCGTGGTGCTCCACCGCGACGCCCGCGGCGCGGAGACGCTCCGCGTAGGCGATGCCGTCGTCTCGCAGGGGGTCGTATTGCATCGTGGAGATCAACGCCGGCGTCCCACGGGCCGGGGTCGACGGCTCGTAGAGCCGCACACGGATCTCCCCGCCGTCGACGGGCACCATCACATCGCGGGTGGGCACCCTCGGCCCCGGGCGCATGACGAGCCAACCGAGCCGGCGAGCCTGCATCGCGCCCTCCAAGCGCTGGGCGGGGAACGAGGCCCCGTCGTCGCCGATGCGGTTCTGCACGGCGAGGAGCGGTTGAAGGCGCGGGTCGAGGGCCACGGCTCAGGCGCCGGGGGTGTTGGAGGCGTCAGCGATCGCCGCAGCGCAGGGCCGTTGGGCAATGATGAGCCGATCGATCCCTCGACCCATTCAGACGCGCCGCCGCCGTTCACCGAGGAGTCCGATGGGCTCCCGGCCTTCGCGGCGTTCGGCCCCTGCTCGGTTCTCCACCGCCCGATCCGCTCGATCGTCAACCCAGCGGGCGTCGCGATCGGATCGTTCGTGTCGATCGGGTCGAGCGCGATCATCGAGGCGTTGGTCCCCGAACGCGGGGTCACGGTGACGATTCACGACGGCGCGTACATCGGGCACGGGCTGCGCCTCACCGCCGTCGGATCGGTCGTGATAGGGGAGGAGGCCATGCTCGCCGACGAGTGCTACGTGTCGGACACCAACCACATCTACGAGGACGTCTCCGTACCGATCAAGCGCCAAGGGCTGCGCGACGGTCGCCGGGTCGAGATCGGCCGCGGCGCCTGGCTCGGCATCGGCGCCGTCGTGTGCGGCAACGTGCGCATCGGGTGCAACGCGGTGATCGGTGCACGCTCCGTCGTGACGACCGACGTGCCGGACTACTCCGTGGTGGCCGGCAATCCAGCCCGCGTCGTGCGCCGCTGGGACGGAGCGCGGTGGCACTGGCTACCCGACGGAGGCGAGCTGCTTCGTTGACCCGGTTCCTGTTCGCCGGCGACTCGGTCACCGACTGCGGCCGCACGTTCTTCGCGCCCGAGGTGGGGGCCGGCGAACTCGGAGCCGGGTGGGTGCGCGTGGTCGCCGGCCAGCTCGGCCTCCGCGAACCGGAGCGGCACCAGTTCCTCAACGCCGGGGTGTCCGGTGACCGGGTGGGCGACCTGCTGGGGCGGTGGGACCGCGACATCGTCGACCATGCACCGCAGGTGCTCTCGATCCTGATCGGGGTCAACGACGCGCTCCTGCAGCCCCGCACCGCGTTCGAGGTGTTCGAGGCGCGGTTCGCCACCCTGCTCGACCGCGTGCCGCCCACCGTCGAGCGGTTGATCATCGTCGAGCCGTTCGTTGTCCCCGCCACCCCGCAGGCGGCCGAGCTGCGGGAGCGGCACCTGGCCAACCTCGAGGTCGTTCGAGCCGGCGCGGCCTCGGCCGATCGCGCCGTGCTCGTGCCGCTCGACGAGCTGTTCGTCCGGGCCTGCGACCGCGCGGCGCCCACGTGGTGGGCCCCCGACGGTGTGCACCCGTCGGTGGCCGGTCATGCCCTCATCGCCGACGCGTGGCTCGAGGCGATCAGCGCGTAGATCCAGCCGA
>JBAZYX010000188.1:0-3409 GCA_041659105.1 Acidimicrobiia bacterium
TGGAGGTCTCGACGACGACCGGGTCGGGGTCGACCGCGGTGGGCACGGGGTCGGCCGCGCAGGGTTCGGGCGCGCCGGGAGGAGCGTCCTCGAGGACTTCGGTGCGGGTCGGGTGCACGCAGTGACCGCGCAAATCCTCCCCCTCCCAGGTTCGGCTGGCACCACCACTCTGCCAAGTCGGTGGTGCCAGTGGCAACAGTCTTGCCGCCGGGGCGATTCCCGGGCCTGCGGCCGCCGCTACGATCCCGCCGTGGTCAGCCCCCGAGTACGCAGCGTCGCCGGCATCGCCGGCCGGATCCTGCTGGGTTTCGTGGTCGCCGTGCTGCTCGCCGGGGCCGTCCTGGTGCTGCTGGCCTACTACGGCGACCTCAAGTTCGACGTCCAGGAAGTGATCATCGCGATCGTGGTGGCGGGGATCGTCGTCTACCTCTGGACCCGCTGGCGCTGACCTACGGCGCCTACGGCGCCTCCCGCTGCTCCTGCTCGTACAGCGCGGCGTTGAGCATGGCCCCCGACACGACGATCCGGCCGAGGAAGTAGGCCCACAGGAGGATCGCCAGCGCGGCGCCGATCGCGCCGTACGTCTCCGACTTGCTCTCGATGTACCGGGTGAACCAGACCACGGTGACGATCTGGAGCACCTCCACGCCGAGCGCGACGAGGACGGACCCGGGGATGAGCTTGGTCCAGTGCACGTCGGCGCGGGGCAGGTGGTACTGGATGAAGGTCCACACCGCGGCGAGCACGAAGCCGGCGAGGAGGATCGGGAGCAGGCCGAGGATTCCCACCTGGTCCTGCAGCTTCGACGTCCACGCGCCGAACAGCACGACGCAGAAGATCGCGCCGATCAGCACGAGCGACGCGAGGGTGGGCCGGCGCAGCTTCGGGACCCGGGCGTGCCACGCGAGCCCGTGGGTGATGCGCAGCACCCGGACGAGGCTGCGGCCGGCCAGGACCAGGGCGACGATGCCGGCGATCAGCAGCCAGAGCCGGTTCCAGGTCGAGATGTTGTCGGCGCTCTTGATGGCGGTGGCCACGAGTCCGGTCATGCCGAACTTGTCGGCGACCTCCGTGGGGTCGGCGTCGGCCGCACCGCTCGCGGTGGGGATCGCAGTGACGATCACGAACACGAACGGGACCATGAAGATGAACAGGCGGAAGGCCAGCGCGGCCGCGAGCACGCCCCCACCGGAGGTGACGTCGCGCTCGAAGGTGGCGAACCCGGCGTCGATCCACCGGTTGGCCGGGCGCTTCGACTCGAGCGCCTTGACCGTCTCGTCGGCCCGGGTGCGGAGGTGCTCGGCCTGGGCCCGGGCGCGCGCGGTGCGGCTCGACGCTGCGGGAGCGGGCGGCGCCGGGTCCCCGGAGGGCTCGGGCCAGGGATCCTCGGGGCTCGGGGCGTCGGTGGGGTCGGCCACGGCGCGGACGATACCGCGACGCCGTCGCCGCTCCCCGTGTGTGACAAGGTGACGCGGCCGAGACTCGGAGGTTGTTCATGCAGGGTGCCAAGGTCCTCGTCACCGGGCCCGCCGGTCAGATCGCGTTCCCGCTCGCCGAACACCTGGCGCGCGACAACGACGTGTGGGGGATCGCGCGCTTCTCCAACCCGGAGGACCGCGAGCTGGTCGAGGCGGCCGGGGTCACGACCCGGGCGGTCGACCTCGGCTCGGGCGAGTTCCGCGACCTGCCGGACGACTTCGACTACGTGCTGCACCTCGCCACGTTCCAGGGTGGTGGCGTCGACTTCGATCACGCCCTCCGGGTGAACGCGGAGGGGACGGGCCTCCTCCTCGCGCACTGCCGGAAGGCCAAGGCCGCGCTCGTGATGTCGACGGCGTCCGTCTACCTGCCGCAGGGCGACCCGCTCCACCCGTTCCTCGAGACCGATCCGCTCGGCGACGCCAACTCGCCCCACGCGCCCACGTACTCGATCTCGAAGATCGCCGAGGAGGCGGTGGCGCGCACGTGTGCGCGCCTCTACGACCTGCCCGTCGTGATCGCGCGGATGAACGCGTCGTACGGCCCCAACGGCGGGCTGCCCGCGTACCACCTCGACTGGATCGTCGGCGGGCAGCCGGTGGTGGTGCGGTGGGACCCGTGCCCGTACAGCGCGATCCACCAGGACGACATCAACGCGCAGGCCGAGAAGCTCCTCGCCGCGGCGAGCGTGCCGGCGACGATCGTGAACTGGGGCGGCGACGAGGCGGTGAGCCCGCAGGAGTGGTGCGCGTACTTCGGCGAGCTGACCGGACGGACGCCCGAGGTGGTGGTCAAGGAGATGCCCGGTACGCACCGCGGCTCGATCCTCGACAACGCCAAGCGGCTCGCGATCACCGGCCCGTGCACGGTGGGATGGCGCGAGGGCATGCGTCGCCTGATCGACGAGCGCTACCCCGACGGCGTGGACGCGGTGTCCGGCGTGTCCGGGCAGGCGTCGAA
Source organism: Acidimicrobiia bacterium (assembly GCA_041659105.1). Classification (GTDB taxonomy): domain Bacteria; phylum Actinomycetota; class Acidimicrobiia; order IMCC26256; family PALSA-555; genus CAIUKV01. The sequence goes on from JBAZYX010000188.1 coordinate 2,440, forward strand.
CCTGCTGTCGGCGTACACGCAGGACACGAGCGTCGGCGAGTGACCCGTGCCGGCGAGGGCTGAGCGCGCGGTGACGCCCGCCGTGCCGTTCGCACCGGGCTCGGTCTCGTTGCGGCTGTACCCGCACAACGAGCTGCCCGCGGCCGAGGTGGTGGCCGAGCTGCGGGCCCAGGCCCGCCTCGGCGAGGCCGCGGGGTTCGCCGGGGTGATGGTGAGCGAGCACCACGGGGGTTTCGCCGGCTACCTGCCGAACCCGATCCAGACCGCGGCGTTCCTCCTCGCAGCCACCGAGCGCGTATGGGTCGCGCCCTGTCCGCTGCTCCTGCCGTTGCGCCCGGCGGCGCTGGTTGTGGAGGAGCTCGCGTGGCTCGCCGCCGCGTACCCGGGCCGGGTCGGACTCGGCGTCGCGGCCGGGGCGCTGCCGCTCGACTTCGAGGTGATGGGGCTCGAGCTCGCCGACGCGGGTCCGCGGTTCAAGGCCGAGCTCGGGCGGGTGGTCGCGATGCTGCGGGGTGCCGACCTCGGGCCGCTCGCCGGTGATCCCGCGCTGTGCCGGTGTGCGGACGAGCCCGTGCCGGTGCTGAGCGCGGCCGTGAGCCCGGTGGCCGCGCGCCGCGCCGCGTCGGTCGGCGCCGGGATCCTGCTCGACTCGATGACCGCGTTGCCGCGCCAGCGCGCACTGTGCGACGCGTACGCGGAGGCGGGAGGAACCGCGCCGCGCGTAGCGATCCGGCGCGTGTGGCTCGGCCGGCCGCCCGAGGCGGCCCTCGCCGCGCAGCGCGCGCTCTACGAGAGCTACTCGCCCGATGCCGCGCAGCAGCACTGGGCCGACGCCAACACCATCGTCGACGACGATCCCGTCGCGCTGGCCGAGCGCGTCTCCGCGTCGCTCGTTGCGGCGGGCGCCGACGCCGTGAACCTGCGTGTGCACATGAACGGCGTGCCCCCCCCCCCGGTCCGCGACCCGATC
>JBAZYX010000189.1:0-3300 GCA_041659105.1 Acidimicrobiia bacterium
ACGAGCACGAACGACTCGAGCCAGGTGGGCAGGATCCACGAGACGTTGACGTCCTTGGCGACCCCGAGATCCCGGAGCCCGGCCGCAGCCCGCAGGCACCGGTCGCGGTACTCGGCGCACGTGAACGTCCGCCCGTCCTCGTCGGACGCGATCACGTGATCGGGCGTGAGGGCGGCGCGTTGCTCGATGAGGTCCCACAGGCTCACGAAGTCGGTGATGACGGGGCCGGCCATGGCTGCACCTCGGATGGTCGTCGGGAGCGCGGCAATCTATCCGCAACGCCTGGCAGAGCCGCGAGCGACCCGTAGTACGGTGCCGCCGATGTCGACCCCGTCGACCCCGCTCCTCGCCGACCTCCTCCGTGCGGTCGCCGCGGACGAACCCGACCGGGAGGCCTACGTCCACGCCGGCAAGCGGGCCACGTACGCCTGGCTCGACGGGGTGGCCGACGGGTTCGCCGCCACCCTGCTCGACCACGGCGTGGGCCGGGGCGACCGCGTGTGCCTGATGCTCCCGTCGTCGATCAAGTTCGCGGGGTGCTACCTGGGTGCTGCCCGGGTCGGCGCGATCACCTCGGCGGTGAACCTGCGCCTCGGTCCCGCGGAGCAGGCGAGCATCGTCGCCCGCACCGAGCCCGCCGTCACCGTCGTGGGCGACGACGCCCGGGTCCCCGACGGCGTCGACCCGGGCCGCGTGCTCCCCGTCACCGCGCTCAAGGAGGCGTTCGGGGCCGCGCCCCCGGCCCGCCTCCCCGACCTCGCGGCCGACGACCCCGTCTGCATCATCTGGACGAGCGGCACCACCGGCATCCCCAAGGGCGCGGTCCACACGCACGACTCGATGGCCGCGATCACCCGCAACGTCGTCGACATGGCCGCGCTGCACGACCGCGTGCTGTTCACGCTGCCGTTCCCGCACCTCGGCTACATGGGCTGGATCCACACCTTCACGCAGCGGCGGGTCACCCTCGTGCTCGGTCCCCAGCCCTGGTCGGCCCCCGAGAGCCTGCGGGTCATGGCGGCCGAGGGGATCACGATGATGAACGGTGTCCCCACGCAGTGGGCGCTCGTGCTCGACCGGGCCGACGTCGAGGGCACGGACTTCTCGGGCCTGCGCATCGCGGCGATGGGCGCGGCCGCGGCGCCGCCCGAGCTGATCCGCCGGTTGCGCGAGACGCTGGGCTGCCCGGTGCTGAACGGGTACAGCGCGACCGAGGCCGGCGTGATCTCCGGCACGGTCATCGGCGACCCCGACGAGGTGGTCGCGGGCACGGTCGGCCGGCCCCGCGCCGAGGTCGACCTGCGCATCGTCGACCCCGACACCGGCCACGCGCTCCCCGCCGGCCAAGTCGGCGAAGTCGTCTGCCGCTCCCCCGCCATGATGCGCGGGTACTGGCGCGACCCCGAGCTCACCGCGACCGTCATCGACGCCGACGGGTTCCTCCACACCGGCGACCTCGGCCGGCTCCGCGCCGACGGCAACCTCACGCTCGCCGGACGCCTCAAGGAGATGTACATCCGCGGCGGATACAACGTCTACCCCACCGAGGTGGAAGCCGTCCTCACCGACCATCCCGCGATCGCCCGCGCCGCCGTGATCGGCGCACCCGACCCCGTCCTCGGCGAGATCGGGGTCGCGTTCGTGGTCCCCGACACCAGCAGCGGGACCCCCGGATCCGCGACCGTCCCCGACCGGGATACGTTGCGAGCCTGGTGCACGGACCGGATCGCCGACTACAAGGCCCCCGACCGGGTGGTGGTCGTCGACGAGCTCCCGGTCACGGCCGTGGGGAAGCTCGACAAGAATGCGCTCGCCACCCGGTGGGCGGACCAGCTCGCGGCCGAGGCCGCGACGACGCCCGCGGACCCCGCAGGAGGTCACCGATGAAGGAGCTCGTCTACCACCGGCAGCTGCTGCCGAGCCTCGATCGCTACGGCGACAAGACGACGATCCTCGACGGCGAGTACCGCTCCACCCACGCGGAGCACGTCGCGCGCACCCTGCGGCTCGCGAGCTCGTTGCACAAGGAGCTCGGCGTCGGCCGGAGCGACCGCTTCGCGGTGATGTCGCTCAACGGTCACCAGTACCTCGAGCAGTACCACGCCGCGTTCCTCGGGGCCGGCGTGATCAACCCCCTGAACCTGCGGCTGGCTCCGGCCGAGCTCGAGTACATCCTCTTCGACTCGGGCGCCAAGGTCGTGTTCACGGACGCGTGGTTCGCGGGGGTCATCGACCAGGTCCGCAAAGCGGCCGGGATCGACACCGTGGTGCTCGTGGGCGAGGGCGACGCCCCCCACGACGTGAAGTACGAGGACCTCATCGACGCCGGCGCGGCCGTCGTCCCCGACGAGCCCGACGAGGACGACCCCGCCATCCTCATGTACACGGGCGGCACCACCGGCCTGCCCAAGGGGGTGCTCCTCGACCAGCGGGCCGAGATGCTGAACCTCTACCACGCGCTCATGCAGTGGCACTTCGGCGAGCACGACACCGCGCTCCACCAGACGCCGATGTTCCACGCCGCGTCGATGGGCGCGATCCTCGCCATGCCGATCGTGGGCGCCGTGTCCACGTTCGTGCCGGTGTTCAACCCGGAGCAGGTGCTCGACGTGATCGAGCGCGACCAGGTCACCTGCACCGTCATGGTGCCGACCATGATCGGGATGCTGCTCCAGCACCCGAGCTTTGAGCCCGAGCGGCTCGCGTCGCTGAAGATGCTCACCTACGGCGCGTCGCCGATGCCGGTGGCGCTGCTCGAGCAGCTCCTCTCGATGTACCCGACCCTCGACATCTACCAGGGATACGGCATGACCGAGTCGGCGGCGGTGCTCACGTGCCTCGGACCAGAGGAGCACCGCGCCGGTGGCGCGCTGCTGCGCTCGGCCGGGCGGGCGTTGCGCGGCGTCGCGTTGAGCATCCAGGACGACGACGGCACCGACCTCCCCGCGGGCGAGACCGGCGAGGTGTGCGCGCGCGGCGGCAACTACATGACCGCGTACTGGAACAAGCCCGAGGCCACCGAGGAGGTGTTCCGGGGCGGCTGGTACCACACCGGCGATGCCGGCTACCTCGACGACAAGGGGTACCTGTTCCTCGTCGACCGGGTGAAGGACATGATCGTCACCGGGGGCGAGAACGTGTACTCGGTCGAGGTGGAGAACGCGATCGCCACGCATCCCGGCGTCGCCCAGGTCGCGGTGATCGGCGTCCCGAGCGCGCAGTGGGGCGAGGCAGTGCACGCGATCGTCGTGCCCCAGGAGGGTGCGACCCTCACCGAGGACGAGATCATCGAGCACGCGA
>JBAZYX010000190.1:0-3270 GCA_041659105.1 Acidimicrobiia bacterium
CCCCTGTTCGACGGGGCCGACGCGACCAAGGGCGACCTGGTCGACTACCTCGACGCCGTCCACGAGCTCATCCTCCCCGAGCTCGCGCAACGCCCGCTGTCGGTGATCCGCGTGCACCGCGGCCAGGACGCGTTCATGCAGAAGAACCTGCCCGACTCCGCGCCGGAGTGGGTGCCGCGGGTGACGATCTGGGCCGAGGCGTCCAAGCGCGAGATCGCGTACGGGCTCTGCAACGACGTGCGCACCCTCACCTGGTTCGCCAACCAGCGGGCGGTGGAGTACCACCCCGCGCTGTTCCGGGTGGACGCGCCCGACCGCGTGACCCATCTCGTGGTCGATCTCGATCCACCGTCGGCCGACGCGTTCCCCCAGGCGGTGGCCGCGGCGCTCCTCGTGCGCCGGGTGCTCGCGGACTGCGGGCTCGACGGCGCGGTCAAGACGAGTGGGGCCACCGGCGTGCACGTGTACGTGCCGATCGTCGCGTCGACCGCGACGGTGGATGCCGCGGCGGCCACGCGCGCGATCGCGGCCCGGGCCGAGCGGCTCGATCCCGCGGTCGCGACGACCGCGTTCCTGAAGGACGAGCGTGACGGCAAGGTGTTCGTCGACTCGACGCGAGTGGGCGGGGCGACCGTGGTCGCGGCGTACAGCCCCCGCGTGCGCCCCGGCGTGCCGGTGTCGTTCCCCGTGACGTGGGACACCGTCGAGGGCGTGGCCCCGCGGGACTTCACCATCGACACCGCGCCCGGGCTGCTCGCGGGCGGCGCCGCCGACGAGTGGTCGGCTCGGATGGCCCGACCCCAGGCGCTCCCCGACGAGCTGGTCGCCGAGGGTCATACGATCCCGGTCGCCCGGGTGCAGGCGATGCACGAGGGCAAGCGCCGCGCCCGCGCCCGCCGGGCCGGGGAGTGACGCGGGCTCAGTCGTACGCGACGAGGAGGCGGGCGGCGTGGGCGCGGCGGCGCTCGGCGGCGTCGGGCGGGGCGAGCACCGCGGCGTCGGCAGGCAGGCTCACGAGCAGGTGCTCGAGCCGGCGGTCGCCGTGCACGGTGATGTCGAGCTCGACGGTGCCGTCGTCGTGCTCCACGGGGTCGCCGAGCTGGTGGGGCGCGGGGAGGCTCTCGAGCGCGTCGGCGCGCATCCGGACGCGCACCGTGCGCGCGTGCTCGGAGAGGTCGAACCACTCGGGGATCTCGTCGTGGTCGGGCGGGTCGAACTCGATGTCGCCGAGTCGTGCGCTGATGACGCGGTCGTACTCCACCGCGATCGGTGGGTCGAACACGGTCCCGGCGATCAAGGCCAAGTACGTCGGCCTGATCGAGAAGAAGTAGGCGGTTGTGGCGGGAGCGTCCTTCGCGGCGAGTCTCGGAGGCTGACGCGACCTGGCGGAGGCGGCCCGCCGCCGGCGAACTTGCGTAGGTGGGCCGAATTGTGTCAAATGCGACCGGGCAGGGTCGGCGTGGGCGCGCCGGCTGGGGAAGGGAAGTGGGCGGGTGCGGATCCTCGACGATGAGCTCATCCTGAGCCCGTCGGACCTCACGGGCTTCGCCGCGTGCGCGCACCTCACCCAGCTCGAGCTGCAGGCGGTGCGCGGCCAGATCGAGAAGCCCGAGCGTGACGACCCGCTGCTCGACGTCCTCTCCAAGCGCGGCACCGAGCACGAGCAGGCCCAGCTGGCCAAGCAGCACGCCGAGGCCGGCGCCGGCCGCGTCGTCACGATCTCGACCGAGACCAGGACCCGCGCCGACCTCCTCGCCCGCGCCGCCGAGACCGAGCAGGCCATGCGCGACGGCGCCGACGTGATCTACCAGGCGGTGTTCGTCGACGGTCGGTGGGCCGGGTACGCCGACTTCGTCTGGAAGGTCGACCGCCCGAGCCCCAACCTCGGCGCCTGGTCCTACGAGGTGGCCGACGCCAAGCTCGCCCGCTCGGTGAAGGCCGCGGCCGTGCTCCAGTGCTGCGCCTACTCCGATGCGATCGCCCGCATCCAGGGCGTCGAGCCCGAGCGCCTCCACGTCATCACCGGCGACGGCGAGACCCACTCCTTCCGCGTTGCCGACTACTCCGCCTACTACCGCCGCCAGAAGGCCGACCTCGAGGCGACCGTGCTCGACGGCGTGGCGGCCTCGGCCATCACGCTCGACACCTATCCCCACCCGGTCGACCACTGCTCCATCTGCCGGTGGGGCGCTGTCTGCGCGACGCAGCGCCGCCGCGACGACCACCTCAGCCTCGTCGCGGGAATGTCCCGCTCGGCGACCCGCCGCCTCACCGACGTCGACATCACCACGCGCCGCGCGCTCGCCGCTGCGACCGTGCACGAGCGACCGCCCCGCATGGCCGAGGCCACGTACGACAAGCTCCGCCGCCAGGCCGCGCTCCAGGTGCGCGGCGAGGGGCACACCCCGCCGCTGTTCGAGCTGCTCCCGGTGGTGTGGCCGGGCGCGCCCGGTGGGCCCGACCCCGACGACCCGTTCGCCGAACTGCGCCCCCGGGGCCTCGCCGCGCTGCCCGCGCCGTCGCCCGGTGATCTCTTCCTCGACCTCGAGGGCGACCCGTACGTCGACGGTGGGCTCGAGTACCTGTGGGGCGTCACCTGGGTGGGCGCTGGCGGCGCGCCCCACTACCGGGCCTCCTGGGCGCACGACCGCGCCGCGGAGAAGCTGGCGTTCGAAGCCGTGATCGACCTGATCGTCGCGCGCCGGGCCGAGCACCCCGGCATGCACGTGTACCACTACGCACCCTACGAGCCGAGTGCGATCCGCCGGCTCATGGGCACGCACGGCACCCGAGAGTCGGAGGTCGACGACCTGCTCACCGGCGAGGTGTTCGTCGACCTGTACTCGGTGGTGCGCCACTCACTGCGGCTGTCGTCCGAGTCGTACTCCCTCAAGCAGGTCGAGAAGCTCTACATGCAGCGTCCGCCCGGCGAGGTGATGGACGCGGGGTCGAGCATCGTTGCCTACGAGGAGTACCTGCGCGAGCCCGCGCAGGACAAGCTCGACGCGATCGAGCGCTACAACCAGGACGACTGCGACTCCACGCTCGGCTTGCGTGAGTGGTTCGAGGCGCGTCGTGCCGAGGTGGAGGCAGCAGAAGGCGAGATCCCGCGCCCGGTCACCACGGCGCGCGACCGCACCGACCTCGTCGCCGCACTCGACGAGGTCGACGCACTGGCCGACGCGCTCATCGCGGGCATCCCCGACGACCCGACGGCGCGCACCCGCGAGCAGCAGGCCACGTGGCTGCTCGCGCAGCTCCTGCACTGGC
>JBAZYX010000191.1:0-3015 GCA_041659105.1 Acidimicrobiia bacterium
CTCGTCCCCGCGGAGCTGCCGGGGCACCATCACCGCGGCCAGCTCGGGCGTCGCGTAGTCGATCATCGTCGGCACGAGCACCTCGGTCATCGAGTAGATGCCGGGCTCCACGAGGTCACGGGCCGTGAGCGCCTCGCCGAGGTAGGCCCGCAGCAGGGTCGAACCGCCGAGCCCGCCGACGCGCTCGGGCCAGCCCCATCGCATCCAGCCCGCGTCGAAGGTGAGGCGCTTCACGGTGGACAGGTGCTGCATCTGCTCGTCGAGGGTCCCGAGGCCCGCGTGCGCCGGCGCGAGCTCGTCGTGGTGGTCGTCGAGCCACCGGTCGAGCGAGGGGCGGAACTCGGCGAGGTCCACGCGCGATCAGCTGCCGGTCGGCGCGGGACGGCTCGGATCGTGGGGCCGGCCGGAGTCGCGCGAGCCGCTCTTGCGCAGGAAGGTCATCGCCCGCGTCCGCAGCCGCCACCCGTCGGCGGTGCGGCGATAGGTGTCCGTGTACCAGCCGATGCGCATGTCGTGGGTGGTCTGCTCGACGAAGCACAGCGGCTGCTGGCCCGTGCCGGTGCCCGTGTCGCGGTCGAGCTCCACGGCGGCCGGTCCCACCATGAAGAGCCCCTTGGGCGCCGCGGCGACCAGCGCCGGGAAGTCGGCGAGGGGGTAGGTGTCGCCGAAGGCGCTGTAGGTGCCGTCGGGGGTGAACACGTCGACGACGGCGTCGATGTCGTCCCGGGTCATGCCGACGGCGTAGCGGGCCAGGAGCTGCTGGACCTCGACGATGTCAGGAGCTGCCGCGGGGTCGAGGCTGGCCATGGCGCGTGACGATAACGAAGTTCTCCTGGACGGACAACGGCGCTGCGATAATGTTGTTCTACCCCTGAGGCAACATGCCTCTACCGCGATCACACGAGGGAGCTGCATGACCACGGTGACCACCGAGCAGCTGGGCCCGACCGTCGGGGCGATGGTGCTCGGCGTGGACCGCGAGCGGCTGCTGCACGACGACGCGCTCCCGGCGTGGACGCTCGAGGCGCTGGCGGCCAACGGCGTCCTCGTCTTCCGGGACCTGCACGTCGACGACGCCACGCAGGTGGCCTTCAGCAAGGCCCTCGGGCGGGTCGAGGTGTTCGACCTCGGCCAGGAGCTGCCGGAGATCTTCCGGGTGACGCTCGATCGGTCGAAGAACCCCTCGGCCGCCTACCTGCGGGGCACCTTCGACTGGCACATCGACGGCCTCACGGTGGACATCCCCATCTCGGCCACCGTCCTGAGCGCCCACGCGGTCGCCACCTCGGGTGGGGAGACCGAGTTCGCCAGCACCTACCAGGCCTACGAGGATCTCACCGACGACGAGAAGGAGCAGTTCGAGACCATCCGGATCGTCCACACCGTCGAGGCCTCGCAGCGCCTCCACACGCCCGATCCGTCGCCCGAGGAGCTGGCGCGGTGGCGGATGCGCCCCCCGAAGGTGCACCCACTCATCTGGAAGCACCGCTCCGGGCGCCGCTCGCTCGTGCTCGGCGCCACGGCCGCCTCCGTGGAGGGCATGGACGACGACGAGGGCCGCGCCTTCCTCAGTGCGCTCCTCGACCGGGCGACGACGCCGGAGCGCGTCTACCGCCACGAGTGGCAGGTGGGCGACCTCGTCATCTGGGACAACACGGGGGTGCTGCACCGGGCCTGCGCGTACGACCCCACGTCACCGCGCGACCTGCACCGCACCACGCTTTTCGGCGACGAGCCCGTCCAGTGACCCCACGCGCGCGCCGGTTCGCGGAGGCTCGCTTCTTCGGGAGGGGTAGCGAGCCTCTACCCCACAGCGGGATAGGGTCCCGTCCGTGACGAAGCGCGAGTCGGGCAAGGGCGCAAGCACCGCGGATGCCCCCACCTGGCGGGAGCTCGCCGTCGCCCGTTCGCTCGACTCGGCCCGCACGCGCGCCGAGAGCCGCGTGCAGCGCTTCCTCGATGCCGCCCTCGAGCTCATGGACGACGGGGACGGCAGGGAGTTCACGGTCCAGGCGGTGGTGGAACGCTCGGGCCAGTCGCTGCGGAGCTTCTACCAGTACTTCGGCGGCAAGCACGAGCTGCTGCTGGCGCTGTTCGAGGAGTCCGTGCGGTCCACGGCCGATCACCTCCGGGAGCGGGTGGCGGCCGAGGACGACCCGCTGGCGCGGCTCCACCGGTTCGTCGTGGAGTACTACGCCGTCTGCCGCCCGGCGCCGAAGCGCAAGGCGGCCAAGGCGGCGTCACCGCCCCCGGTGCTGGTGGAGTTCGCGCAGCAGTTGCTCACCGCGCACCCCGCCGAGGCGGCCCGTGCGTTCGTCCCGCTCGTCGCCCTGCTCGAGGAGATCCTCGACGCGGCGGCCGGCGCGGGCGCGATCCGGCCCACGCTCGACCGCCGGCGGGTCGCGGGTGTGGCGCTCGAGGCGATCATGTTCAACGCGTTCTCGGCCACGATCGCCGGTGCGCCCCTGCAGGCCGACACCGCGGCGGCCGCGGAGGAGCTCTGGGACCTGCTCTTCCACGGGCTCGGTGCGGGTTCCCCCGGTTCGGGGAGCGCAGGCAAGGTATAATCTCGCTCTGCACGGGCGATAAGCACGTTCTCTTCAGGGGGCCCCACGTTGGACGTCGACGATCTCATCCTCATCAGCGTCGACGACCACCTCATCGAGCCCCCCGACCTGTTCGTCAACCACCTCGCGGCGAAGCACCTCGACCGCGCCCCCAAGCTCGTCCGCAACGAGGAGGGCAACGACGTCTGGACGTTCGGGCAGATCGTGATGGAGACCGCCGCCCTCAACGCGGTCGCCGGGCGCCCGAAGGAGGAGTACGGCATGGAGCCGCAGAGCCTCGACGAGGTGCGGCCCGGTTGCTACGACCCCGTCGAGCGGGTCAAGGACATGAACGCCGGTGGCGTGCTGGCGTCGATGAACTTCCCGTCGTTCCCCACCTTCACCGCCCGCGTGTTCGCCAGCGACGATCCCGAGCTGTCGCTCGCGCTCGTCCAGGCCTACAACGACT
>JBAZYX010000192.1:0-2964 GCA_041659105.1 Acidimicrobiia bacterium
CCGATCACGTGATCGCGTCCGACGAGGACGGGCGGATGTTCACGTGCGCCGAGTACCGCGACCGGTGCCTGCGGGCTGCGGCCGGGCTCCGGGATCTCGGGGTCGCCAAGGACGTCAACGTCTCGTGGATCCTGCCCACCTGGCTCGAGTCGTTCGTGCTCGTGGGGGCTCTCGCCCGGCTCGAGGCCGTGCAGAACCCGATGCTGCCCATCTACCGAGACCGGGAGGTGCGGTTCGTCACGCAGCAGACCGGCGCGCGCCTCGTGATCACGCCGTCGGTGTGGAAGGGGTTCGACTACGAGGCCATGTGCCGGGAGGCCGCGGCCGAGCTGCCCGGGCTCGACGTGCTGGTCTGCGACAAGTCGCTCCCCGAGGGCGACCCGGCCACGCTGGCGCCGTTCACGCCGGTGCCGGACGCCGCGTCGGCGCCGGTGCGCTGGATCTTCTACTCGTCGGGCACCACCGCGGACCCCAAGGGCGCGAAGCACACGGACCCGTCGGTGCGGGCGTCCGCCGACGCGATGACCACGAGCCTGGACCTCACCGACGAGGACACGTTCGGACTCGTGTTCCCGTACACGCACATCGGCGGCCAGACCTGGACGTTCTCGGCGCTGATGTCGGGCACGAAGCTCGTGTTCATCGAGGCGTTCGCACCCGCGACCTCGATCCCGATCCTGCGCCGGGAGGACATCACGCTCGCCGGCGCGGGCACGCCGTTCCACATGGCCTACCTCGACGCGCAGCGTCAGCTCCCGAAGGGCGAGCAGCTGTTCCCGCACGTGCGGGCGTTCCCGGGCGGCGCGTCGCCGAAGCCGCCGCAGCTGCACTACGAGATCCTCGAGGAGATGGGCGGGGTGGGGATCGCGTCGGGCTACGGGCTCACCGAGTTCCCCATCGCGACGATGTCGCACGTCACCGACGCCTCCGACGAGCTCGCGTTCACCGAGGGCCGGCCCGGACCCGACGTGCAGCTCAAGCTCGTCACGCTCGACGGGCGGGTCGCCGGCGTCGACGAGGAGGGCGAGATCCGGACCAAGGGCCGGCAGATGTTCGCGGGCTACGTCGACTCGTCGCTCGACGAGAAGGCCTTCGACGAGGACGGCTGGTTCCACACCGGCGACCTGGGCAAGGTCAACGCGCGAGGCAACGTGATCATCACCGGCCGCCTGAAGGACGTCATCATCCGCAAGGGCGAGAACATCTCGGCGAAGGAGGTGGAGGATCTTCTCTTCACCCACCCGAAGATCGCCGACGCCGCGGTGATCGGCGTGCCCGACCCCAAGCTGGGGGAGCGGTGCTGCGCGGTGGTGCAGCCGGCCGACCTCGCCGACCCGCCGACGCTCCCCGAGCTGTTCGAGTTCTGCAAGGGCGCGGGCCTCATGGTGCAGAAGATCCCCGAGCAGCTCGAGATCGTCGACGTGCTCCCGCGCAACCCGGCCGGCAAGGTCATGAAGCAGGACCTGCGCAAGGCCTACGCCGGATAGGCGCAGCACCGGGCTCGGAGCGGGTCAGAACTGGGTGAAGCAGCGGCGCCGCTCCCAGTCGGTGACCACGTTCGCGAACGCGGCCCACTCCTGCGCGGCAGTGTTGGCCAGGTGCGCGTGGACCTCGGCGCCGAACGCCTCGCGGGCGAACGCGGACTCCCGGAACGCGGCGACCGCATCGGCGATGTTCCAGGGGACGCGCGGGAGCTCCTCGGCCGTGTAGGCGTTGCCGTCGAAGCGCGGCGGCGGCGCCAGCCCGCGCTCGATGCCGTCGAGGCCGGACGCGATCGTGGCCGCGAAGGCGAGGTAGGGGTTGGCGTCGGCGCCGGGGATCCGGCACTCGACGCGCGCGCCCGCGCCGCGCCCCACCACCCGGAACCCGCACGTGCGGTTGTCGGCCCCCCACGCGATGGCGGTCGGGGCCCACGAGCCCGGTTGGTAGCGCTTGTACGAGTTGACCGTCGGCGCGAAGCACCAGGCCAGCTCGCCGGCGTGGGCGAGGAGCCCGCCCAGCCAGCCGCGGAACACGGGCGACAGGTGGTCGGGGTCGTCGTCGCTCCACATGAGCGACGCGGTGCCGTCCGCGTCCCACACGCTCGAGTGCACGTGGCACGACGAGCCGCACTGGTCCATCGCGTACTTGGCCATGAAGGTGAGCGCGCGCCCGTTCGACGCCGCGATCTCCTTCGCGCCGTTCTTGTAGATGGTGTGGTTGTCGGCCATCGTGAGCGCGTCGGCGTAGCGGAGGTTGATCTCGTGCTGGCCGAGGCCCGCCTCGCCCTTCGAGAACTCGACCGGGATCCCGGCCGCGTCCATGCCGTTGCGGATCTGGCGGATGAGGTACTCGTCGCGGGTCGTCTGGAGCACGTGGTAGTCCTGCACGACCGCCGAGTGGTACTGGAGCTCGGCGAAGCCCTTCGCCTCGGCTTCCTCCATCGAGTCGCGGAAGAGGAAGAACTCGAGCTCCGAGCCGATGTTCACGCGGTAGCCGAGGGCCGCCGACCGCTCGATCTGGCGCTTGAGGATCTGGCGGGGCGACACCGCGACCGCCTCGCCCGTGTGCTCGTCGGCGAGGTCGCACAGCACGAGCGCCGTCGCCTCGAGCCACGGCACGGTGCGCAGGGTCGTGAAGTCGGGGCGGGCCACCATGTCGCCGTAGCCGGTCTCCCAGCCGGCGAACTCGTAGCCGGGGAGCGGGGTCATGTCGACGTCGACCGCGAGCAGGTAGTCGCACGCGTCGATGCCGTCGTGCACCACGTGGTCGCGGAAGAAGTGTCCGGTCACCCGCTTGCCGACCAGGCGCCCCTGCAGGTCGGGGAACGCCACCACCACGGTGTCGATCGTGCCGTCGTCGATCGCGACCTCGAGGGCCGCGGCATCGAGACGGGCGGGCTCGGTCATGCCGGGGGACCTTCGGGGGTGGTGTACGCCGCGGTGATCCCGCCGTCGACGACGAGCGACTGCCCGGTCATGAACG
>JBAZYX010000193.1:0-2806 GCA_041659105.1 Acidimicrobiia bacterium
CGGGAAGACGAGCTCGCTCGCCTGCGGTGCGACCACGACCCCACCCAGCACCACCCCCGAGAGCGGGTGGGCGAACAGCTTGACGAAGCCGTCCCGCAGGCCGAGCATCTTCGCGCGCGGGTTGCGCGCGAGCGGCAGCATCGTCGTCACGTACGGCACGCCCTGATCGAGCAGGTCCACCTCGCTGTACCCCACGGTCGCGATCTCGGGCGCCGTGAAGATGTTCGCGGCGACGTCGCGCAGCACCATCGGCGCCACGGCATCGCCGAGGGCGTGCGACATCGCGGTGCGGCCCTGCATCGCGGCCACCGAGGCCAGCGGGAGGACCCCGGTGCAGTCGCCGGCGGCATAGATCCCGCGCACGCTCGTGCGGGACACCCGGTCGACCTCGACGTGACCGGACGGCCGCAGCCGCACCCCGGCCTCCTCGAGGCCGAGACCCGAGGTGCTGGGCACCGAGCCGACCGCCATCAGGACGTGCGAGCCGCGCAGGACGCGGCCGTCCGCGAGCGTGACCTCGACACCGTCGGTGGTCCGGACCGCCGACTCGGCCCGCGAGCGCGCCATCACGGTCATCCCGCGCGCCGTGAAGACCTCCTCGAGCAGCGCGGCCGCGTCGGCGTCCTCCCCGGGCAGCACGTGATCGCGGCTCGACACCAGGACGACCTCCGAGCCGAGGGCACGGTAGGCGCCGGCGAACTCGGCACCCGTGACACCCGAACCGACGACGATCAGGCGCTCGGGCATCGACCGGAGGTTGTAGACCTGGGTCCAGGTGAGGATCCGCTCGCCGTCCGGGACCGCCGTCGGGAGCACGCGGGGCGTCGCTCCGGTGGCGATCAGCACGACGTCGGCCGCGATCACCTCGTCGGAGCCCGCTCCGACGCCACGCGCCTGGACGACCACGGTGTGCGGTCCGTCGAGGCGCGCCGTGCCGTGGATCGTCCGCACCCCCTCACGCTCGAGACGACCGCGGATGTCCGCGGACTGCGCCGCGGCGAGGGCAAGCACCCGGTCGTTGACCGCGGCGAGGTCCACCGATGGCCCGGGCCCGGGCCCGGCCGCGGCGCCGGGGCTCAGCGCGATCCCGAGGTCACCCGCCCGTTCCGCGAGCGTCATCCACTCCGCCGTCGCGATGAGCGTCTTCGACGGGACCACGTCGGTGAGCACCGCCGCACCGCCCCACCCCGCCTGCTCGACGATCGTCACGTCGGCCCCGAGACGACGCGCCACCAGAGCGGCCTCGTACCCGCCGGGGCCCCCACCGACGATCACGACGCGGACACGCCGCGAGCCGGACTCCGGGGCGTCGGGTACCGGGGCGGGGGAAGAAGTGGTCACGTGCCCCATTGTGCCGTCCGCACGCACGCTCCGAGCAGGCGAGCTCCCACCGACCGTCGCGTCTGCGCAGGTGTGCGCGCCGCGCGCGGGCTAGCCTCGGGCACATGGATGTGACTGCCTCCCCCGATACCGACCTCGCGTCGACCGACCCGTTCGACGTGGCACGCGAGGCCGCGGCGTACCTCGCGGCTGCCACCGGTGTCCCGCGCCACGACATCGCGCTCGTCCTGGGCTCGGGTTGGGGCGGCGCGGCCGACCTCCTCGGCGAGACCGTCGCCGAGGTGACGAGCTCCGAGGTACCGGGGTTCTCCGCGCCCGCCGTCGAGGGGCACGTCGGCACCATCAGGTCGGTACGGATCACCGACCACCGCTCCGGCGACGTGACGCACGCGCTGGTGCTGGGCTCCCGCACCCACCTGTACGAGGGCAAGGGCGTCCGACGGGTCGTCCACGGTGTGCGGACCGCGGCCGCCACCGGGGCTCGCGCCGTCGTCCTGACGAACGGCTGCGGTGGCCTGAACCCGTCCTGGGGTCCGGGAACGCCCGTCCTGATCAGCGACCACATCAACCTCACGGCGACGTCCCCGCTCGAAGGTGCGACGTTCGTGGACCTCACCGACCTCTACTCGGCGCGCTTGCGGTCGGTCGCACGGGAGGTCGAGCCCGGGCTCGCCGAGGGCGTGTACGTGCAGTTCCGCGGCCCGCACTACGAGACGCCGGCCGAGGTCCGCATGGCGGGCGTGCTCGGAGGTGACCTCGTCGGCATGTCGACCACGCTCGAGGCGATCGCGGCACGGCACGCGGGCCTCGAGATCCTCGGGATCTCGTTGGTCACCAACCTCGCCGCCGGGATCGGCGCGACGCCCCTGTCGCACGCCGAGGTCATCGAGGCGGGGACCGCCGCGGGCCCCCGCATCAGCGCGCTGCTCGCCGACATCGTCCGGAGGATCTGACCATGACCAGCACCGACGCTCGCCGCGACTGGCCGCGCCTGGCCGACGCCGTCCGCGCCTGGATCGTCGACGACCCGGATCCGTCCACCGCCGACGAGCTCGCGGCCCTGCTCGATCTCGCGGTGCAGGAGCCGGCGTCGACCGACGACCCGCCCGCGGCGCGGCAGCGCGCCCGGGTCGCGGAGGCCCGCGCCGACCTGGCCGACCGCTTCAGCGGGCTGCTCGAGTTCGGGACCGCGGGCCTGCGCGGGATCATGGGCGGTGGGCCGCACCGGATGAACCGGGCGGTGGTGATCCGCGCGGCGGCGGGGATCGCCGCGTTCCTCAACGGCGCGCTCGCCGGGGCCGAGCGCCGGCCCCGCATCGTCATCGGCTACGACGCTCGCCACCACTCGGCACGCTTTGCCGAGGACACGGCGGCGGTGATGGCCGCGGTCGGCATCGAGGCGCTCCTTCTCCCGTCACCGCTGCCGACCCCCGTGCTCGCCCACGCGGTCCGGCACCTCGACGCC
>JBAZYX010000194.1:0-2730 GCA_041659105.1 Acidimicrobiia bacterium
GTCGGCCACGACGCCGACGGCCACGATGCGGCCGTCGCGGATGCCGACGTCGCCGGCGTAGGGCGTGGCGCCCGTCCCGTCGACGATCGTTCCGCCGCGGATGACGGTGTCAAGCATGGTCGGGTGGCTCCTTGGGACGAGCTGCGGTCGCGCTCATCGGGGACGGGTGCAGTGCCCATCGCACGGGCAGGTGCTTCACTCCCCCGACGAAGGCCGCCGCGGTGCGCTCCACCGGGCCCGCGATCTCGATGTGCTCGAGCCGCGGCACGAGTTCCTCGAGCAGGACGCGGATCTCGAGTCGCGCGAGATGGGCGCCGAGGCAGTAGTGCTCACCCACGCCGAGCCCGAGATGCGGGTTCGGGTTCCGGTCGACCCTGAACTCGTCGGGCTCATCGAACACCGCCTCGTCGCGGTTCGCCGACGGGTAGAACATCGCCAGCGTCTCGCCGGCCTGGATCTGGCGGCCGCCGAGCTGGAGGTCGTCCACTGGTGTGCGGCAGAACTGGATCACCGGGCTCGTCCACCGGATGATCTCGTCGGCCGCCGTCGCGCACGACCCAGGGTCGTCGCGGAGGCGGGCGAGCTGGTCAGGGTGCTCCAAGAGGGCGAGCAGGCCACCGGCGATGGCGTTGCGCGTGGTGTCATGCCCGGCTGCGGTGAGGATGAGGAAGTAGGAGACGAGCTCCATGTCGCCGATCGGCTCGCCGGCCACGGTGGCGTTCACCAGCGCGCTGTAGAGGTCGGCGCTGGGGTTGGCGAGCCGGTCCTCCTTGAGGCGCCGGAAGTACTCCATCATCTCCATCGCCAGGCCGGCGAGCTGCGGCGCGTAGTCGGGATCCTCGATCCCGAAGGCCGTGTTGGCGATCCGCAACACCAGGTCCTCGTCCGCCGCCGCCGCACCGAGGACGCCGCAGATGACCTTCAACGGGTGGTAGGCGGCGAAGTCGAACACGAAGTCGAACGGCTCGGCGCCGTCGCGCCCGTCGAGGAGGTCGACGGTGATGGCCCGCACGGTGGATTCGAGCGATCGGATCGCGCTCGGCTTCAGGAACGGCGCCGCGAGGGCTCGGTAGTCGTGGTGCTCCGGCGGATCCATGTTGATGAGTGTCCGAGGCGTCATTGCCCCGGTCATCGTCTCGAGCTGCTCGGAGAACAGGATCGTGCGCGGTTCGCTGCGGAACCGGTCGGGATGGGTGGACAGGAACCGGACGTCCTCGTGGCGGGTCACAGCCCAGAACGGCCGGAACCCCGGGGGCTCGCACCAGTGCACGGGCGACTCGCGACGCAGGGCCGCCCACGCGTGGTGCGGATAGCCGTGGGCCGCGTAGCCGGATGCGTCGACCAGCACCGCTGGGTCGACCACGTGTGGCTGATCGTGGAGGCGAGGATCGAACTGGGTCGAGGTGGTGGTCATCGCTTCGACTCCGTAGGGAGAGGTTCGAGGGCGGGGAGCAGCAAGGCATCGAGCGCGGCGCGTAGATCGCCGGGCGGCGGCGAGATGATCGACACCATGCCGATCCGGGTGATCCAGTGCGCCAAGGCCACCGGGTCCTGACGGCGGATGATCCCTGTCGCCATGGCCGTCTCGAGGATCGGCGCCGCGATCTCGGCGGCCTGGGCCACCATCGAGTCGAGCCGCCTCGTCACCAGCCGCCCGACCCAGTCGATCTCGTCACGTAGCACCTTGGCGACCAACGGGTGGTTCGTGAACGCCTCGATGCCCTCCGCCAGGAACACGGTGACCATGCGAGCGCCCTCGACACCGGCGATCAGCTCGGGCATTCGATCGAGGAAGCGCTGTCCGTCCCGCGCGATGACGAGCAGGGCCGCGTTCTCCACCGAGCCGACCTTGCGGTAGACGGTGCTCGGCGCCACCCCCATCTCCCGGGCGATGTCGCTCAACGAGGTCTTCGACAACCCGTGCCGGGACAAGCACTCCAACGTCGCGTCCAGCACCGGATCCAGCGAGGCCGGCGGCGGCAGCGGCAAGCGCTCCGCGAGCTGGGGGAACGGGATGACCTCGGCCGCCTTGGTGGCCTGCATGATTGCAAAGAGTATGCCGGATCTTTGCAATCATGCAAGCCTGCCACGGGCGCGGATGCGTGAACGCCTCCGTTGTGCTGATGCCACTCCAATGGCATAGTTGTGGCATGCCTCGAACCCGCGTGAGCACCACGGTGGACGACGACCTTCTGACCCAGGCGCGCGAGCTTCGGGCCGGCGCAACTGACGCGTCCCTGCTCGATGAAGCGCTTGCCGCGCTGCTCCGCCACCACCGCGCCGGACAGATCGACGCCGACTACGCGGCCTACGACGAACATCCACTCGACGAGGCAGACGAGTGGGGAGACCTGGCGTCGTTCCGCGAAGCCGCCGCCGCCGCCTCGTGACGGCCGTACCCCGGCGGGGGGAGCTGTGGTGGTGCGAACTCGCCGACATCGGAAGGCGACCCGTCGTCGTACTCTCGAGGGACGCCGCGATCCCGAGGCTGCGGCGCACGCTGATCGCACCGTGCACAACCACCGTCCGAGGACTGGCCAGTGAAGTTGTCCTCGAACCGGGGGACGATCCGATCACGCGGCGCTCGGCCATCAACCTCGACTCGGTCGAGAGCGTCGCGATCGGATCGCTGGTGGAGCGCCTCGGCCGCCTGAGCGATGACCGGATGCGGGACGTCTGCGCGGCTCTCGAGATTGCGGTGGACTGCGGCCGCTGAGCCCAGCGGCCTAG
>JBAZYX010000195.1:0-2582 GCA_041659105.1 Acidimicrobiia bacterium
AAGAAGTACGCACCGGTGATGTAGGCGGCCACCGCGAACGGGGCGAGCAACGCCCGGCCCGAGCGGACGACCCCGAAGATCACCAGCAGCAGGCCGATGGTGGCGAGCACCTCGGAGACGAGGTGCGGGCCGCTGTCGCGCGCCGTGGTGGACCAATCGACCGCCGACAGGTCGAAGATCACGTTCGCGAGGATCACCCCGACGACCGCGCCGGCCACCTGCGCGACCACGTACCCCGCGGCGGCCCGGCTCGAGATGCCGCCGAAGACGCGGTCGGCGATCGACACGACCGGGTTCAGGTGCGCGCCCGACACCGGACCGACCATGAGGATGATCGCGACGAGCGCGCCCCCGGTCGCGATCGCGTTCTCGAGGAGCTGGAGGCCGGTGTTGCCCGGGCTGAGCTCCTGCGCCGCGATCCCGGAGCCCACCACGGCCAGTCCGAGGAAGGCGGTGCCCACGAACTCGGCGACGAGCCGCCGAGCGGCAGTGAGGCTCAGCAGCACGGCCGCCGCCGGTCGTCCGGCGCGGGCGCGGCGGCCGCGAGCGCGGCGAGCGACGTGGCCAACGCCGCGATCGCCGCGGGGCGCAGGCGGTAGTACGTCCAGTAGCGGAAGCGCTCGCCCTCCACCAGCCCCGCCTCCCGCAGGATGCGCAGGTGATGGCTCACCAGGGGCTGGGGCAGGTCGAGGTCGGCCACGAGGTGGCACACGCAGAGCTGCTCACCGGCGAGGCGCTCGACGATGGCCCGACGGTTGGGGTCGGCCAGGGCCCGGAGCACGGCATCGTCGAGCCGGGCCTGCACATCGGTCGTCATCGATATGGATCTTGGTTGATCCGGATCGACGACGTCAAACCGGGATCCCGCCCGCCTCAGCGGCGCAGGACCGCGAGCAGCGCGTCGGCCGGGATCACGGTGGCGCCGTCGCGCCGGGCCTCGTCCCGCACCCACCCGTCGCTCGACGCGACCAGGACCGGAACCCGGGTCGGGAGGTCCCGCAGGTGCTCGATGATCACGGGATCCGCCGCGCGACCCGCGGGCGAGAACACGACCCGCACCCCCGGGGTCCGGCGGGGCGGCACGCCCTCCACGTCGGCGCCGTCGAACACCACCACCGCGTGGGAGCGCACCCGGAGGTGGAGCCGCACGAGCGCGGACACCAGCTGGTCGCGCTGCTGGGCCACCGCGACACCCGGCCACCCGGACATCGACACGTTGTAGCCGTCGACCAGGAGCACGAGCCCCGGCGCCCGCAGCATCGCCTCCACCGCCTCGGGCTCCTCGGCCCGCCGGCCCGGCGGGCACGGCGCCGACGCGCGGCGCGACGAGACGGCCGGCTCCGTGCGCGGTGGGGCGGGCGGGCTCGCGGGGACCGGCGGTGCCGGCGCGGGTGGCCGCGCCGCGGCGGACAGCGCCGCGGCGGACAGCGCCTCGAGCCGGGCCGTGAGCTCGCGCGCGGTGCGGGCCGCATCGGCGAGCGCGGTCGCGTTGGCGGCACCACCCGGCGAGACCGCGGGCGGGGCGACGTCGCGGGACCGCTCGCGCAGGCGGCGCTCGGCCTCGCGGGCCCGCTCCGACTCACGCCGGGCCCGGGCCTCGGCCAGCTCGCCGTCGCGCCGCGAGCGGTCGAGCGCGGCCTCCGCTTCGCGCACCGCGCGGGCGGCTTCCTCCGCCACCCGGTCCGCGCCCTCCTCGCGCTCGCGGCGCCCGCGCCGCTCGTCCCGCAGGTCACCGTCGGCCCGGGCCAGCTCGGCCCGCACCTCCGCGAGGGCCGCCTCGGCCCGCCGGCGCGCCTCCTCGGCGGTGACCAGGCGCGCCGCACCCGCGCGCGCGTCGTCGAGCAGCGTGCGGGCCGACCGGCGGTTGCGGTCCTCGCTGCAGGCCACGCCCAGCCCGAAGTCGGCACCGTCGGGCTCGGCCGCGTAGATCGCCGACGCCCACCACGGGAGGTCGTCGCGGTCGGCGGCGTCGGCGGCCGACTCGGCCGCGCGCGCGGGGTCCCACCCGTCGAGCACCACGCGCACCTCGGGTCGCGCGCAGAACGCGGCGGCGACCGCGGCCCGGAACCCCGCGTCGTGGTCGAACGCCCGCCGCAGCTGCTGGCGGGCGGTGGCGTTGGCGAGGCCTCGGCGGTCGAAGCCGGCGAGGGGCCGCAGCGCGGCCGGGACGTCGGCCGCGGGCAGGTCGCGCAGCACCTCGGCCGCGGCGTCGAGCAGCGGGGCGAGCAGGGCGTCGGGGACGGCGGCGCGCGTCATGCGCCACCCACAATGCCCGCCCGGCGGGCCGGGACGGAGGAATTGCGGCCGGGCCCGGCGGGCGCGCTCAGCCGCCGGCCGGCGGGGCGGCTTCGGCCCCGGCCTCGACGTCGGCACCGACCGGGAGCTCCTCGATCGAGTCGCCCGAGGCGCCGCACCAGCGGCACTCGACAGCATCGATGTGCTCGTCGAGGACGACCTCGTCCTCCACGCTGAGGTCGCCACCCACGCTGAAGTGGTGGAACGCCCGGGTCCGCCGGGTGGCCACCACGTCGAAGCGGGTCAGGTTTCCGCACCCGCGGCAGCGGTACCGAACGGTCATCTCC